>CABZKL010000005.1 GCA_902526405.1 uncultured Pelagibacteraceae bacterium
CTCAATTTTTTTTCAAAAATTGCTAGTGAGGAAGGGTTATTTTGTGTTTGTTTTTTATAATGACTAAAAATAAATTGATGAATGGGAAGTTTACTTTGATTAGTAAATTCAATGAAATTAGCTCTGCCATTTTTATTTACATAACCGTCAGGATCCTCCCCATCTGGTAAGAATAAAAACGAAATTTGTTTTTCAGGTTTTAATTCTTTAATAGAATTCTCTGCAGCTCTTAATGCTGCCTTATAACCGCTCTCATCACCATCAAAACAGATGATGATATCATCATAAAACTGGTTAAGGGTTAAAATTTGTTTATCTGTCAAAGAAGTTCCTAGATTTGCAACTACATTATCAATTTCATTCTTACTTAAACCGACAACATCCATATATCCCTCAACTAAATAGATATGATCTATTTTATTAGAAAGTTTTCGAGCTAAATCTAAATTATATAAATTTGATCCTTTTTTAAAAAAGTTTGTTTCAGGTGAATTTATATATTTAGCTAGATAATCTACCTTTTCAATTATTCTTCCTCCTAAAGCAATTGGTTGACCTGAAATGTTATTGATTGGAAAAATTAATCGTCCCCTAAATCTTTCAACGTGTGTTTTCTTTTTTTCGTCTAAGTAAAATAAACCAGTTTCAACTAAAGTTTGCTCGCTATAATTATCTTTTAATTTTTCGAAGAAATTTGGATTTTTTTTTACGTATCCAATTTTAAATTTTTTAACTTCTACTTTAGTTAAAGATCTATTTTTTAAATAATCTCTTGCAATAGAACAACTCTCATTTTTTAACAGTTCATTGTGATAAAAATCTACATATTGGCTAAAGATTGATTGGTACTCTTTCCATTTTTTTTCTCTCTCTTCATCCTGTTTAGAAAACATATAAGGCTGCATTCCAGCTAAATGGGCCAACTGTTTTACTGCCTCTCCAAATTTAAGATTTTGTATTTTCATAACAAAATCAAAAATATTTCCGTGCTCTGAGGTTGCAAAACAATGATAAAATTCTTTTTCATCATTTACGGTAAATGATGGTGTTTTTTCGTTTTTAAATGGAGACAAACCAACAAACTCTTTGCCCCTTTTTTTTAAAGAAACTGTTTTTGAGACAACTGTTGATACTTTCAACCTTGTCTTAATTTCATCAAGGTATTCTTTTGGATATTTCATTGTTTATTTAATAGATCTTTGATCATTGGGCCTGCTTTAGCAAAATCAATTTCATCCGAATGGTTTTTCTTCAACTCCCCCATTACTTTACCCATTTCTTTTATTGAATTAGCGCCTAATTTAGCGATCAAATCCGCGCAGATTTTTTTGGTTTCCTCTTCTCCAAGTTGCTTAGGTAGAAATCCAGTTAAAATATTATATTCATTTTGCTCAACCTCTAACAAATCATTTCGATTATTTTTTTTATAGATATCAATAGATTCGGCTCGTTGTTTAACCATTTTTTTCAGAAGCTTCTTGATATCTTCGTCGTCTGTATCTTTTTTATTGGGTCCAGATCGATTAACTATGTCTAGATCCTTTATGGATGACAATATTAACCTATAGGTTGATATCTTATTTTTATCTTTCGATTTAAGAGCAGTTTTATATTCGTTTTCGATAGTATCTTTTAAGGACATAATATTTTTAATCTACTTTAAAGAAATAATTCTTCAAAAGAAAAATTGTTTTTTTACAATTTTATAATACATCTCTGTTGCGATAATAGTGCAATTATTGTATTAACCTTTAACTTATGAGTTGTAATTGATCAAAAAAGCAAAAAAAACAAACTCAAAAAATTCACAAATTAATACAGGCGTTTTAGTTCTTGAAAATAAGAGGGTTTTTAAAGGGATTGGGATTGGGTATCAAGGAGAAGCAACTGGAGAAGTTTGCTTTAATACCTCTTTAACTGGTTACCAAGAAATAATTTCAGATCCTTCTTATGCAGGTCAGATTATAAATTTTACATTTCCACATATTGGAAATGTTGGAACTAATAAAGAAGATGTAGAATCTGATAAAATCTGGACAAAGGGAGTAATCTTTAATTCAGAAATAACCTATCCATCAAATTACAGAGCACTTCTACATCTAGATACCTGGCTCAAAAAAAATAAAATTGTGGGAATTACAGGCCTGGATACAAGAAGTTTAACAAACTTTATTCGTGATAAAGGTGCACCTAAGGGAACAATTGCTTACTCAAAAAATGGAGAGTTTAATGTTAGCAAATTAACGAATTCTGCCATTAAATGGGGTGGTTTAAAAAACCTTGATCTTGCAGAAACTGTTACAACATCAAAGAACTATATTTGGAAAGGACTCCAAACTTGGAAAAAAGAAATAGGATATAAAAAGAATACAAAAAAACTTTTTCATGTAGTTGCAATTGATTACGGAATAAAAAAAAATATTTTGAGATATTTCTCAGATTTCAAATGTAAAGTAACGGTTGTTTCTTGCAAAACTACTGCAGAAAAAATACTAGATCTTAAACCTCATGGAATATTTTTATCTAATGGTCCTGGTGATCCAGCTGCGACAGGAAAATATGCAATAGAAATACTAAATAAATTAATCAAAAAAAATTTACCTATATTTGGGATTTGTTTAGGTCATCAAATTCTAGCTTTAGCTTTAGGTGGAAAAACAAAAAAAATGAAGTTGGGACATAGAGGGGCTAATCATCCTGTTAAAAATTTAATACATGATAAAGTTGAAATCACCAGTCAAAATCATGGTTTTGTAGTAGTTGAAGAAACTTTACCAAAAAAAATTGAAGTCACTCATAAGTCTCTATTTGATAATACCATCGAAGGAATAAGACTTAAAAACAAACCAATATTTTCAGTGCAATATCATCCAGAGTCAAATCCTGGACCACAGGATAGTGTCTACCTCTTTCAAGAATTTATTAACAATATGAAAAAAAATGCCAAAAAGAAAAGATATTAAAAAAATATTAGTTGTAGGTGCAGGACCTATTATCATCGGCCAAGCTTGTGAGTTTGATTACTCAGGTACACAGGCTTGCAAGGCGTTAAAAGATGAGGGCTATAAAGTAATTTTAATTAACTCCAATCCAGCAACTATCATGACCGATCCCGATGTTGCAGACAAAACTTATATAGAACCCATAACATTAGAAGTTTTAGAAAAAATACTTGTAAAAGAAAAGCCTGATGCAATTCTTCCAACAATGGGTGGTCAAACTGCACTTAATCTTGCAATGGAGGCTGAAAAAAGAGGAATTTTAAAAAAATATAAAATTGAACTTATAGGTGCAAACTCTAGGGCAATAGCCAATGCAGAGGATAGAAAGAAATTTAGAAAAAATATGATCGATATAGGTTTAGATTTACCTAAATCTGAGATTGTAAATAATATCAATCAAGCATCAAAAGTATTAAAAAAAATTGGTCTTCCAGCTATTATAAGACCTGCATTTACTCTTGGAGGTCTTGGTGGTGGTATTGCGAAAAATAAAAAAGACTACTTAAAGATAATTAAAAATGGACTTCACGAGTCTCCTGTTAGTCAAGTATTGGTTGAAGAATGTTTAGAGGGCTGGAAAGAATTTGAGATGGAGGTTGTAAGAGACAAAAAAGATAACTGTATCATTATCTGTTCTATTGAAAATGTAGATCCAATGGGAATTCATACTGGAGACTCTGTAACTGTTGCCCCAGCACTAACACTTACTGATAAAGAATATCAAGTGATGAGAAATGCTTCCATTGCCTGCTTAAGAAAAATAGGAGTAGAAACTGGTGGATCCAATGTTCAATTTGCAATCAATCCAAGAAATGGAAGAATGGTTGTGATTGAAATGAACCCTAGAGTTTCAAGATCTTCAGCACTTGCATCAAAAGCAACTGGGTTTCCAATTGCTAAAGTTGCTGCGAAACTTGCTGTTGGTTACACGTTAGATGAATTAAAAAATGAAATTACAAAAGTTACACCAGCTTCATTTGAGCCTAGCATTGATTATGTTGTGACCAAAATTCCAAGATTTACTTTTGAAAAATTTTCAACCTCACCAGCAACCCTAGGTACATCTATGAAATCTGTTGGCGAAGCAATGGCAATTGGTAGAAATTTCAAAGAGTCGCTTCAAAAAGCATTGGTTTCACTTGAAACTGGTCTTTCAGGACTAGATAGAGTGGTAGATCTAAATAAAAAACAAATTGAAAAAAAACTCAAAGAAAATATTCCAAACAAACTTCTTGTTGTTGCAGAAGCAATACGAAAAAAAGTTAATTTAAAAAGAATATTTGCATTATCTAAAATTGACACATGGTTTTTAGAACAAATTAAAGAAATTGTAGATACAGAGACTATCATTAAAAAGACAGGATTACCAAAGGATTTTGTTGAATTTAATAGAATAAAATCAATTGGCTTTTCTGACAGAAAACTTTCTGAATTATCTAAAACTTCTGAAGAAATTGTTAGAAGAAAAAGAACAGCACTTAAAATTTTACCAGTTTTCAAAAAAGTTGATACTTGTGCTGCTGAATTCAAATCTTTTACACCTTATATGTATTCAACATATCAAAGAAATTTCTCAATTAATTCAGAGTGTGAAGCAAATCCATCAACTAAGAAAAAAATTATTATTTTAGGAGGTGGTCCTAACAGAATAGGACAAGGTATAGAATTTGATTATTGTTGCTGTCAGGCAAGTTTTTCTTTGAAAGACGCTGGTTTTGAAACAATCATGGTCAATTGCAATCCCGAAACTGTTTCAACCGACTATGACACGAGTGACAGACTTTATTTTGAACCCTTAATAGAAGAATATGTTTTTAATATTATTAAAAAAGAACAAGAAAAAGGTAATTTAGTTGGAATTATCGCTCAGTTTGGTGGGCAAACACCAATCAAACTTGCAAAATTTTTACATGATCACAAATTTCCAATTCTTGGAACACAGTATACTTCTATAGATTTAGCTGAGGACAGAGATCGATTTAGAAATTTGTTAAATAAACTGAAATTAAAACAAGCTGAAAGCGGGATTGCAAAAACATTTAAACAAGCAATGCAAATTTCTGAAAAAATTGGTTTACCTTTAATGGTAAGACCATCTTATGTATTGGGTGGAAGAGCAATGGAAATTGTTCATGAAAAAAGCCAACTCAAAAATTTTGTAGAAGAGGCTTTTAAAGCTGCTGAAGAAAATCCAATTTTAATAGATAAATTTATTAATCATGCTATGGAAGTTGATGTCGATGCCATTTCAGATGGAAAACAAGTTCATGTTGCAGGAATTATGCAACATATAGAGGAAGCTGGTATCCACTCTGGGGATTCAGCATGTAGTTTGCCTCCTGTATCTATAAAACCATTCTTGATTAAAGAAATAGAAAATCAAACTAAAAAGTTGGCATTAGCTTTAAAAGTTAAGGGTTTCATGAATATTCAATATGCAATTAAAAAAGATGAAATTTACGTAATTGAGGTTAATCCTAGAGCAAGTAGAACAGTGCCATTTGTATCTAAAGCAAAAGGATTACCGCTTGCAAAGATTGCGTCAAGAGTAATGGCTGGTGAAAAATTATCTAAATTTAATTTAAGAGATAAGTCTAAAGGGATGTACGCAGTTAAAGAAGCTGTGTTTCCTTTTAACAAATTTCCAAATAGCGATCTACTTTTAGGTCCAGAGATGAAATCGACAGGTGAAGTAATGGGATTTGATAAAAACTTTGGAATGGCTTTTGCAAAAAGCCAAATAGCCTCTGCTAACTCTTTACCCAAAGATGGATTAGCATTTATCTCTTTGAAAGATAGTCACAAAGATGAAGGAATAGGTTTAGCAAAAGAACTGATTAAATTAAAATTTACACTTTGTGCAACTCGAGGAACGGCTGAATATATTAGAAAACATGGTATGAAATGTAGAATTATTAATAAAGTCAGTAGCGGCTCACCTCATATAGTAGATGTATTGGACTCGAAAAAAATTGGTCTTGTTATTAATACCGGTGGAGGAAATTCTGAACACAGATTAAATGATGCGATAGCCCTTAGAAGAGGAACGCTTAAGAACAAAGTTCCCTATTGTACTAATATGTCAACAGCGCTGGCATGTTTGGAAGCAATTAAATCACTTAAAACAAAAAAATTAGAGGTTATTTCTCTTCAAGACATATAAAGATTTAGACATCTACTATTAGTGTATCTTTAGATCCTCCACCTTGAGAACTATTCACAATTGTACTTCCTTTTCTAAGTGCAACTCTTGTTAATCCTCCTGTGCTCACATACGTAGTTTTTCCACTAAGAACAAAAGGTCTTAAATCCAGATGCCTAGGCTCAATATCATTTTCAGTGATTGTTGGTGCTGTTGAAAGAGTTTCAAGAGGTTGTGCAATATACTCTCTAGGATTTTTTTTAATTTTAGCAATTACTTCATCTCTTTCTTTTTTATCTGCTTTAGGCCCTATCATTATTCCATAACCACCAGAAGCATTAGCGGGTTTAACAACTAATTTAGAGATGTTTTCAATTACATAGTTTCTCTCATTTTTATTGTGACATAAGTAAGTTTCTACCTGGTTTAAAATTGGCTGTTCACCAAGATAATAAACAATCATTTTATTAACATAAGAGTAAACCACTTTGTCATCAGCTACTCCCGTACCTATAGCATTAATTATACCAACGTTTCCTTTGCGCCAACTCTTAAATAATCCAGGTACACCTATGAGAGATCCTTTGAAAAATACTTTTGGATCTAAAAAATTATCATCAAGACGTCTGTATATGCAGTCAACCTTAAGTGGACCTTTTACAGTCTTCATATAAACAATATCGTTATCAACGAATAAATCTTTTCCTTCAACTAATGCAATACCCATTTGCTCAGCCAAAAAGGAGTGCTCAAAGTAGGCTGAGTTATATATACCTGGAGTTAAAACTACCATATGTGGGTTTGCAGTTTTCTTTGGAATACATTCGACCATACAATTGAATAATTTGTTTGTGTATTGATGGATTGATGCAACTTTATATCTTGTAAATAATTCAGGAAATACATCTCTCATTACCATTCTATTTTCGAGCATGTAAGATACACCTGAGGGTACTCTTAGATTGTCTTCTAAAACTAAATAATCGCCATTAGTATTTCTTATTAAATCAACACCAGAAATATTTGACCAAGCTTTGTATTTAGGAGAAAAATCCTCACATTCTTTTATATAAAATGGAGAATTAAAAATAATTTCTTTTGGTACAACTTTGTCTATGAATATTTTTTTTTGATTATAAACATCGTCAATAAATAAATTTAAAGCTTTTACTCGCTGCTTTAAACCTTTTGAAACTTTGTTCCATTGTGTTTTAGGAATTATTCTTGGAATTATATCAAGTGGCCATTTCTTTTCTTCTGCTCTGTTGTTAGCAGCATAAACTCTAAAGTTAATACCTCTGGCACTAATCGTACTTTGACAATTTTTTTCAATTTCTTGAAGCTTTTTTTTGCCGTATCTCTCTAAAATGGATGAGATTATTGTTGCGTGCTTTCGAAGTTTGTTATCTTTAGTAAAATAACCATCGTAAGCATGACTTGAATTATAGTTTTTCCAAAGCTTTGAGACCATAACAACTCAGTGTTTAATACTTGAATAAAATAAGCAAATGCATATTAGATATATCTGTTATGCTTTTAATTGATTATGAAAAAATGTTATAATTAACTAATTATTAGTGTGAGATGACTTACTGTATAGGTATTAAAACAAACGAAGGTCTTGTTTTTGCTTCAGACTCAAGGACAAATGCTGGTTTAGATAATGTAAATATTTATTCCAAAATGATGACACACGATGTAGGCGATAGAACTGTTGTAATCGTAACATCAGGAAATTTAGGAACATCTCAGGCAGTTTATAAATCAATTGAAAAAGATTTAAAGAGTACTTCAGGCATAATGAATTTAAATACTTGCAATGATTTTGAACAAATAGCATCTTATGTTGGATCCTTAAATATTGAACATTCATCACCTCAAGGAATAAACACTGATAACGTTTTATTAGGTTCCACTTTTATTGTTGGAGGGCAAATTAAAGGTCAGCAACATGAATTATATTTAGTTTATCCTCAAGGAAATTATATAAGACCAGCTGATAGTAAACCGTATCTTGTAATCGGTGAGGTAAAATACGGAAAACCTATTCTTGATAGGGTAATTAAACCAAATGTTTCAATTGGTGATGCATCAAGATGTGCACTGATTTCTATGGACTCTACCTTAAAAAGCGATCTTACTGTTGGACCTCCAATAGATTTTGCAGTGCTGAAAAAAGATGCTGATAATCTTTCTACACTTGAGTGTTTAAATGTTACAGATGAGAATTATTCAAAGGTTTGTAATCAGTGGTCTGAGGGAATTTTTAAAGTTTTTGACTCTTTTCCTAGATTTAATTGGGAAAAATAAATTATTTGACTCTCCAATCTGTTTCAAAAGTCACATAATTGACTTGTAAACATCGTCTTTCTTTTAAAATTTTCTTTTTTTCCATACCGTGCCATGTGTTTGGACCACTAGTAAAAAGATACCCATAATTATTTCTATAAGGTAAAGTTTTAACTTTCTCTAACTTTTCATTATAAAAATCCGTACCTAGATCCTCAGACTCATTAGTATTATTGACAAATATTAATCCTGACATTAATTTTTCTTTGATGTCACAATGAGGTTTTAACCAAAATCCCTCTCTATCACAAATAACCTCAACTCTGACATATGAATTTGATAAATCTCTATCAATCATTTTAGAAATAGTTTGATGCGTTTCTTTAGATTGCAATTCATTAATAAACTTAACTAAATGTGGAAACTGAGCAGCATTTTCTTTAGATACAAAACATCGAAATTTTATCGCTTTTCCTCCAGAAGCAATTCCTTCTCTGAATTCTGCACCACCACCATCAATTGCTCTTGTCCCATCATATGTAAGATTAAGTTTACTTAAATCAGGAATATCTGCTTTAATTATTTCTTCAATTGACTCCTCGGTCAGTGCATCACTATATTCCCAATGGTCGAAAGGAATTTCATGTTTTGTTGAGTTATTTTTTATTGAATTTAAAAATGACATTAAAATTGAATTTTTTCTTTTATAAGTTTTGCTACTCTATTAGTTTCGTCTAATTTTTCATAGTTCCAAATTTTAACTTCTTCTCCTAAGTTTCTTGTAATATTCAATTCTCTAAACAACTTTCGAAATCTTTGAAATCTTTTATCATTTTTTTTTGGTAAAATATTAGCAACATATATTGGTTTACCAGTCAAAGCAGCTTCCGAGATCATTGAGCTAGAGTCGCATGTAACCACTATATTTTCTGAGATTGCAAGTGCTGACAAGTAAGCTTTTTTATCTACGTCCATTATTATAGTGTGATTTTCACCAAAAAATTCCTTAGCATAATGAATAGTGCTTAGTGGTGTTCTCATTGATGGAATAACTACAAGTTGGAAATCGTGTTTTTTTAATAATTTATAAAACATAGAAAAAATATGTTTCATGTTTTTTGTTGAATAATCGTAATATTTTGTTGGTCCTCCCAAAACAAAGGCCCATACTTTTCTATTATCTTTTTTAATAAAAGAGTTTAAATATTCTTTATTCTCTGAAATTTCTTCCTCTGTTAAGTAATGAATTGCACCTCTGGTGCTGATTACATTATCACCTTCTATTGCATCGTGCTCTGGTGCAACAATAAAATCAAAATGTTTAAAGTCAACTTTTGGATCTTGAATATGGATATTAATTATTTTTTTATTAGAAATACTTTTTAAGTGAATTGAAGGAATAACACTTTTTCTTCCACAGGAAATTATTAAATCAAAATCTGTTTGATCTATTTTTTTATAAACACTTTGTGAAATTGGAGAAAGTCTTGGTGGGATAATGTTCCAAATATTATTTGTTTCAACCTCGCAGTGTATGAAATCAATATCAAGAGCTTTAGCCAAACCCTCTACTTGGCTAATCATTCCGTGCATACCTTGTGTTAATAATAAACCTTTTAATTTAGACATTTATCACTATATAGCTTTCATATGAGTCAAAATCCAACTAAACACACAAAAGTGTTAATAATTGGATCTGGTCCAGCCGGATACACAGCAGCAGTATATGCTGCTCGTGCAATGTTAAATCCTATTTTAGTTTATGGTGCAGAACCTGGTGGACAACTAACTACAACAACTGATGTAGAAAATTATCCAGGATTTGCAGATGTAATCCAAGGTCCTTGGTTAATGGATCAAATGAAAGATCAAGCTAAAGCGGTTGGAACAGAAATGATTGAAGATCACATTGCATCTGTGAATTTAAAATCACAACCTTTTGAAGCAATCGGGGACAGTGGACAAAAATATACTGCAGACAGTATTATTATTTCAACAGGTGCTCAAGCCAGATGGTTAAACATCAAATCAGAACAAGAATTTAGAGGCTTTGGAGTTTCAGCTTGTGCAACATGTGATGGTTTCTTTTTCAAAGACAAAGAAGTTGCAGTAGTTGGTGGTGGAAACGCTGCTGTTGAAGAAGCAATGTTTCTTACAAAATTTGCATCAAAAGTTAAATTGATCCACAGACGTGATAGTTTGCGAGCTGAAAAAATGCTTCAAAAAAAATTGATGGAAAATAAAAAGATAGAAATTATTTGGGACTCCGTTGTTGAAGATGTAATCGGAGACAATGAGCCTAAAAATGTAAAAGGAATAAAAATTAAAAACGTTAAAACAAATAATATTGAAGAAATAAAACTTGATGGAGTATTTATTGCGATTGGTCACGATCCTGCAACTCAGCTTTTTAAAAATCAATTAGAAATGGATAAAGAAGGATATCTAATTACAAAATCCGACTCGACTGAAACGAATGTTCCTGGTGTTTACGCAGCTGGAGATGTAAAAGACAAAACGTTTAGACAAGCTGTAACTGCTGCAGGAATGGGATGTATGGCTGCTCTTGAAGCTGAAAAATTTTTATCTCACTAAAAAATGAAAATAAATTGGATTATTTTTGTGACTGGATGGATGTCATTCAGAGCAGTTGGATCTGGTTTATTTCTGTTTTGGATTTTTTCTGGTAATGAACGTTCGGCACAATCTGAATGGATAGTTCCTTTTATAGGTGACTTTTTTATTGGGACAACAGCCATATTCTTAGTTTACTACATTATAAAAAAACCAAGTACTATACTATGGGTTCTGTTGCTGTCATGGAATGTCGTTGGTTTACTTGATTTAATCGGAGCAATAAATGTAAGTTTTGCTGCTCCTTATGGACCTATCCCAGAAATAGGATTTAATGAATTGACAGTAAGATCTATTTTAATTTTAAATACTTTGTTACAGATTTCTTGTATTTACCTATTATTTCAAAAAGATATAAAAGAATATTTTAAATTTTAAGAATTAAATGTCAGAAAAAGTATTGCTTACTGGTATTAGTGGGTTTGTTGCAAAACATGTTGCTATCGAATTACTAAATTCGGATTACGAAGTATTAGGTACTGTTAGGAATTCAAATTCATTTGAACAAACAAAAAAAACATTAGAGGAAAATAAAGTTTCAACTGAGAAATTATCATTTGTAGAGTTAGATTTATTAAAGGATGAAGGCTGGAATGAAGCTGCTATGGGCTGCAAATATATCATACATGTAGCTTCTCCATTTCCTTTAAAAGTTTCAAATGATAGGGAGTCACTCACACCAGCAGCAAAAGATGGAACTTTAAGAGTTTTAAATGCAGGAATAAATGCAGGAGTTGAACATTTTGTTAAAACTTCTTCCATAGTATGCATGTTCAGAAAACCAAACAGATCTAACCCTTATACATTTGGTGAAAATGATTGGACTGACTTAGAATGGGATAAAACTACAGACTACTTTGTATCAAAAACAAGAGCTGAAAAAGCTGCTTGGGATCTTATGGAAAGTAAAGGTCTTAAAAATAGTTTGACGTGTATCAATCCTGGCTTTGTTTTAGGAGATTTTTTAAATGAAAAAACATGTACTTCAATGGAATATGCAAAACAATTACTTCAAGGAAAATATCCAGCTGCCCCAAAATTTTCAGTAATGATATCGCACGTAAAAGATGTTGCTAAAGCCCATGTTCTATCTTTAACCAATAAAAGAGCTGGAGGCAGAAGATTGATTGTTGGATCTGAGGTAAGAAGTATTCTTGAATTATCACAGATAATGGCAAAAAACATTCCAAGCCATGCAAAAAAACTTCCTAAAAGAGAATTACCTAATTTTATGGTTAAACTTCTAAGTTATATAGACACAAGTGCAAAGACTATGGTTCCTGATCTTGGACTAGAAATGCAAACAGACCAAAAATACGCAGAAGATATTCTTCAAATGAAATTCATGGCATCTGAAATTGCAGTTGTTGATGCAGCAAAATCAGTAATTAGACTGAATTTAGCCTGAAGATATTTCAACTATTTCATCAGACTCAAAAGTAGTTTTTCTTAAATTTTCGTTTGCAATTTTTATCATTGCTTTTGCAACTTTCTCTGAATTAATCGGTTTCATTTTTTTAATTGGCCCAAGTAACAATGGGGACAATAATCTAAAAGTCAGAATACCTATTTTTTCACCTGTTCTATTCTCTTTTCTGTTTCCCATTAAAAAAGAAGGTCTTAATATTCCTAAATTTGAGAAGTTTAATTTTTTTAATTCTTCTTCAACTAAACCTTTGAATTTTACATAATCTCCTGAACTTTTTGGATTGGCATATATTGAGGATACAAAAATAAATGAATTTACTGAATTGGATCTTGCAATTTGTGCTACTGTTTTTGGTATTTCTAGCTCTACTTTTTGGTATTCTTTTTTGTCGGGGGAGTTTTGTTTTGTAGTTCCAATGCAAAAAAAACAATCATCTCCTTTGACATCTTCTTTGTGATTTTCTAAATCATTGAAATCAGTTTTAATAATTTCAATTTTAGGTTCATTAATAACTATTTCTGAACGTACAAATAACTTTATTTTATTGTAATAATCATTTTTTATTAATTGTGAAATAAGGTGCCCACCAATTAGACCTGTTGAACCAAAGACCAGAGCCGTTTTCATCAACTTAAAGTTTTACAAAAAGATGATATTTTTTCTAATGCTTTTTTGAGATTATCCATTGAGGTTGCATAAGAAATTCTAAAAAATCCCTCTAGTCCAAACGCAGAACCTTGAACAACTGCGATACCACTATTTTCTAAAAGAGATTGAACAAAATCTGTGTCTGACTTAATTTCTTTTCCATTTGTATCTTTTTTTCCTACTAAACCTTTGCAACTAGGGAAGACATAAAAAGCACCATCAGGATTTAAGCACTCAATTCCATCAATATCATTTAACGCTTTAACGACAAAATCTCTTCTTTCTTGAAATGAAACTGATCTTTTTTTTATAAAATCTTGTGTTCCACTTAATGCCTCTACTGATGCGGCTTGACTAATTGATGAAGGATTAGTTGTTGATTGTGACTGGATTTTTGCAATGGCTTTAATAATTTCTTTTGGACCTGCTGCATAGCCTATTCTCCAACCAGTCATCGAGTAAGCTTTGCTTACACCATTCATAGTAAGCACTCTTTCTTTTAAACTTTCAATTTGAGCAATAGTAAAAAATTTAAACCCTTCATAAGTTACATGTTCATAGATATCATCACTTAAAATATATACGTGAGAATGTTTTTCGAGAACTTTTGCGATTTCTCTGATTTCTTTTTCTCTATAACACGCTCCAGTCGGATTAGACGGAGAGTTTAAAATAATCCATTTTGTTTTTGGAGTTATAAATTTTTCTAAATCTGATGGGTTTATTTTAAAGCCTTGTTTTTCATTACACTCCATTAAAACTGGCTTACCCCCTGCTAATAAAACAATATCTGGGTAAGAAACCCAATAAGGAGCTGGAACGATAACTTCGTCACCTTCATTTAATGTAGCCATCATCGCATTATAAATTACGTGCTTTCCACCCGCTCCAACAGTAACTTGGTCTGTTGTATAATCTAATTTATTTTCTTTTTTAAATTTTTCGACTATTGCTTTTTTTAGTGCTGGAGTTCCATCAACAGCAGTGTATTTGGTATCTCCATCATTTATTGCTTTAATAGCTGCTTGCTTAATATTATCTGGTGTATCAAAATCTGGTTCACCCGCACCTAAACCAATAACATCTTTTCCTGCTGCCTTTAATTCTCTTGCTTTTTGGGTTACAGCAATTGTAGGTGAAGGTTTAATCTTCTTTAAACTGTCTGATATTATGCTCATTGAAATAAAAATAAATTCTAATACCTTGTTTAATATATGGAAAATACATATCAAGATTTAATTACAGATATTCAAAGTAAAAATCCTCAAATAGGTGGAAAACTTGAAGGAGGAAAAAAATTTAAAATTAAATCTGATTTTAAGCCTGCAGGTGATCAACCTGAAGCAATAAAAAAATTAGTCAGTGGTGCTAACAAAGATCAATTTAATCAAGTTTTACTTGGTGTTACAGGCTCAGGTAAAACTTTCACCATGGCAAAAGTTATTGAGGCAACTAATAGGCCAGCACTAATTCTTGCACCAAATAAAACACTTGCAGCTCAACTTTATGGGGAAATGAAAACTTTTTTTCCAGATAACGCAGTTGAATATTTTGTCTCTTATTATGACTATTATACTCCAGAAGCATATGTTCCAAGATCAGACACATACATAGAAAAAGAAGCCTCAATAAACGAGCAAATAGATCGAATGAGACATTCAGCAACTAGGTCTCTACTTGAGAGAGATGATGTACTTATAGTTGCGAGTGTTTCTTGTATTTACGGATTAGGTTCTGTTGAAGCCTACAGTAAGATGACTTTAACACTCCAAAAGAATAATGATTACAACCGTGAAGAATTAATAAAATCTTTAGTAGCTTTACAATACAAACGAAACGATCAAAATTTTTACAGAGGTACTTTTAGAGCTCGAGGAGAATATTTAGAAATATTTCCATCTCATCTTGAAGACAGAGCCTGGAGATTAAGTCTGTTTGGAGATAAGCTTGAACAGATTGAAGAATTTGATCCTTTAACTGGAGATCAAATAAGAGATCTTAGTCTGGTAAAAGTGTATGCAAACAGTCATTACATCACTCCAAAACCAACAATAGAACAAGCAGTTATAAACATAAAAAAAGAATTAGAAATTACTTTAAAAAAACATAGAGCAGATAATAAATTGCTAGAAGCTCAAAGATTGGAGGAAAGAACTAAATTTGATCTTGAGATGATTGAGGCAACAGGTTCTTGTGCTGGAATTGAAAATTATTCAAGATTTTTATCTGGAAGAAAACCAGGTGAACCACCCCCAACTCTTTTTGAATACTTTCCTGATAATACTCTCATTTTTGTCGATGAGTGTCACGTAACTGTTCCACAACTTAATGGAATGTACAAAGGTGACAGATCTAGGAAAAGCACCTTAGCCGAATATGGATTTAGACTACCATCCTGTATGGACAATCGTCCATTAAAATTTGAAGAATGGGATCTTATGAGAACCCAAACAGTATTTGTATCAGCGACTCCTGGTACGTGGGAATTAGAACAAACTAAAGGTAAATTTATAGATCAAGTAATTAGACCAACAGGTTTAATTGATCCACCAGTTGAAATTAGACCTGCTAAAAATCAAGTCGATGATTTAATGCATGAATGCAAGAGAGTTATTGAAAATAATCATAGAGTGCTTGTTACAACTTTAACAAAAAAAATGGCAGAAGATTTAACAGAATACCTGCATGAAAATGGAATTAAAGTTAGGTATCTTCACTCAGACATAGATACTTTAGAAAGAATTGAAATTATGCGTGATCTTAGAATGGGTGTTTTTGATGTTCTTGTTGGAATTAACCTTTTGAGGGAGGGTTTAGATATTCCAGAATGTGCACTCGTTGGTATTTTAGATGCTGATAAAGAGGGATTTCTAAGGTCTGAAACCTCTTTAATTCAAACAATCGGTCGAGCTGCAAGAAATGTTGATGGTAAAGTTATTTTGTATGCTGATAAAGAGACAAAAAGTATAAAAAAAGCAATTGCAGAGACTGACCGAAGAAGACAGATCCAACTAACATATAATAAGAAACATAAAATTGATGCTAAGTCTGTGAAAAAAGAAATTAGCGACATATTAGAAAGTGTTTATGAAAAAGATTACGTAAAAATTAGTGATGGCTCAAATATTGGGGGGAACTTAAAGAAACACTTAAAAGGCCTGGATAAGAAAATGAAAGAGTCTGCTGCAAATCTTGAATTTGAAGAGGCTGCTAAAATAAGAGATGAAATCAGAAAATTAGAAAGTACTGAACTTGAAATAACACTTAACCCAAAAATTAGGCAATATGACGTAAAAAATAAACTTTATCCAAAAGGTAGATCAACAATGGGAATGCCGGGAACTAAGGTCACAAAAAAAAGAGATAAAAAATGGAAGCACGGAAAATAATTATTACTGGTGGAGCAACCAGAATTGGTGCTGCAATTGCAAAAAAATTATCTGGTACAAATAAAGAAATATTAATTCATTTCAATAAATCAAAATTAAAGGCTGAAAAACTCAAAAAAGATCTAGAGTTAAATGGTACTAAAGTTTACCTTGTGAAAGGTGATTTAAGCAAAGAAAATGATGTAAGTAAAATTATTAAATATGCTAAATCAAAATTAAAATTTTTTGATTGTTTAATAAACAATGCTTCATTATTTGAAAACGATAAACTTGAAAGTTTTACAATTGATAGCTGGGATAAGCATTTAAAAACAAATTTAAGAACCCCTGCTCTACTATCAAAAGAATTTGCTAAAAATATTAAAGGAAAAAATAACAATATAATTAACATAATTGATCAGAGAGTTTTTAAACTTACCCCCTACTTTTTTTCATATACCATAAGTAAAACCGGCCTTTATACTCTTACAAAAACAAGTGCTATGAGTTTGGCCCCTAATATAAGGGTAAACGGTATAGCTCCAGGACCCACAATCAAAAATAAGAGACAGTCTGAAAAACATTTTAAAAAACAGTATTTAGCAACCCCTTTAAAAAGACAAGTTGATGTGGAACAAATCTGTAATGCAGTTGACTTTTTTATAAAAAATATATCTATTACTGGCCAAGTTTTAGCAATTGACAGTGGCCAAAATCTAAACTGGCAAACGCCGGATATAATGGGAGGAAAAGAATGAGAAAATTTTTAGTAATTATAATGCTTAGTTTAATATTAAGTGGTGGTGCATATGCAAATCCAGAAAGTATAAAAAAAGATGGTTTTGTAATACCCACAAATAAATGGAAAGATAAAATTAAAATCGATGAAAATTTTGTGGTAACTAACCCTAAAGACAAAATAATAATAATATACAATCATGGTTCAGATGGAAACGATGTAAAACTGAAAGATTGCTTCTGGAGGTCAGAGCTTAGAAATATGGCTCAGCTAGCTGGTGATAAAATAAATGGTAAAGAAATTATGGTTTATATTCACTGCCAAGGTCAACTCGAAGGTGATTTAGGTGCTAAGTTAGGAAAAATAGGAATGTGGATGAAAAAATGGGAAGGACCTTATCCAGGAACTTCAAAAATGGATCGAAGAGTTGAGGGTAATTTAGATGTTATTAAAAAATTTGTTAACATGGGCGTACCAAAGAAACAAATTTTTATGTCAGGTCACTCTTGTGGAGGATGGGCAACATTAAGGCTAACAGCAAAATATATGGAAGAAGTAGGTGGAGGGATATCATTAATGCCTGCATGTTTTTGGAATTTATCAAAAAAATATAAAGTAAAAAAAGTTGGATATGATGAAGCAATGAAAAAATTTCATAAAAAATATCCTGGTATGGCCCAATGGAGACAAGAACAGATTGATATAATAAAAGAAGGAAATGCTCCAGTTTTAATTTTTACCCATCCTATGGATCCATTTGAAGGCCTAACATCTGATTGGATGGACAAAGTTCCAAATTTTAAAAGAATAGTTGTCTCTGAAAAGAAAAAAATTAATGGTAAAAAATGTAAATTGGCAGGATCAAATTGGGAAGAACCAGTAAAAAATGCTCATACAATAGATTGGGCTGATTGTTTTATGCATTACCACCCAGTTATCAAAGAATATATTGCATCAAGACTTTAAAAGATGAAAAAAAGTAATTTAAATATAGTTAAAATTAGTAGTACCAAAAGTCTATTTAATTATGAGAAAAAAGTTTTGATAAAAGAATTAATTTTAGATCTAAAGCTAGGGTATTTTGATTTTGAAAAAGAGAAATCTCAAAAAGTAAAATTTAATTTGGATGTAAATTATGAAGATAAAAAACCATCAAATGATAGAGATATTAAATCAATTGTTAATTATGCAAAAATTGTAAGGTTAATAAAAAAACTTGTTAAAAATAAACATTATAATTTTCTTGAAACATTAGCAGAGGATGTATTCGATGAATTATTCAAAGATAAGAGAATTGATAAGATAAGTCTTCAAATTGAGAAATTAGAAATCATGAAAGATTGCTCTTCTGTTGGTATTCAAATTTCAAAAAAAAGAAGCCATGATAAGCTCTGATTTAGGTAAAGAAGTAATTAAAAAAGAACTCCCTTTAGTTCCTAAGTTACCAGGTGTTTATAGAATGCTGAATTCTAAAGATGAAATTCTTTATGTAGGAAAAGCTAAAAATTTACCCAATAGATTGAAAAGTTATGTTTCTGAGAAAAATCACATCATCAGAACTGAGAGAATGTTGTCTCAAACAAGAAAATTAGAGATAACCACTACTTCTAACGAAAGCGAGGCCTTACTGCTTGAAGCAAATTTAATTAAAAAATTTAAACCAAAATTTAATATTCTTCTTAGAGATGATAAGTCGTTCCCTTTCATATTTATTGGCAACCAAGATAAATGGCCTCAGATAAAAAGACATAGAGGTAAAAAAACTAAAGAGGGCTTTTATTTTGGCCCATTTGCATCAGCTGGTTCCGCTAATTGGACAATCAAAATGATTCAAAAAATTTTCCACTTAAGGGTTTGTGATGACACGGTATTTAAAAACAGAGAAAGACCTTGTATATTATATCAAATCAAACGTTGTTCAGGTCCATGTGTTGGTTATGTTACTAAGGAAGATTATCAACAAACAGTTGATGATGCCATTGAATTTGTCTCTGGAAAATCAAGAAAAATTCAAAAAAATCTTTCTAATCAAATGGAAAAAGCAAGTGAAGAACTTGACTTTGAAAAAGCCGTAATTTTAAGGGATAGAATAAAAGCATTAAACATAATTCAGTCATCTCAAAGAATAAATGAAGCAAATTTAGTCGAAGCAGATGTTATTGCAGGTTACAAAGAGTCTGGTAAAGCATGCATCCAAGTTTTTTTTTACAGATCAAAACAAAATTGGGGCAATCAAGCCTTCTTTCCGAAACATGATCCAGATGAAAAACTTGGAGAAATTATCAATTCATTTGTTTCACAATTTTATGAAAATAAAAGTGTTCCTTCATCAATAATTTTGTCGGAGGAAATTAAAGAAAAAGTTCTAATTGAAAAAACTCTTTCAAATAAGGAAGGTAAACAAATTACTATTTCAGTTGCCAAAAAAGGTTCAAAACTTAAAGTAATCAATCAAGCAATTAAAAATGCAAAAGACAGTTTGAATAGAAAGCTTTATGAAAGTCAAAATAATAGAGAGTTATTTGATGCTGTTGCTAGTAAATTTAATTTAGAAACAAACATCAATTTAATTGAGGTTTATGATAATAGTCACATTCAAGGAACCAATAGTGTTGGAGCTCTGATTGCTTATGGGGATGAGGGTTTTATCAAAAAAAGATATAGAAAATTTAATATTAAGCACAAAAAAAATGAACAAGATGATTATGGTATGATGAGAGAGGTTTTAAATAGAAGATTTAAAAGAGCCGTTCAAGAAAAGGACAACTATTTAACCTTTCCTGATTTAGTTTTGGTTGATGGAGGAAAGGGTCAATATTCAGCTGCAAGAGAAAGCTTAAATGAACTTGGTCTTCATGACATTCCAATTGTAGCGATTGCCAAAGGTAAATTAAGAAACAGCGGCAACGAAACTTTTTTTCACAATGGGAAAGAGTTTAAGTTTTTAAGAAATGATCCAGCTCTGTTTTTTCTTCAAAGAATTAGAGATGAGTCACATCGATTTGCAATAAGTGCTCATAGAGCTAAACGAAAGAAAGGAATAAGTAAATCTTTACTTGACCAAATTGATGGAATTGGATCTATTAGAAAGAGGGCATTATTGAACCATTTTGGATCAGCAAGATCAGTGGAATCCGCAAGTTTAGATGAAATAAAATCTGTTGAAGGTGTTGAGGAAAAAGTAGCTAAAAAGATATATAACTTTTTTCACGAATAATTATGCTTAAAAAAATTCCAAATATATTAACTATTGGACGAATAATTATTGTTCCTTTTTTCGTTCTAGCGTTTTATCTGCCGGGATTTTATGGTGATTTGACTGCTTTGATATTATTTGTTGTAGCATCATTTACTGATTTTCTTGATGGAATGTTAGCAAGAATGATGGGTGAAGAGTCTAAGTTAGGAGAGTTACTAGATCCAATAGCTGATAAAATCATCGTTGCTACAGCTCTAATTCTTTTAGTGATGGATGGTACTATCAGAAATTATGAAGTAATTGCTGCAATTATTATTCTTACTAGAGAAATATTAATTTCAGGCCTAAGGGAATTTTTAGCAAAAGGAAAAATTAAACTTCCTGTCTCTAGCCTTGCTAAATTGAAAACTGTTTTACAAATGCTTTCAATTTCTCTTCTTTTATCTGGAGATACCGGAAACAAGATTATTAATTTTCAGGATTATAACGCTCAAACTATTGGTATTATTTTTTTGTGGTTATCTGCAGCTTTAACACTTTTTACTGGATATGATTATATGCGTAAGGGAATTGATCACGCTATGTCTGAAGACAATAAAGATTAGGCCGCTTTTTTTTTTCTTACTAAGTTTTGGTAACTTTCATTTAAATCAATTATTAGGTCACAGACTTTAAACTGATTTTCTGCAATACATGAAACTGGAGTTACTTCTGCAGCAGTGCCTGTTAAAAAACATCCAACAAAGTTTGATAACTCCTCTGGTTTTATTTTTCTCTCATGAACTCTAATGTTTTTTGACTTTGCAATTCCAATGACTGTCCTTCTTGTAATTCCATCTAAAAAAGAGTCTGGAATTGGAGTATGAAGTTCTCCTTTTTTATCTTTGAAAAAAACATTAGCACCAGTTGCTTCAGCTACATTCCCTTCATGATCTAACATTAACGAGTCTGTGTAACCTTGTTTTTCTGCTTCATGTTTTGACAGAGTACAAATCATATAAAGACCCGATGCTTTAGTATCCCATGGAATTGTGTTTGGCGCAGGTCTTCTCCAGTTTGAAATATTTAATCTTATACCCTCTACTTTTAATTTTGGATCAAAATATGAGCCCCACTCCCAGGTTGCAATTGCAACATGAACTTTTGTTTGTTGTGCAGAAATAGCCATCATCTCACTACCTCTCCATGCTACTGGTCTCACATACCCATTTTCAACATTTTGTTTTGCAATAATTTTATTTGAAGCAATATTAATTTGATCTTCTGAATATGGAATCTCAAAACCCATTCTCTTAGCTGAATGAAAAAATCTTGAAGTATGTTCTTCTAATTTAAAGATTGATCCATCATAAACTCTTTCTCCTTCAAAAACACAACTTGCATAATGTAAACCATGGCTCAAAACATGTAGTTTAACGTCTCCCCAGTCTACAAACTCATCGTTGTACCATATTTTTCCAGATCTTTTGTCGTAAGGTATCATGATTGACATATTTAATTATATTAGAAAAATAACTTTGTATCTTTAATATGTCAATATAACTTACCAATAATGAAAGAACTTTTATATTTAAAAGATGATCAGCTTAAAGATTTAATAGAAAAACTTTTTGTGAGCTATAGGGAAACCTTTTCTGATTCTAAAAAGATATTAGACAAATATTCCATTGGATTAGCACACCATAAAGTGATTCATTTATTATCGATGTATGAGGGTATTTCAATATCAGAATTATTAAAAAGGCTAAAAGTAACCAAGCAAAGTCTTAATAGAGTTTTGAAGGATTTAATAAAATTGGACGTTATCACCTTTAAAAAAGATGAACAAGACACCAGAATTAAGCATGTATTTTTAAATGATAAAGGTGAAAAGATATTTAATGAGGTTTTTGATCAACAAAAAAAAAGAATCTACAATGCATTACTAAATTCAAGTTCAGAGGAAGTAATAAATTTTGATAATGTTTTAAGTAAAATTATAAATGGATAAGTTTAAAGCTCATATTTTATTGGTTGATGATGATGAGGGAATTAGATCATTAGTGAAAAAATATTTAAATGAAAACAGTTTTTTAGTTACAACTTCAGATAGTGCTGAAAATGCCTCAGAGAAAGTAAAAATTATCAAATTTGATTTAATTATCTTAGATATAATGATGTCAGGGAAAAGTGGTTTAGATTTTATCAATGAACATAAGAAAGATTTGGATACTCCGATTATACTTTTAACTGCTAAAGGCGAAGCAAGTGAAAGAGTTAAAGGGCTTGAGCTAGGAGCAGATGATTATTTGGCTAAACCTTTTGAGCCAAAAGAATTAATTTTGAGAATTAAGAATATTTTAACTAAAACTATTAAGACTGATCAAAAAAGAATTATCGATTTTGAAAATGTAAAAATTGATTTAAATAAATTAATAATTATTAAAAACAAAAAAGAATTCAAAATTAATAATACAGAAAAGATAATTTTGGAAAAAATGATTAACAATCCTGGGAATATATTTTCAAGAGAAAGCATTGGTCAATTAATCAATTTAAAAAAAGAAAGGTCAATTGATGTAATTATAACTCGTTTAAGAAAGAAAATAGAAATTGATCCAAAAAACCCAAAATTTTTACAGACCATAAGAGGAGCAGGATATGTTCTCTGGATTGAATAGTTTATTAAGAAAAGCTTTACCCAAAAGACTATTTTATAGAGCGCTTTTAATTGTTGCAGTCCCTGTTATTGTCCTTCAGCTAATCATCACAATTGTATTTTTTGATAGCCTTTGGATTAAAACTAACAAAGGAATGACAAGAACATTAGTAAATGAAATAAGTGTGTTTATTGAAACTTATGAAAGCGAGAAAGTTGACAAGCAAGAGATAAATAACCTTTTTTCGTTATTTTTAGATTTAAATATTGAACTTAAACTTAATGAAGAATTACAAAAACAACAAAATGAAAGATGGTTTAGTCCAATCGATCGAACATTAAGAAGAGAATTAAAATCAAAATTTTCTGCAGAAGAGTATTGGTTTGACTCAACAAACTATAAAGAGCTAATTGATCTTAGAGTAAAATATAAAAATGGGTATTTTAAATTCTTAGTCCCCAAAGATCGTGTTGCTAGTTCATCTGCTAGAATTTTTGCATTGTGGATAACTGTGCCTGCAATAATCATGGTTGTCATATCTCTAATATTTTTAAAAAATCAAACAAGACCAATTACGAATCTTGCACGTGCTGCAGAAAGATTTGGTAAAGGTGAAGAAATTGATGAATATAAGCCCTCTGGTGCCCTTGAAATAAGACAAGCTGGTCACGAATTTGATAAAATGAGAAAGAGAATAGAGAGACATCTAAATCAAAGAACTGAAATGTTATCAGGTATAAGTCATGATTTAAGAACACCTTTGACAAGAATGAAATTACAGCTTGCATTTATTAAAGATAAAGATTCGGTGAGCAAATTAACTGAAGATATCAACGAAATGGAAAAAATGCTAAACGAATATCTTCAATTTACAAGCTCATCATATATTGAGAAAGATGAAATGTTTAACTTGTCAGAATTAATTGATGAAGTTATCAAAAAATATAATAATAAAAATATCTCAAAAAATTTGCTACCCAGAGTCTATATAAACGGTAGAAAAAATTTAATCAGTAGATGTATAAATAATCTTATTGATAATGCATTAAAATATGCAAATAAAGTAGAATTAAGCCTTAATAAAAAAAATACCAATCTATTTATTATGGTTGATGATGATGGTCCAGGTATCGCAAAAAATGAGTACGATAATGTATTTAAACCATTTTACAAAATAGACAAAGGAAGAGCGGACTCCAAATCTAGTGTTGGACTGGGTTTATCAATTGCATCAGATATTATTAAATCCCATGGTGGGAATATTAAACTTGAGAAATCTAAAATGGAAGGGTTAAGAGTTAAAATTTTTTTGCCTGTTTAGTTTTTATTTTTTTTTTACCTTCGAGCTTTTTAATTTTAATTTCTAAGTTCTCAACTCTTTTTGAAAGAACATCAAATTCATCCTTACTTGTTAATTTCATTTTAAAAACAAATTCATCTCTTTTAGATTTGAAAATATTTAAGATTTCTGCTGATAAATCTTTTGAAGAAACTAACCCTTGCTCAATCAATTTTGCAAACTTATCAATTATAAATTTAGAATTTTTCATATTTGAGATATACATTATAAGTATAAATTAAAATGTTCATCAATAATTTTGACCCAGTTGCAATTGAAATTTTTTCCTTAGAAATTAGATGGTATTCATTAGCATATATTGTTGGTATTTTGTTGGGGTGGTTTGTGGCAAAAAAAATATTCATTAAAAGTTATGATATCAATAAAACATTTGATGATTACATTACTTATTTAATAATTGGAATTATTTTAGGTGGGAGAATTGGATACATATTATTTTACAATCTTAAATACTATTCAAACAATTTAATAGATATTTTTAAGATATGGGAAGGCGGCATGTCTTTTCATGGAGGATTAATTGGAATTATAATTACGAGTATAATTTTTGCAAAAAGAAATAATCAAAACCCTTTTTTATATATGGATATTATTGCTTTAGTTGCCCCAATTGGTATTTTTTTTGGAAGAATATCAAATTTTATAAACTCAGAACTTTATGGAAAAGTAACTGATCTACCTTGGTCTGTAACTTTTGTCCAGATAGATAACTTGCCAAGACATCCTACACAAATATATGAGGCACTACTGGAAGGAATAATTTTATTTATAATTTTATTGAATTTTAAAAATAAAAATTTTTTATTAAAGCCAGGCTTGATATCAAGTTTGTTTTTAATTTTTTACTCAATATTTAGATTTTCTATTGAGTTTTTAAGAGTTCCAGACGAACAGTTAGGTTATTTATTTTTTAACTTAACTTTGGGACAAATTTTAAGTGTAATTCTAATATTATTTGGATTGGTTCTATTTTATTTCAAAAATGAAAATAAACAAATCAAATAACCTATCTTTAGACCAATTTATTAATTGGGCACTTTATGATAAAAACTCCGGCTATTATATGAAGCGAAATCCTTTCGGTAAAGATGGAGATTTCACCACAGCTCCAAATGTCACAAGACTTTTTTCAGAAATAATTACTATCTGGTTAATTACTTTTTTAAAGAGTTTAGGCTCACCAAAAAAATTTAATTTAATTGAGTTGGGAGCTGGAAATGGTGAAATGATGAAAGTGATTTGTGAAACATTAAAGAATTTTCCAGAACACTTTAGTTCCTGTAAATTTATGATTCTCGAAAAAAGTGAATATTTAATAGAGCAACAAAAAATAAATCTTAAAACGGGGAAGATCACTTGGATTCAAGATTTAGAAGAAAATTACAGTGATCCAACTATTTTTCTAGCAAATGAATTTTTCGATGCTCTGCCAATAAAACAGTTTTTTAAAAGACAGGATGACTGGTATGAAAAATTTGTAGATCTTACGGATCCTAAAGAGGCTAAATTTAAAGAAGTTAAAACAAACATAAAATTAACTGAGGAAAAATTAAATTTTGAAATTTCAAGCGAACAAAATATAATTGAATATTCTCCTGATGCTTTCAAATATTTAAAAATTATAGGTAATATAATTGAAAAAAATGAAGGTGGAATATTAATCATAGATTATGGTTACTTAAATAAAAAAATGCAGGATACTCTTCAAGCAGTAAATAATCATAAATACTCAAACATATTAGAAAATATTGGTGAATCTGATATTACCTACAATATCAACTTCAATTTATTTGAAAAATTTATTAATCAATATAAAAATTTAGATACCCTTGTAACAACTCAAAAAAAATTCTTAACGAGCATGGGAATTCTTCAAAGAGCTGAGATTGTGAGCAAGGATTTAGCTTTTTCAAAAAAAACTGACTTATTTTATAGAATAAGACGACTAATTGATGAAAAGCAGATGGGTGAATTATTTAAAGTTATGCTTATAAAAACCAAAAAAAATAATAAATTCAAAACAGGATTTCAGAATGATTAAATCAAAAAAACTTTCAAAGATAAGGAATTTAAAACACGGCTTTTTTAATAGCAAAGGTGGCATATCAAAAAATATTTATAAAAGTCTTAACTGCGGACCAGGGTCAAAAGATAAACCAAGTAATGTTAAAAAAAATTTAGAAACAGTAAGAAAAAAAATAAAAAAATCTGCTAGAAATATTTTTCTACTTAATCAAATTCATAGTAATAAATTTATTTACATCAATGAAAAATATCAATTTAAATCAAAACCAAAAGCAGATGCAGTAATTACTAATCAAAAAAACTTTCCGATTGCTATTTTAACTGCAGACTGTGTGCCTATTTTAATTTGTGATCACCAAAAGAAAATAATTGCAGCAATACATGCAGGTTGGAAAGGAGCATATAAAGGAATAGTTGATAGGGTTATCAAATTTATGCTTAAAAAAGGATCTAAGCCACAAAATATTATTGCAGTTATAGGCCCCTCTATTTCAGTTGATAACTATGAAGTTCAAAATGAATTTAAAAATAAATTTCTTAAAAAAGACAAAAAAAATAAAATTTTTTTTAGAATAAAGCGTAAAAAGTTATATTTTGATTTATCAAACTACGTTAAATCCCTACTTTTAAAGAATAAGATAAAAAATTTAGAAAAAATTAAAATTGATACATTCGATTTTAGGAATAAATTCTTCAGCGCAAGAAGAGCTT
Organism: uncultured Pelagibacteraceae bacterium; assembly: GCA_902526405.1. Taxonomy (GTDB): domain Bacteria; phylum Pseudomonadota; class Alphaproteobacteria; order Pelagibacterales; family Pelagibacteraceae; genus Pelagibacter. The sequence continues at coordinate 27,186 of CABZKL010000005.1, forward strand.
TAAGTTTAAAACATGATGATTATGGTAGAAATATTTCAATAATTATGCTTAATTAGGCTCTTTTCAAATGAAATTATTATCAGGAACTAGTAATAAGCCTTTAAGTAAAGATATTGCTAAATTCTTAAAATCTAAACTAGTTAATTCAAGCATTAGAAATTTTGCGGATGGTGAAATTTATATCGAATTAAATGAAAATATTAGAGGTAATAGTATTTTTATTATTCAGTCTATTTCATCACCTGCAAACGATAACTTAATGGAACTTTTGTTATGTATAGATGCTTTAAAAAGATCATCTGCTAAAAATATAACAGCTGTTATTCCATACTTTGGTTATGCTAGACAAGATAGAAAAGTGGTTCCAAGAACATCTATTTCAGCAAAACTTGTTTCAAATTTAATTACAAAAGCTGGAGCAGACAGAGTTGTAACAGTTGATCTGCATGCTGGTCAAATTCAAGGTTTTTTTGATATACCCGTCGACAACCTATTTTCAACACCCATTTTTGCAAGACACGTAAAAAAAAATATTAAAAGTAAAAATATTGTATGTATTGCTCCCGATGTAGGTGGCACTGAAAGAGCAAGAGCACTTGGTAAAATTTTAAATGTTGGTCTTGCGATTGTGGATAAAAGAAGACCGAAACCTGGTCAATCTCAAGTAATGAATATTATTGGAGAAGTCAAAGGTAAAACTTGTATAATAGTGGATGATATCATTGACTCAGGTGGAACTATAGTTAATGCAGCCAAAGCTTTAAAGAATCGAGGAGCGAAAGAAGTTTATGTTTATATCACTCACGGTGTATTAAGTGGAGAGGCTGTAAAAAAAATAAAAAATTCAGTAATTAAAAATTTGGTAATCACAGATACAATTGATAATAAAAACAAAACGAAGAGTGCTAAAAACATTGAAGTTCTATCTATTTCAGCCTTGATGGGAGAAGCTATTAAAAGAATATCAAACTCAACGTCTGTTTCTGATTTATTTAAATAATTACCTTGAGTTATTAAGGATCTTGAGCTAAAAACCCTTGATTTTATGAATACATTAGAAGTCAATATTCGAGATTCAAAAACTAAAGGCGAGCTTAGCTCCCTAAGAAATAACGGAAGTGTGCCTGCTATAATTTATGGTGGTGAAGCACAAAATGAAAAAGTAGCAATTTCAAAAAAATTATTAAAATCGTTAATTGAAAAAGAAAATTTTTTATCAAACATTATTGCCTTAAATGTTGATGGCAAAACACAGAATGTTCTTCCTAAAGAAATAAAATATGACATTATAACAGATGAACCTATTCATGTAGATTTTTTAAGAGTGGTTCCAGGTGTAAAAATTAAAATTGAAGTTCCAGTAAAATTTATCAATCACGAAAGCTCCCCAGGTCTTAAAAGAGGTGGCGTTTTAAATATAGTAAGAAGAAAAGTTGAATTAAAATGTCCTAGCGAGAAGATTCCTGAAAATCTTGTTATAGATTTAGATGGAATTGACATCGGTGAGAGTTTTAAAATTTCATCTATAACTTTAGATGAAGACGTGGCACCTACAATTCAAGGAAGGGACTTTGTAATTGCAACATTAGCAGCTCCGACTGTAATGAAAGAACCTGAAAAACCAGCTGAAGCTGAAGCAGCTGAAGGTGAAGAAGGAGCAGAAGGAGCAGAAGCGGCCTCAGCAGATGGTGATAAGCCTACAGCTGAAGGTGATAAGAAAGAAGGTGAAGATAAAAAACCTACTGAAGAAAAAAAATAAGTTATCGAAATTGAAATTTACTTCCCACTAAAATCCATTATATGCTTTTATTTGTAGGTCTAGGTAACCCAACTCCAGATAGTGAAAATAACAGACATAATGTCGGTTTCAAAATAATCGACTCTATTAACAAAAAATTTGGCTTATCAAAACAAAAACCAAAATTTAAAGGACTACTTACTACTGGTAACGTTGCTGAACAAAAAGTTTACGCCATCAAGCCTTTAACTTTTATGAATAATTCTGGAATATGTATTCGAGAGCTCATTGAATATTTTAAAATTGAAGCTGAAGATGTAATTGTTTTCCACGATGATTTAGATGTTGAATTTGGAAAAATTAAGGCAAAGTTTGGAGGATCAAGTGCAGGACATAATGGTATCGCCTCAATCGATAAATTTATTGGTAAAGATTACTCAAGAGTAAGAGTTGGGATTGGTAAACCAAAACAAAATATGGAAGTAAGCGATTATGTTTTAGAAAATTTTGATGATGACGAAATTATAGGGTTAGAAAAAATTATAAACAATATTACTGAGTCTATTTCGATATTGGTGAATAAAAAATTAGATTTATTTTCAAGCACGATAAATAACAAATAATGAGTTTTAAATGTGGAATAGTTGGTTTGCCCAATGTTGGTAAATCAACTTTATTCAATGCACTCACAAATTCTAGTAAAGCTCAGGCTGCGAACTTTCCCTTTTGCACAATAGACCCTAACATAGGAGTAGTTCCTGTTCCAGACGAGAGACTTGAAAAATTATCCAAAGTTTCTAATTCAAAAAAAACAATTAACACGACAATTTCGTTTGTAGATATAGCAGGACTTGTGAAAGGTGCCTCAAAAGGTGAAGGTTTAGGAAATAAATTTCTTTCTCATATAAGAGAAGTAGATGCAATAATACATATGATTAGATGCTTTGACTCTGATGATATCCAAAACGTTAACCCAACTGTTAATCCCATTAGAGATTTAGAGATTATTGAAACAGAAATGATGCTTGCAGATTTAGAGTCTATACAAAAAAGATTAGAAAAAAATAACAAAAAAAATGTAGAGGAAGAGAAACTCAAAATTTTAGAAATTGCATTAGATTGTATAAACAATGACAAGGATATATCTGTTCTAAAATCTCAATTTGAAACAAAACAATTAAATCAAAGTGGGTTGTTATCCATTAAACCTAAGATATTTGTTTGTAATGTTGATGAACAAAGTATCAAAGAGGGAAATCATTATACTAATACATTCATTCAGAAATATGGAAAAGAAAATACTTTAATAGTTTCAGCTGATATTGAAAATCAAATAAATGAATTAGAAAACAAAGAGAAAAAAAATTATATGGATATGATAGGCTTAAAAGATACCGGATTAAGCATGCTAATCCAAAAAGGATATAAAATTTTAGAACTTGATACTTATTTTACATCTGGTCCAGAGGAAACTAGAGCTTGGACAATTCAAAAGAATTGTACTGCTCCAAAGGCTGCTGGTGAAATTCATACGGATTTTGAAAAAGGATTTATAAGAGCTGAAACAATTTCATACGAGGATTTTGTTGATAATAACGGTTGGGTTAATTCTAAGACTAATGGAAAAATGAGGTTAGAAGGCAAGGACTATATTGTTAAAGATGGTGATGTATTAAACTTCCGATTTAACACGTGACCAAATTCTCTTCATACTGAAATAAACAAGAATTGTTAAAATTATCAAATATACAATAGCTTTAAAGCCCATTTGATGTCTGGCCTCTAGGCTTGGTTCTGCTGCCCACATTAAGAAAGTAGTCACATCTTTTGACATTTGCTCAACACTTGCATTTGTTCCGTCTGAATATTCAATAATCCCATCTGAGAGAGGTGCCGACATTTTAATTTTGTTACCATACATATATTTATTGTAATGAACACCATCATCTAAGACCATTCCACTTGGAGCTTCTTCATAACCTTGCAATAAAGAATATATATAATCTACTCCCCCTCCTCTGGCTTTTACTAATACCGACATATCTGGGGGGTATGCACCACCATTAGCTGCCTCAGCTGCTTTAACATTTTCGTAAGGCATCACAAATTTATCAGATAGTTTTCCTGGTCGTTGAAACATTTCACCGTCAGCATTTGGTCCATCTGTTACCTCAAATGAGGCGGCAATTGCTTTGGCCTGAGCCACTGAAAACTCTGGCCCACCTTTTTCAGATAAATTTCTATAACTCAAATATTTCATTGAATGGCAAGCTGCACATACTTCAGTATAGACTTGATAACCTCTTTGGAGTGAGGCTCTATCAAATTTTCCGAATAGACCTTTAAAGGTCCAGTCAGTTTTTAAGTACTCAACTTTTTCTGCGGAAATTACATTAGCATTGGGTAGGCAAAACAATATTATTATTGAAAATATTTTAAGAATGTTTCTCACTACTCTATTTTACTTTCATTTTTTTTAGCCATCGCCATATTGGGCGATCCTCCCAGTACGGGTTCCGTAATACTTAATGGTAAAGGTATAGTCCTCTCCTTTAAACCTAGCACTGGTAAAATAACTAAAAAATGAAGGAAATAATAAGCTGTTGCAACTCTTGCAATCAATAAGTATAGCCCTTCAGCAGGCATTGCGCCGACATAACCTAGTATCAAGACGTCAGCTACTAATATCCAATAAAATTGCTTATAGAGTGGTCTAAATACTGCAGACCTTATTTTTGAAGTATCTAGCCAAGGTAAAACAGCTAAGATTAAAATCGCAGACAACATAGCCACAACTCCAAGCAACTTATCAGGAACAGATCTTAAAATTGCATAAAAAGGTAATAGATACCATTCTGGCACAATGTGTGCTGGTGTTACTAAAGGATTAGCTTCTATATAATTATCGGCATGTCCTAAAATATTAGGCGCGTAGAATACAAAAAAGGCAAATACAATCATAAACATTAATAATGCAAATCCATCTTTAATAACTATGTAAGGATGAAATGGAACGGTATCTTTTGATGGTTTTTTAACATCAATTCCAACAGGATTATTGTTACCAGGAACATGTAATGCCCAGATGTGTAAAACTACTAATCCTAAAATTAAAAAAGGTATCAAATAGTGTAAAGTAAAAAATCTAGTTAAAGTTGGGTTATCTACAGAATATCCTCCCCACAACCAAGTCACAACACCCTCTCCAACAAATGGAATCGCACTAAATAAATTTGTAATTACAGTCGCTCCCCAAAAACTCATTTGTCCCCATGGTAAAACATAACCCATGAAAGCAGCCGCCATCATCAATAAGTAAATAATTATTCCTATAATCCAAATTATTTCTCTTGGAGATTTATATGATCCATAAAACAAAGATCTAAAAATATGAATGTAAACTGCTAAGAAAAACATAGAAGCACCATTTGCATGAATATATCTAATTAACCAACCATAGTTTACGTCTCTCATAATATGTTCAACACTTTCAAATGCCATATCTGCATGAGCGATATAATGCATCGCCAAAACTAAGCCTGTAACAATTTGAGTAATAAGGCAAAATGTTAAAATTCCACCAAATGTCCACCAATAGTTCAGATTTTTTGGAGTTGGATAATCAGTCAAATGATTTGCTAAAGTAAGTAATGGCAATCTATCATTAAACCATTTACCTGCTTTTGATTTTGGTGTGTATTCGTGATCACTCATATATTTTATCCAATTTTGATTGTGTTAGAATTCACAAATTCATACTTTGGAACTTCCATGTTCCATGGCGCTGGGCCTTTTCTAATTCTTCCAGAGGTATCATAATGTGAACCATGACAAGGACAAAACCATCCATCATAGTCTCCTTTATCATTTAAAGGCACACATCCTAGATGAGTACATACACCTAACATCACTAACCATTCAGGATTTTTTGCTCTATCTTCATCTTTTTCAGGGTGAATCAAATCTTCCATTTTTACAGACCTTGCTACATCTATTTCCTCTTGAGTTCGTCTTCTTATGAAAACTGGTTTTCCTCTCCATAAAACAGTAATTGTATTACCTGGTTTCAAAGAACTAACATCAACCTCAGTGCTAGCTAAAGCCTTAACAGATGCATCGGGATTCATTTGATCTACCAAAGGCCACACGACAGCAGCGGCTCCAACTGCTCCAACAGCATAAGTGGCTGTAAATAAGAAATCTCTTCTTTCTGGTTTTTTGTCTGACACGATTAGTAACTGTTTATATTGCCTGTTTTGATTTAAATTACTTATTATACGAATTCATATAATATAAAATATTAATTTTACTACTGATAGAATGACACAGAATTCAACCATTTCGGGGCCAAAAATTGCATTATATGAGCCGGATATTCCACAAAATACAGCAGCAATTATTAGAACTTGTGCCTGTTTAGGTGCAAAACTAGAAATTATTGAGCCATGTGGTTTTCTACTGTCTGACAAACGTTTTAAGAGAGTTGTCATGGACTACATGGATCTTGAACAGATCGAATTTTATCAAAGCTCTGAGAAATTTTTTGAGAAAAAGCAGAATCAGAGAATTGTTTTAATGACAACTAAGGGATCCATATCTTATACTAAATATAAGTTTAAATCGGATGATACAATTTTGTTTGGTCGTGAAAGTGCGGGTGTTCCTGAAAAGGTTCACAAACTAATCAAAGATAGATTAAAGATCCCAATGAATGATAAAGTAAGATCACTAAATATTGCTTCATCTGTTGCTATAGTGTTGGCAGAAAGTTTAAGACAAATTAAATTAATTTAAATGGACATAGATATTAAAAAAGATCTAGCAAGTAATTGGTTTAAACTATTACAAAATGCAATTTGTGATGACATTATGAAACTTGAGAGGAACAAATTTAAATTTAAATCTACTTCTTGGAAAAGAAATACTAAAAAAGATGAAGGAGGTGGAGAATACAGAATTCTTAGTAATGGAAAAATATTTGAAAAAGTGGGTGTAAATTACTCAAAAGTATATGGAAAATTTCCTAAAAAATTTCAAAAAAATATTTTAGGTGCTGAAAAAGATCCAAGTTTTTGGGCATCAGGAGTATCTGTTGTAATGCATATGCAAAATCCTCATATACCAGCAATGCATTTTAATACGAGGTTCATTTGTACAAAAAAGAATTGGTTTGGAGGTGGTATGGATGTAACGCCAGCTATCAAAGATGTAAATGAAAAAAATAATTTTCATAAAAAACTAAAACTTATGTGTGACCAACATGACAAAAAATATTATGTCAAATACAAAAAATGGTGCGATGAATATTTTTACTTACCACATAGAGGTGAGTCAAGAGGAATTGGAGGTATTTTTTTTGATTATAAAAAAGATAACTTTGAAAAAGATTTTAAATTTGTAAGAGATGTGGGTGTAACATTTCAAATGTTATTTAATAATATTATAAAAAAAAAAAATTCAAAAAAATGGACTTTAAAAGAAAAGGAGAAGCAGTATATAAAGAGAGGTCGTTATGCAGAATTTAACTTACTGTATGACAGAGGAACAAAATTTGGACTTCAAACTGGTGGTAATGTAGAGGGAATACTAATGTCCTTACCTCCAATTGCAAAATGGAAATAAATAATGGATAAAGAACCAATTACACTGAATGGTCTCAATAAATTAAAAGAAGAATTAATTTATTTAAAAGAAAAAAAAAGACCTCAAATAGTAGCTGCAATTGCTGAAGCTAGATCTCACGGAGATCTAAAAGAAAATGCTGAGTATCATGCTGCAAAAGAGGAACAATCACATAGTGAAGGAAGAATAACAGAAATTAATGACATAATTGCAAGAGCAAATGTAATTGATGTAACTAAATTAAATAATGACGGTAAAGTAATTTTTGGTTCTACTGTTTATCTTGAAGATTTAGATACTGGAGAAAAAATAAATTATAAAATTGTTGGTAAAGATGAGGCTGATTTAAAACAAAAATTAATTTTTTTTCAATCTCCTATAAGTAAGGGTTTAATTGGAAAAAATAAAAACGATTTAGTTGAAATTACTACCCCATCAGGAATGAAAAATTTTGAGATTAAAGACGTAAAATATATTTAACCTTTAGCAATTTTTTGAACTTGTTTATCTGAGATTTGAAAACCGTTTTGAACCCAAATTTCTTCTATCATTTTCAATTTGTTTCCTAAAACCTTACCTTCAGGGATATTATACTTTGACATAAGAATATTTGCTCCAACAGGTAAGGTTGGCAAAGTTTTGTCATTATAATAATCGAGTAATTTAAATAGTTTTTTTTTTAATTTTTTGGAAATAAATAACTTAAAATTAATAATATCAGTTACAGCTTGCCTTCCATTAAAATAAAAAATTTTATTTAAATTTTTTACTGTAAAATAATTGATATTTACTTTTTGCTTATAAAAATTATCAACAAATTTTATTCTTTTTTGATCTTTGTTAGAAATTTTAAATTTATATAAAAAATAATCTGCATTATCAGTTCCATCAATAATTAATAATGAAATCAATAAAATAAAATCAATTTTAGACAAATTTCTCTGTGCATATGCATTTAACTTTTTAAAATTTTGAAGATTTTTTAATTGAGGGAAAATTATCTCTATTAATTCTAGGCTTTCTTTATCCTTAAATAATTTAACAAACCTAACTGATTTTGTTAATTTTTTAAATTCGTCCAGTAATCTTTCAGAAGAAAGTTTTGAAATTCCTGTTATATTTCTTTTAATAGTTCTAACAATTTTAAGTTCATGTTTGTTATTAGAATAATTTAAAAAGAAACGTAGGTATCTTAATATCCTTAAGTAATCCTCTTGAATTCTTTCCTCTGGATTTCCTATAAATTTTACAGTTCCGTTTTCTAAATCTTTTTTACCATTATGTGGATCAAACAAATTTCCGTCTTTATCCGAGTAAATTGCATTAATAGAAAAATCTCTACGATTTGAATCATCCTTCCAGTCTAACGAAAATTCAACTTTAGCATGCCTTCCATCTGTTGAAACATCTTTTCTAAGAGTAGTTATTTCATATTTTTGATCACTTATAATTGCAGTGATTGTCCCATGGTCTACTCCTGTTTCATAAAAGTTAATATTATTTTTTTTGAGAGCATTACAAACTTCTGTGGGTGTTAAGTTTGTAGCTAAGTCAATATCATCAACTTCTTCATTTTTTATAATCTTGCGAATACATCCACCAACATATCTAACTTCACTCGTTTCGTTAAAATTATTTATTGCTTCAAATACTTTGTAGGCTGGAGTTTTCTGGGTAATTTTTTTTATGTTTTGACTTATGTAATCAAGATTTCTTGATCTGAAAAATATTTTATCTAATAATTTATCCATATATGGCTGGGGCGCTAGGATTCGAACCTAGGATGCCGGTACCAAAAACCAGTGCCTTACCGCTTGGCTACGCCCCAATATTGTTTTCATATAGCACAAAAAATCAGAATTTATATAGTTTTTGATACATTGCACCAATAATTTTTAAATTTTCTTTTAAACTGTATCTTTGCCAATTTACAATCTTTTGGGTATTGATAATAAGCACAAATAACTGATCCTGAACCAGTCATCCTAACAAATAAGGGGCTATTAAGGTTTTTCAAAAATAACTTTATGTTTTTTAGTCGCGGGTATTTTAAAAAAGCTATTTTCTCAAGAGCATTAACTTGATGAATTAAATAGTTTGAACTGAACATTTGTTTTTTTGGAGAATTAAGGTTTGGTTTAGTGAACTTTCTTACTCCAGAGTATATTTTTTTTGTAGAACATCCAAAGTTGGGTTTAACCAACAAAGTATTATATTTAGGGCACTTTGTGAATTTTTTAATTTGATTATTTGATTTCAAGATAGAACTAGAAAAATTTATTCCTAATATCACATCATATCCAATTGAATTACATAGTTTTTCTATCTTTATTTTTGTGAGTTTTATAATTTTTTTTTTTATAAAAAAATTTAATATCGCTGCTGCATTCATGGACCCACCACCAAGTCCAGCCTCTTGTGGGATATTTTTTTTAATACTTATTTTAAATTTTTTATTTTTTAATAAATTAGATCTATCGAGTAAATCTAGTAACTTTTGAACTGTGTTTTCTCTTTTTATATTCTTTGAAAATTTTCCATAAAAAGAAATTTTGTGATTATTGGACTTTATATTTTGAATAGAGATCAAATCGTGTAAGTCAATAAATGAAATAATACTCTCAATCTTATGCATTGAGTTTCTTTTTCCAGTCACATTTAATGCTAAATTAATTTTAGCATAAGATTTAAGATAATTATTCCTCATTTAGGAATTTTTAAGGCCTTCAATTACTTTTATATTTATTTTATTCCTCATGCTGTCTTCAGTATCATCAAACTTTAAAACATTTTTCCAAAAATATCGTGCTTGTATTTTGCGATTTAATTTCCACAATATATCTCCGTAATGATCGTTCACTATTGGATCCTCAGGCATCAACTCCACAGCCCTTTTAAGATATTTTTCAGCCTCAATGTAATCGTTTATAAGATAATAAGCCCATCCAATTGAGTCGATTATATAAGGATCATTACTTTTTGACTCGTATGCCCTTTTCAACATTCCCATTGATTCATCAATTTTATAATCACGTTCTAGCCACGAATATGCTAAATAATTAAGAACATAAGCATCGTCAGGATTTATTTGTAGAGAATTAAGTAAATCTTCGTCTGCTTTTTTATAATCTCCTAACCTCTCATAGCTCCCCCCTCTTCGGTAAAATAAATCTGCTTTAAGTTCAGATTGATCATCTAATGTTTCAATAATTTGAGAGTAATATTCAATTGCTTTTTCATAATTTTTTGAATTTTTATAAAAATTTGCAACATCAAATTGCATTTTTAAGTTTGGATTATCTATTTGATTAAATTTTGTAGTAATAAACTTTATTGCATTGTCATAATCTTGTTCCTCAACAATTATTTGTGCTTCTTTTTTTAATCTAAACCAATAATAAAACTCATCTTTTTTATTAAATTTTGTAATGATTTTTTTAACTTTATTAAATTCTTCATTTAAATAATAGTTTTCTGCAACCAAAGATAAATTAAACTCAAACTTTGGATTTAAATAATTTGATAAATTTAAATAAAAGTTAGATTTCTCAAAATTATCTTGGGATGAATAAAGATTGGACACCAAAAATAAAAATTCTGAAACAACATCTTTGTGATTTTGACATGAAAAAATTTTATTAAATTCCTTAAATTTTTTATTCTCTACCCAACTTTTGCTTTGGGATAGTAAAATGGTTGAGTTCATATAATCAAATTGACTAACCACATTTTCTGCTGCATTAATTTTATTTTTATCAATTAAATGATTAAGGTAAAAAAAGATATATCTAGAATAATCTCCTTGTTGACTATTAATTAGATTAAGAAAATAAGCTCCAGTTTTTTCATCGTTTAAATAACATCTTTGAAAAGTTTCCGCTATTAAAGACAAATTTCCAAAATTTTTTTTATTATTTAAAATTTTTTTATTTTTAAAAGTGTAGATATATTGTTTCAAAGCCTCAAAAATAACCAAGTTTATTCTATTTTGATCTTGAAATTTTAAACTTAGAGTTAAATATTCATCTGCCTCATCAAAATTATTTTTTTTTAAGCTATCAATAATCAAAATTAAATAGGCGTCGTAAAAATCTGCATTGTCTTCATTACCATTATTTTTGATAACATTAATTGCTTGTGGAATTTTATTGTCCAAAACTAATGAATTTACATACCTTTTTAAATACGAGTCATGCTTGTTAAGTAAAACTTTTGAAAGATTGAAAAATTTTAATGCTTTAGAATTATTTTGATTTTCATATGCAATAATTCCTGAAAAATAATTTGATAAATCCTTAGAATTAAAGTCATTAAAAGTAGTACTTTTAGAATATATGGGTGTCTGATAGAATAATCCAAAAATAAATATCAATTTTATTAATTTTTTTAACATTTAGACATTGTATGACTAAAAAAGTAATAAATCAAAATGACAAATTTAGGGAAGAATTGATAAATACAATTGAACCAAACTTTATTTTTAATAATAAACCTATAAACAGATTTACCAACAATGGTATCGAACTTGATCATAATTTGTCAAAAAATAAGACTGAATTATTGCTAAACCTAAAAAAGCAAATCAATTCAATTGAAAATTGTAAATTGAAAGAAAATTCGAGGAATTTAATTCTTGGGGATGGAAATTTTAACAGTTCTATAATGTTAATTGGTGAAGCCCCAGGTTTAGAAGAAGACAGTAATGCTAATACTTTTATGGGCGAAGTTGGAGAGCTCCTTGATAAAATGCTGCTGGCTATCGAGATAAAACGAAAAAATATTTATTGTAGTTATTCAATAAATTTTAGACCTCCAGAAGACAGAAAACCAACATCTGTAGAGATCAAAAGATATTCTGTGTTTTTAAAAGAGCATATATCAATAATTGATCCAAAAATTGTTATTTTAATGGGTAGCACAGCTATGGAGGCTGTCACAGGAATTAATGGTAAAATTTCAAGTGAAAGAGGAAAATGGAAAGAAGTCATACTAAATGGTCGAACCTATCCTTTAATGATAACTTTTAATCCCTCATATTTAATAAGGTTCCCAGAGAATAAGAAATACTCATGGGAAGATCTAAAAAAAATAAGACAGAAGATAAAAGACTTAAATTTAAAAGTTTAATGAAAATAATCGCAGGTGTAGATGAAGTCGGTAGAGGAAGTTTAATTGGACCAATTTATGCGGCAGCTGTTATTTTAAATAAATCAGTTAATTCTAAAATACTCAAAGACTCTAAAACACTAACTAAGAAAAAAAGGGAAATTTTATTTAATTACATCAAAAAAAATTCTATTTGGGCTACTGGTAAAGCCTCTGTTAAAGAAATAGATAAAATAAATATTCTTCAGGCGAGTTTGCTTGCCATGAAAAGAGCAATAAAAAAACTCAAAAAAAGACCTTCGCAAGTTCTAATTGATGGAAATAAAATACCAGATTTAAAAAATTACAACTTAAGGGCAATAGTAAAAGGTGACCAAAAAATACCCGCCATTTCAGCAGCATCTATTATTGCTAAAGTAACTAGAGATAAATTTATAAAAACATTAGCAAAAAAGAATAAAGGATATTATTGGGATCAAAATTTTGGATATGGAACTAATCAGCATTTAAAGGCAATAAAAAAGCTTGGTGTTAACAAGCATCATAGAAAAACATTTTCACCAATATCAAAACTTAAGAAACACAATATCTAGTTATCTTAAATTTTAGCCACACAAAACGAGTCTAAATATTTCAATCTCAGGTTGACCGTGGAATCCATTTGGAGTCTAATTATTTTTTAAAAATGAAAACTGATTTCAAAAATAAAATTATTAACGGAGATAGTCTCGAGGAATTAAAAAAAATTCCACGTGAAACTTTTGATTTAATTTTTGCAGACCCACCATACAATCTTCAATTAAAAAGCGAATTGATAAGACCAGACAGATCTAAAGTAGATGCTGTAAATGACAAATGGGATCAGTTCGAAAATTTCAAAAAATACGATGAGTTTACATATGAGTGGTTATCAGAGTGTAAAAGAATTTTAAAAAAAGATGGAGCAATTTGGGTCATTGGAAGTTATCACAATATTTTTAGAGTAGGAACTACAATTCAAAATTTAGGATTTTGGATTTTAAACGATGTAATTTGGAATAAAAATAATCCAATGCCTAATTTTAGAGGAACAAGATTTACCAACGCTCATGAAACTTTGATTTGGGCATCTAAAAGTGAAAAATCAAAATATACGTTTAATTATCAATCACTAAAATGTTTGAATGATGATTTACAAATGAGATCAAACTGGGACCTTCCAATTTGCAGTGGTTCAGAAAGATTGAGGAAAAATGGCAAAAAAGTGCATTCAACTCAAAAACCAGAGGCTTTACTTCATAGAGTTTTGTTAGCATCTTCGAATAAAGATGACATGATTTTAGACCCCTTTTTAGGCTCAGGTACAACAGCAACCGTTGCGAAAAAACTTGGTAGGAATTATTTTGGTATAGAAAAAGAAAAAAATTATTTCAAATCTGCGGAAAAAAGAATTAAAAATGCAAAACCTATTGAAGATGATTTACTTGATACTCTTAAAAATAATAGATCAAAACCTAGAATACCATTTGGATCATTAGTGGAACTTGGAATAATTAAGCCAGGTACTAACATTTTTGATAATAAGAAAAAAATCAATGCAAAAATTTTAGCTGACGGAAGTATAAAGCATAACCAATCTGAGGGCTCTATTCATAAAGTTGCAGCTACTATTTTAGGTGCTGAAAGTTGCAATGGATGGACGTATTGGCATTGTGATATTAATGGCAGAATATATCCAATAGACTACTTGAGACAAAGATTAATCTCAAAAAATTAATTATTATAAATTTTTCCTAAATAATTTTCTAAGAATTTTTTGTTCTTAGTTAATATTTTTAATCCCATATTCCTAAAAAACACAATAATTGGATTTGATACATGAAAAGCAAATTGATTTAGTTTTGATCTATTATTAATCATTTTTATTCTTGAAACTCTATTAATATAATAATCAGTTTTGCTACTTATTATGCTTTCGAATAGTTCTGATGCACCTTCAATAGATTGTGAAGCTCCTTGTGCAAAAGAAGGTGGAAAGGCAAAAAAGGCATCTCCAACAAGATGAATATTTTCATCTGATTTATGAAAATCTTTACTAACAAAAACTGGGAAGCACTTTATATTATTTAGGTTATTTAAAATTGAAGAAGAAATTTTATTTTGTAATTTGTTTTTAATTTCATTGATAAAAACTTTTTCTTCAAAAAGACCATAGTTTTTAAGCTCATTTGCAGTCAATTGATGCTTTAAAACTCCTATAAAATTTAATTCTCCACCACTATTATCAATTGGATAAATAACATAATGAAAATCAGGACCTATAAATAAAGAAATGTTTATTTCATTTAAACTAATTAAGTTAGCCCGTGGAATTTTACCTCTAATTGCAATACAATTATTATAAGTTGGTTGAACTTGATTATTAGAAATTAAGGATTTTCCTTTAGAAAAAATACCATCAGATATAATTAGATGGTCACAAATAAAATTTTGATTGTTGTTAAAAGTTAAATTTATTTGATCATTTTTTTTTTCGATTTTCTCAATGCTATGTTCAAATTTTACAACCTGCTCATCTAGTCTATTTTTTAAAAATTCAACTAATAAAGATCTTTTCATTGTGGTGTATTTATAATCTTCAGAATTATATTCAGAAATATTCAAATCAGATATTTTTTTTTGATTTTTAATCTCATAAAAATCAATTTTTTCAGGATTAAACTTTTCCTTCTTTTCTATTTCATTAAATCCAATTTTGTTTAAAAGCCTGATACTATTGGTTGAAAGTTGGATCCCATATCCCTCCTCTAACTCTAGAGAGTGCTTTTTTTCAAATATTGTAACTTGATAATTAGGATTTTCTTTAAATAAATTAGCAATAAATAAACCTGAAATTCCTGCTCCTATAATTCCAATTTTTTTCATTTATTACTCTCGAGATATCGAACAATTCTTTTTGTAAAAGTTGGCAAAGTATAGTTTTTTAACTTCTTGGGATCGATCCAGTGGGAAGTTGGCAATGAACTTATTTTATTCTTATGCTCAATTTTTATATTCATATTCATATTTGACATCTTGAAATTAACTATATCTGTTGAACTTATAGGCTTTGATAATTCTTGCATAGGAAAAATACTAAAATTTTTCAAAAAATTAAAT
Organism: uncultured Pelagibacteraceae bacterium; assembly: GCA_902526405.1. Lineage (GTDB taxonomy): Bacteria > Pseudomonadota > Alphaproteobacteria > Pelagibacterales > Pelagibacteraceae > Pelagibacter. The sequence goes on from CABZKL010000005.1 coordinate 42,790, forward strand.
TTAGTATTTTTAATCAAAAGATATTTACTTTTATTTTTATAAACTTTTAATAAATAATATTTATCATTATTCTTTTTTTTTATTTTAGTAAGTAAGAAATCCTTTTTTTTTAAAGCAATGCACTTATTTGAAATTGGACATATTTCACAATGAGGATTATTCGGTTTGCAAATTAAGGCTCCTAGTTCCATTAAGGCCTGAGCATAATCACTAGCCCTGTTTGAGTACCCAAAGATTTTTTTTTTCTTAATTAAGTTCTCTTTATTAATTTCATTTTCTTTTTTTAAATATAAATATCTTTTAAGAACTCTTTCAATGTTTCCATCTAAAGGTATAATAGGTTTGTTGAAAGCTATTGCTGATATTGCGCTCGCAGTGTAATCACCAATACCTGGAAGGGATTTTAATTCTAAATAGTTTCTTGGAAGTTTTTTATCAAATTTTTCAACAACTATTTGTGCAGTTTTTTTTAAATTTCTAACCCTGGAATAATATCCAAGCCCCTCCCAGAGCTTAATCAATTTGTGATTTTCAAAATTCGCTAAAGTCTCTAAGTCAGGAATATTTTTTATAAATCTGTTAAAGTATGAGATAACTGTTGCAACCTGAGTTTGCTGTAACATAAATTCACTAACTAATGTGTAATATTGCTTTTTTTTATTAGATACTTTTTTTCTCCAGGGTAAAACTCTCTTATTTATGTCATACCAATTAAGAATTTTATTTGTTATTATTTGATCTTTCATATGCAATTTAAAAATAATACTAAGCAGAGAAATGTCTCCATTCAAGGCTTAAGATCTTTTAAAGACACTTTGCCGAAAAATGTAAAAAGGATTATTAATAAAAAAGGTCACATTTATTCAGAAACCCTGAGTAATTGGAAATACCTTGTAGGTGAAGAGTTATTCAAGTGCTGCTATCCAAAAACATTTAAAAGTTCAAATAAATTTGGTGTAAGTACATTAGTGATAATGGTCAAAAGAGGCCACGAAGTTGACATAGAATATTCTAAAAAAGATATTTTAAATAAGATTAATACTTATTTTGGTTATCCAGTTGTTGAGAGACTTAAATTCATTAGTTTTGACGATGAACAAAAAGTTTCCCCTAAAATAGAAATTAATCAGAAAAATGTGACAATAAATAGATATAAAGACAAAATCAGCGATGTTAAAAATGAAAAAATTAAACAATCATTATTAGAGCTTACTAAAGTGTTTAAAAAAAAATGAAAAAAATTTTAATAATTTCAATATTTTTTTTCTTCAGTGCTTTAAGCACTCAAGCTGACGAAATTAAAAGAATTCTTGTAGGAAATAAAAGTGCAAAAATATCTATTATTGCTTTTGAATCTTTGACTTGTAGCCACTGTGCTAACTTTCATAAAGATGTTTATCCTTTATTAAAAAAAGAATATTTAGATACAGGTTTAGCTAAAATTGAATTTAGACATTTTCCTCTAGATATTGCCGCATTTAATGCATCAAAAGTTGCCCAATGTAAAAATGATGGGAACGCGGAGATATTGGAAAGTTTATATGCTAATCAACAAAAGTGGGTAAAAGGACGTTCAGTTGAGGAAGCAAATATTAATCTAAAAAAATTTTTATCAACAGAAGGTTTCAATATTGATTTTGAAAGCTGTATTAACAACAAGCAAATTGAAGATTTTGTCTTAAATGACCGAATCAATGGAGCTAAAAACTTTAAAGTAAATGCTACCCCCACGATAATAATTAATAACGAAAAGTTTGATAAAACCTTAAATTACAAAAATTTAAAAAAAGCTCTTGAAAAACTGATATAAGTTTGAAATGGAGTTTAAAAAAATCCAATTAAATGGATTTAAATCTTTTGCAGAAAAAGCTGACTTTTTAATCGAGGATGGCTTAACTGGTATTGTTGGACCTAACGGATGTGGTAAATCTAATATAGTTGAATCTTTAAGATGGGCAATGGGTGAAACATCCGCAAAAAGTATGCGTGGATCTGGAATGGAAGATGTAATTTTTTCAGGTACCTCAAATAAGTCATCTAAGAATATTGCTGAAGTTACAATAGAAGTTGAAAATAAAGATAAACAAGGTCCAGTTCAATATCGAGAGTATGATCAAATCCAAATTAGAAGAAAAATAGAAAAAGATAAAGGCTCTAGATTTTATATTAATGGTAAAGAAGTACGAGCTAGAGATGCTCAAATGTTTTTTGCTGATCTATCTACTGGTGCACATTCTCCATCAATAATTAGTCAGGGGAGAATTGGAGCTTTAGTAACTGCAAAACCTACAGATCGAAGAGCAATATTGGAGGAAGCTGCAGGTATTTCTGGGCTACATGTGAGAAGACACGAAGCTGAATTAAGGTTGGGTGCTGCAGAAAACAATCTTAAACGAGCTGATGAGCTTAGGAGACAACAAGAAAAGCAATTAGCAAATCTTCAAAAACAGGCTGAGGAAGCTACAAAATACAAACTTATTTCTGAAGAAATAAAAAAAATAGAGGCTGGTTTATATTATTTAAAATTAATTGAGATAGATAAAGAAATCAGGATAGAAAATGAAATAAATAACGAAGCTGAAGGTGAAGTTGATGGATTTAATACTAAAATATCAGAACTGGAAAGTTTGATAAAACTTTCAATTGATAAAGTTTCACCACTTAGAGAAAAAAATATAGAAAATTTGTCAAGAATACAAAGACTTAATCTGGAACTTCAAAGTTTAGATGAAGAGAATACAAGAACTCAAGATGAAATCGAAACTATTAAAAAATCAATACAAACACTTGATGATGATATTGCTAGAGAAAAAGGGATAATTATTGACGCTAATTCAAATGAAAAAAGACTAAAAGAAGAAAAATCAGATTTAATAGAGACAGACTCTAAATATTTTGAAACAGAAAAGCTTTCTAACGAAGAGCTAGAAGTAGAAAAAAATAGATTAAAGGAAGAACAAAAAGCTGTTGATGAAGTCATAAATAGCTTTGCTGAACAGACGATCAATATTAGCTTGGGCCCAATCAAAAATGTCCAAAGTTCAATCCTAAGGGTTAAAGAATTAATTGATGGTAATGAAATTAATCAGGCAGTTACTTTACTAGACAGATGTAACATGGAGCTTGATAATTTTTTAAATGACCTAAAAGATGACAAATCTAGAAATGAATTATTAAGTGTTAATGAAAAATCTAAAAATATAAAATTACTGCAAGAAAAATATGCTGATGCTTATAGTAAAAATCAATCTATCAAAAATGAGTCTATAAAAAGAAATGAAAGAATTAAAACTATTGAAACTGAAATTGAAAGTTGGAAAAATTTACTAACAAATTCAGAGAAAATGGTTTTAGAACTTACTGAAAGAAAAAATAAATTATCCTCTCAACTGAATGATTTAGAAAATCAACCAAGAGTTCAGGCTGAACGGAAAGGTCAAATTTCAGAAAATTTGAGAATTTCTGATAAAGAAAAAATTGATAACGAACTAGTTATTGATGAAACTGATAAAAAAATTGAAACTTTAAGAGCTGAATTAAATAAAATTCAAGAGCAATCAATACAAATTAGAGAAAGAAAAGCTAGTTCAGGAGCAACTATTGAAGGTCTTCAAAAAAGAAAAGGAGACTTATTAGACCGTATAAGTTCTGAACTAAATCTTAATGAGGAAAATATTTTAGAGAATTCAAATTTAAATGGTGTTGATGAACTTCCAAACGCTGTTGATCAAGAAGATGCGTTGGATAAAAAGAAGCAAGAAAGAGAAAGGTTTGGCTCTGTAAACCTTAAAGCAGACGAAGAAACTAATAAATATGAGCAAGAGATTAAAAAAATGGAGAAAGATCGAGCGGATTTAGTAACAGCTATAGTAAAACTGAAAGATAGTATAAATGAACTTAATCAAAAAGGACGAGAGAGATTAATTGAGGCTTTTGAGAAAGTTAACAGAAAGTTTAATGAGGTTTATACAAAATTGTTTAATGGAGGAAATGCAAAATTAGAATTAGTTGACTCTGATGATCCTCTGGAAGCTGGATTAGAGATGTTGGTAAGCCCTCCTGGAAAAAGATTACAATCAATAACCTTATTATCTGGAGGAGAACAAGCACTAACTGCACTTTCATTGATCTTTGCAGTATTTTTAACTAACCCATCTCCAATTTGTGTTTTGGATGAGGTTGATGCTCCACTGGATGACGCAAATGTAACAAGATTTTGCAGTTTACTTGAAGAGTTAACTAAAATAACAAATACTAAATTTATTATTGTAACTCATCATGCTTTAACCATGTCTAAAATGAATAGATTATATGGCGTAACTATGCCTCAAAAGGGTATTAGTCAGTTAGTTGCAGTTGATTTACAAAAAGCAGAGAGTATGGTTGCCTAAACTATACAAATGCCAAAAGATCCGTTAAAAACTCGCCTAGAGATTGCAAAAAACAAAGTTTCTAAGAAAAATCTTTTTGATAAAAAAAGTAATCCCTCACCTATTGGAACAGCCTTTAAATTAAGCACTGAACTGGTCGCTGCAGTTGCTGTAGGGACAATTATTGGGTTTATTTTTGATAAGACCTTTGGTACTAAACCCTTGTTTATATTAATATTTTTTTTTGTGGGAGTAGTTGCCGGAATAACGAACGTAATTAGATCTGCAAAAAATATGCAAAAATAAGTATTTATGGCAGCAAATCCTATGACTCAATTTGATGTATATCGAATTGGACCTGAAATAAAGGTTGGAGCATTTGATATATCTTTTACTAACGCCAGTTTGTTTATGATTATTAGTACAGTTTCGGTTTTACTTGTGTTTAACTTAGGCTCAAAAAGAAATTCAGTATTACCGAATAAAATACAACTACTAGCAGAGCTTAGTTATACATTTGTTGCAAAAATGATAAGTGATACAGCTGGATCAAAAGCAAAACCCTATTTTGCGTTTATATTTTCTTTATTCATGTTTGTTCTCTTTTGTAACATGTTTGGTATGATCCCTTACACATTTACTGTAACAAGTCATATAATCGTTACATTTATTTTAGCAGCATTTATTTTTATTGGGGTAACTGTCATTGGCTTTATTAAGCATGGTTTTGGTTACCTAAAATTATTTGTCCCTAGCGGGGTACCAGCTGTGCTACTACCCTTAATAGTAGTCATAGAAATTATATCTTATTTAAGTAGACCAATAAGTTTATCAGTTCGATTATTTGCGAATATGATGGCTGGCCACACAATGATGAAAGTTTTCGGAGGCTTTGTGATAAGTCTTGGATTAGTCGGTGGTTGGCTTCCACTGAGTTTTTCGGTTGCATTAACAGGTTTAGAGATCTTAGTTGCTTTTCTTCAAGCTTATGTTTTTGCAATCTTAACCTGCATCTATTTAAATGATGCATTAAATTTACACCATTAATTAACCAAGGAGGAAATAATGGAGTTAGAAGCAGCAAAAATGATCGGAGCTGGTTTAGCAGCAATTGCTTTAGCAGGTGCCGGTGTAGGTATCGGAATAATTTTTGGAAATTATTTGTCTGGAGCGATGAGGAATCCGTCTGCAGCACAAAAACAATTTCCCAATTTGCTTTTAGGTTTCGCTCTAGCGGAAGCTACAGGATTATTTGGATTAGTCGTTGCATTAATCATTTTATTTGCGTTTTAAATTAATGATTAAAAAAATATATTTTCAGTCGATATTTTTTAGCATCTTATTTTTTAAAGATGCTTTTGCAGCTGAAAACGGAGGTATGCCTCAATTAAATCCTGAGTTTTGGATTTCTCAAATTTTTTGGTTAATACTTACTTTTG
>CABZKL010000006.1 GCA_902526405.1 uncultured Pelagibacteraceae bacterium
CCTTTTATGTTGTGGATATGGTTATCAGTTATCATGATAAGCCTAGGTGGTTTAGTGAGTTTTTTACAAAAAAGAATATGAAAAAAAAATTAATTCCATATTCAATTATTTTTATATTTTTAATTATTTTTGCAGTTTTTTACAAAAGTCTAAAAGATACAAATATTTATACACCAGAGGCAAATATTAAAAATGATATCCCAATTTTTCCAACCGAACTCCTATTTTCAAATAATAAACTAAACACAACTGAAATTTTTGAATTAGATAAATTTTATTTACTAAACATTTGGGCCTCGTGGTGTGCTCCATGTAGAGATGAACACCCATTGTTAATGAGTTTAAGTAAAAATAATAGATTAACTATTATTGGTATTAATTATAAAGATAACAAAAAAAATGCTAAAAGTTTTTTGGCTGAATTGGGAAATCCTTATGAAAAAATTATTGTTGATAAAAATGGTACAAATTCAATTGAATGGGGAGCTTTTGGTGTGCCTGAAACTTTTATAATTTATAATAACAAGGTAATCAAAAAATACATTGGACCTCTTAATCTGAAGTTGCTGGTGGAAATACAAAAAATAATAAAATGAAAATATTTAAAGTTTTTATAATTATTTTTTTCATACTGTTTTTTAATAATCTTTATGCAAATGAAAATAGTCAAAGAAATGAGATAACAAAAAATCTTAGATGTTTGATTTGTCAGGGACAATCTGTTTATGATTCAGATTCTGATTTTGCAAATAGTATGAAAATTTTAGTAGATAAAAAATTAGATCAAGGTTTATCGGAGAGAGAAATATATAATTATTTTAAGAAAAAATATGGTGATTGGATTTTGTATGATCCCGGATTAAATAAAAATACCTATTTACTATGGTTATTGCCAATATTGATATTTGTATTTGGAGGTGCAATAATTGTTAAAAGTTTTATACTTAAAAAATAATTATTTATCAGCTATGTATTTAAAAAAATTTTTAACATCTCTGTTCTTGGTTTTGTTTACTCTCTGCGTAAATGCTGAGGAAATAAAAATTAATAACCAAAATACAGAATTTAATGTTTACACAGGTATGTTCGATTTCAGTGATGATGGCAAAAAATCTACATTATTAGGTTTTCAACATCAAAATGAGAACTTAAATAGGGATACTTTTTTAGGAAATCTTTCACCAATCACTGGAGCTTTGATTACTGCAGATGCAGCAGGCTATCTATACACAGGTGTCCAAGCTCAATATAAGCTAGGTGCTTTAAATTTTACTCCAAGTTTTACACCAGGTTTATACTTTGAAGGAGATGGTAAAGACTTAGGTCATATAATTGAATTTAAAAGTGAGCTACAGTTTTCTCTAGATTTATCAAATACGAGTGAACTAGGTTTTTCTTATAATCACATATCTAATGCTAGTTTAGGGGATAAAAATCCTGGGGCAAATAGTTATATGTTTAATTTCTTAAAAAACTTCTAAGAAGATTTATGAATTTAAAAGATTGTCATAATTTTGCTGATTTTAGGAAATTGGCACAAAAAAAATTACCCTCTCCAATTTTTCATTATATTGATGGTGCTGCAGACGATGAAGTTACATACGCAAGAAACACAAGTGCATTTGATGATGTTGATTTAGTACCAAATGTTTTAAGGGGTGTAGAGAATGTTGATTTATCTACAACAATATTTGGAAAGAAATTAGATTTACCTTTTTATTTATCACCTACCGCTTTACAGAGATTATTTCATTACGATGGGGAGAGAGCTGTAGGTAAAGCAGCTAAGAAATATAATACCATGTTTGGGGTATCGGCCTTAGCTACAGTAAGTGTCGAAGAAATTTCCTCTCTTGTTGACACACCAAAAATGTTTCAGTTTTATTTTCATAAAGATAGAGGACTTAATGATTCATGTCTTGAGAGAGCAAAAGCAGCTAAGTTTGATGTTATGGCACTAACCGTTGATACAATAACCGGAGGAAATAGAGAAAGAGATTTGAGAACTGGGTTTACATCACCGCCTAAACTAACATTATCAAGTTTATTTAGTTTTGCCACAAAGCCAATGTGGGGAATAAACTATCTAACAAAAGGTAAGTTTGAATTACCTCATCTTCAAGATTTTGTAAAAGAAGGTACAAGCACCAACTCTTCAATTGGTAATTATTTTTCTACAATGCTGGATCAGTCAATGAACTGGAAAGATGCTGAACAACTTTGTTCTAAATGGGGTGGTCATTTTGCTTTAAAAGGAATAATGAGCGTTGAAGATGCTAAGCGAGCGGCTGATATTGGATGTACAGGAATAATGGTTTCAAATCATGGTGGAAGACAATTAGATGGATCAAGATCGCCTTTTGATCAACTTGCTGAAATTGTTGATGCTGTAGGTGATAAATTAGACGTTATTTGTGAAGGAGGAATTCACAGAGGAACTCATATGCTTAAAGCATTATCATTAGGCGCAAAAGCATGCTCTGGTGGAAGATTGTATTTATATGCTCTAGCAGCAGCTGGACAAGCAGGTGTTGAAAGAGCTTTAGAAAAGTATAAATCTGAATTAGTAAGAGATATGAAGTTAATGGGTTGCACTAAAATTAGTGATCTTAATAGAAGTAACTTAAGATTTAGAATATAGTAATCATGAACATAAATGATTGTTATAACTTTGAAGATTTTAGAAAACTAGCAAAAAAAAAATTACCAACTCCTATTTTTCATTACATAGACGGTGGATCAGACGATGAGGTAACTCTAAATAGAAACACTACAGCATTTAATGATTGTGATTTAGTTCCAAATATATTGGCAAGTGTGGGTGAACCTGATTTATCTACAACAGTATTTGGTAGAAAAATTGACATGCCTCTTTTTTTATCACCAACGGCAATGCAAAGTTTATACACGCCCGAAGGGGACAAAGCGTCAGCGAGAGCTGCTGAAAAATTTGGAACGATGTACAGCATGTCTACAATGGCCTCTTTTTCAATTGAAGAAATTGCAAATATTTCAAGTGGTCCTAAACTTTTTCAATTATATGTTCATAAAGATCAATCTATTACTGATGATTTAATTGATAGGTGTAGAAGAGCAAATTTTGATGGGCTTTGTTTGACAGTGGATACTCTCGTTGCGGGAAACAGAGAAAGAGATCATAGAACTGGGTTTACTACACCTCCTAAATTTACCTTGGAAAGCTTACTAAGTTTTGCGATGCGTCCAGAGTGGGTTTTTAAATATTTAACAAATAAAAAATTTGAGTTAGCTAACATTAAACACAAAACTGACAAAGGAACTAACATTGCGAAGTCAGTTATAGATTATATTAATGAACAATATGATCCTAAAATGAATTGGAAAGATGCAGAGTACTGTATTAAGAGATGGAACGGCCCTTTTGCATTGAAAGGAGTGATGTCGGTTGAAGATGCTAAAAGAGCAATTGATATTGGTTGCACTGCTATAATGATTTCTAATCATGGAGGAAGACAATTAGATGGTTCGAGATCTCCTTTTGATCAAGTGAAAGCTATCTCGGACGCAGTTGGTGATAAATTAGAAATTATACTTGATGGTGGTATCAGAAGAGGAACGCATGTTCTTAAAGCCTTGGCTGCAGGTGCAACAGCTTGTAGTTTTGGTAAAGCATTTCTTTTTAGTTTAGGAGCAGGAGGTCAAAAAGGAGTTGAAAGATTATTAGACAATATGCAAAAAGAAATTAGAAGAAATATGATTTTAATGGGATGCAAAAAAATTGAAGATTTAGATGCGTCAAAAATAATCTATCGTAACTAATCATTAAGTAATTGTTAGGATTATCGCAAAAATCTAAAACAGATTATTTAAAATTCATGAATAGACATTAGCCTACTTTTCGTCTAGGTTTTCAATTTTAAAATTATGATACTTGCTAAAAACTTAGAAAATTTAGGTACCGAATCTGCTTTTAGTGTATTAGCAGAAGCGAAAGCATTAGAGGCGAAAGGCCATCCAATGATTCATTTAGGATTAGGTCAGCCAGACTTTAAAACCCCTAAGCACGTTGTTGAAGCTGCAAAAAAAGCTTTAGATGATGGACATCACGGATATGTAATGTCTAACGGAATTCCAGAATGTAGAGAAGCTGTAACAAGGTGGATTAAAAAACAGTATGATGCCAACGTTGATCCTGAAAGAATTTTAATCATGCCTGGTGGAAAGCCTACGATGAGCTATGCCATTCAATGTTTTGGTGAACCAGGAGCAGAAATAATTCATCCCACACCTGCATTTCCGATCTATGAATCTATGATAAATTATACTGGTTCTACCCCAGTTCCATATGATCTTACTGAAGATAAAGATCTTAAATTTAATCCGGATAAAATATTATCTCTAATCACTGATAAAACTAGATTGTTAATTTTAATTAACCCAAACAATCCAACGGGTAGTTTTGTAGAGAAACCAGTAATAGATTACTTTGCTAAAGAATTAGAGAAGCATCCACATGTTACTATTTTAAGTGATGAAATTTATAGTAGACAAATTTTTGACTATAAAGAAATGCCATCTTTTTTTCATTATGAGGCTTTAAAGGAGAGATTAATAGTTTTAGAGGGATGGAGCAAAGCTTACTCAATGACTGGTTGGAGACTAGGATGGAGTTATTGGCCCAAAGAAATGATTCCTCACGTTAATAAATTATTAATAAATAGTGTCTCATGCGTAAATGCAGCTGCGCAATTTGCAGGAATAGCAGCTTTAGATGGTCCAGATGACTCGATTAAAGACATGTTAGATAAATTTACATTAAGAAGAAATTTAATTCACAAAGGATTAAATGATTTGCCTGGAATAGAATGTAGTTTACCAGGTGGTGCTTTTTATGCTTTCCCAAAAGTAATTGGTACAGGCATGAATGGATCTGAATTTTGTAAAAAAGCAATGCACGAGGCTGGAGTCGCTATTGTTCCAGGAACAGCATTTGGTAAAACTTGCCAGGATTATGTAAGATTCAGCTTTGCTGCATCTAGAGATAATATACTGCAAGCATTAGAGAATATAGGTAAGATGCTTTCTAAATAAGCTGTATTTTTTTATTTTTTTTAATAATATTAAAATTTATGAACCAACAAGTTGAAACAGAATTAAAAAGTCTATTAAACAGTAGATATTCAACATCAGAATCTGCTCGTGGGAATTATGCGAGGGGTGAAGATACTTACGATCCAATTTTATCAAAAGCGGTAGTTTTTCCAGAAACTAATGAAGAGGTGTCAAAAATACTAAAACTTTGTAACGAGCATAAAGTTCCGGTAGTTCCGTATGGAACAGGTACATCTTTAGAGGGCAATGTTTTGGGAAATGAAAATGGAATAACCATCTGCTTGGAGAAAATGAATAAAATTTTAAGTGTAAATACTGAGGATTTTGATTGCAGAGTTCAGGCGTGCGTAACAAGAGAACAACTGAATGAACATTTAAGAGAAGACGGCGTTTTTTTTCCTATAGATCCAGGAGCAAACGCTGCTTTAGGAGGTATGGCATCCACTTCGGCTTCAGGAACAATGGCAGTAAAATATGGGACTATGAAAACAGTTATTTCTGGTCTAACGGTAGTATTACCAAATGGAGATATTATAAATACAGGTGGCAGAACTAAAAAAACTTCAGCAGGTTATAATTTAACAAATTTATTTATTGGATCGGAAGGAACTCTCGGTATTATTACTGAAGTTCACTTAAGATTATCTCCTATACCCGAAAGTATAATGAGTGCGGTATGTCATTTCCCTTCATTAGAGGACGCAGTAATGACAGCTCAACAGGTTATTCAGTATGGTGTTCCAATTGCAAGAATTGAAATGCTTAACGCAGATCAGATGGGAATTTCTATAAATTACTCTAAATTAAAAGATATTGAGGCAGTACCAACTTTATTTTTTGAATTTCATGGATCTGAGTCTTCAAATAAAGAAAATATTAATATTGTAGAGGAATTATCAAAAGAAAATAACGGTAGCTCATTTAAATGGGCCAAAGACTTAGAGGATAGAAACAAACTTTGGCAAGCAAGATGGGATGTATATTATTCTGTTAAAGCCCTAAACAATAATGGAAGAGTTTATTCAACAGACGTTTGCGTTCCAATTTCAAAAATAACTGAATGTGTAAAATTTGCAGAAGAAAAAGCAAAAGAATTCGGAGTTAGAGCTCCAATGGTAGGACATATGGGGGATGGCAATTTCCATGTTGTATTGCCTTACGATCCTGCAAAAAAAGAAATGTACAAACAGCTTAGAGCATTTAATGGGACTTTAATTAGAAAAGCTTTAGAGCTTGAAGGAACAATTACAGGCGAACATGGGGTGGGACTTCACAAAAAAGAATATTTACTTGAACAGCACCCTGACAGCATTCCAGTTATGAAATCAATTAAAAAAACATTAGATCCAAATAACATAATGAATCCTGGAAAAATTTTTGATTTAAACTAATCATCAACATGAAAAAAATCCTGATTACTAGAAGATTATTAAGATCTTGTGAGGATAAAGCTAAAGAAACATTTGAAGCGAATTTTAATTTAAATGACGAATTATATTCTCAAAAAAAATTAATTGAGTTAAGCAAAGGACAAGATGGAATACTATCATCTTTGACTGATAAACTGGATGCTGGAACAATTAATCAACTTCCAGACTCGATAAAAATTATTTCAAACTTTGCAGTTGGATTTGGAAATATAGACTTAGAAGCAGCAAAGAAGAGAGGTATTGCAGTTACGAATACTCCGGATGTACTAACTGATGCAACAGCTGAAATAGGAATGCTGTTAATATTAGGTGCTTGTAGACGAGCTGCTGAGGGAATAGAGAGTGCAAGAGAAGGTGGCTGGAAGTGGTCAGCAGATTACTTAATTGGAAAGCAATTAACAGGTGCCAGACTTGGAATACTTGGGATGGGTAGAATTGGTCAAAAAATTGCAAAAGTTGCTAAATCTTTAGGAATGATCATTCATTATCATAATAGATCTAAGTTAAGTGAAGACAAAGAAAACGGAGCAACTTATCACGATAATTTAAAAGACTTACTGTCAGTGTCAGATGTATTGTCTGTTTGTTGTCCAGCTTCAAAAGAAACAGTCGATATGATTAACAAAGATACAATTGAATATTTACCTAAAGGAGCAATTGTAACAAACGTAGCTAGAGGAGATATAATAGACGACGAAGCTTTGATAGATGCTCTTGACCGAAGAAAAGTTTATGCGGTTGGATTAGACGTTTATAAAAATGAACCAAATTTAAATCCTGGATATCTAAAACACAAAAGCGCATTTATACTTCCACATTTAGGTAGTGCGACGAAAGAAACTCGAACAGCAATGGCTAATTTAGCAATAGATAATATTGATGAATTTTTTAAAACAGGTAACTGTAAAAATAATGTTAATTAACAATCTGCAGTTGTATTAGTTAAATCTATTATTCATTAAAATTATTCTAAGCTGCTAGACTTATTTTTTAATTCAATCTACAATTTAAAAAAAAAAATTAAAGAGGGATATAATGAAAGCACAGGTGTTACATAAGTATGACCCAGAGATGAAAGAAAAGGTTTGGGTCACAGGTGAAGAGTTACCAAATCCAAAAATAGAGAAAGCCAGCGATGTAATTGTTAAAATTGGAGCTGCAGGTGTTTGTAGAACTGATTTGCATATTATTGAGGGTGTTTGGAAACACATTACAGACCAAAATAATGATCTATTACCAATGGTTATGGGACATGAAAATGCTGGTTGGATAGAAGAAGTTGGTAAAGATGTTACAGGATTTAAAAAAGGGGACGCAGTAATTTTACACCCTAAAGTTTCTGGCACAGGAGGAACATGTTTAGACTGCAGACGAGGAAATGATATGCATGCGGAAGATCCTATCTTTGCAGGTTTGAATGTTAAACATGGAGGATACTCAGAATTACTTCAAACAAGTGTTAGAAATTTAATAAAAATTCCAAAAGTTCTTGGTCCAATAGATGTAGCTCCTTTTTCTGACGCTGGTTTGACGGCGTACAGAGTAGTGAAAAAAGCTACAAGACATCTTCTGCCTGGAGAAACTTGTGTAATTATAGGTGCTGGTGGATTAGGACATATAGCAATTCAATGTATGAAAGCGATGTGTGCTGCGAATATTATTGTAGTTGAAAAAGCTAAAGCACCTCTAGATCATGCAATGGAGCTTGGAGCAGACCATGGAGTTTTAATAGATGGTAATGAAATAGAGAAGGTAAAAGAGCTTACTAAAGGTAAAGGAGCAGAGGCGGTCATAGATTTTGTTGGTGAAAAAGGTTCGACACCAATGGGAATTAAAATGACCAAAGCAACCGGAACATTTTATATTGTAGGCTACGGTGAAGAAATAAGAGTTTTGGCGATTGATATGATCGATCAAGAGAAAAGTATAGTTGGAAGTCTTGTTGGTACATGGGCTGAATTATACGAGTTAATGGAATTAGCTGACAAAGGTTTAGTTAAACTTTCTATGAAAGAATATAAACTTGAAGATGCTAACAAAGCTTTACATGACCTTAATGATGGAAAGATTAAAGGTCGTGCTGTTTTGGTTCCATAATTAACAACAAAAAGAGGGGAAAAACATGAAGACAATAAAAACCTACGTAGTAGCACTTATCTCGGCTTTGTTAGTATTAAGTCCTGTTGCGTATGCTGATAAGTGGAGCGATCAGTTTCCACATATCAAGGCTACTGGAGATATTCCAGGTGAGTGTTCTTATGATGCTATGTCTAAGAAAAATTACAAAGGTAAGACACTTAAAATAAACACACACGCTGTTCCAGTTATGGGGGAGCCAACAGCTTTACATGCTGAGCAATTTGCTAAACTTACAGGAGCAAAAGTTGATGTAACACATACACCTGCTGGTGATTTGTATGCAAAAGCGATGGTTCCATTTCAAGCAGGTCAAGCTCCGTATGATATAGTTTTTGGATTTTCAAACTTTATTAATGATTGGAAAAGATACTTAGAGCCAGTTCCAAAAAAATATGTTGAGATGAAACAAATGCAAGACGTTACTCCATCTCACATTGGTATAGCATCTTGGGATGGTGTTATGTATCAGTTTCCAGTTGATGGTGACAGACACTATTTAAAATATAGAAAAGACGTGATTGACAATCCTGAGTATCAAAAAAAATATAAAGCTGATACTGGTAAAGAGTTAAGAGTTCCACAAACATGGAAAGAGTATGGAGAAATGGCTGCCTACTTTAATGGTTGGGACTGGGATGGTGATGGCGAGAAAGAATATGGATCTGCAGAGGTTATGAAAAAAGATGACTTAATGTATGCAGCTTTTTATTCAAGATCTGCCGCTTACTCAAAAAATCCTAAAACTCCAGGTGGTTTTTTCTTTGATTTAAAAACTATGAAACCATTGATTAACAATCCAGGTTTTGTGGAAGCTTTAACCGACTGGGTTGCAGCTACTAAATATGTTCCTCCAGGAGGAATAAACTTTGGTCTTGGTGATGAAATTGGATCATTTGGTGGAGGACAAACTTTGTTTAGCTTCTCATGGGATGATGCATTTGTTGCTGCTATGCAACCTGACAGCCCAATTAACAACAAAGTTGGTGCTGCTCAATTACCTGGCGCAATGAAGGTTTGGAATAGATCAACAAACTCTTGGGATGAAGGCTTTAACCAAGCTCCTTTCTTCGTATGGGGATGGGCAGTTGGTGTTGCTAAGAAAAGTAAAGAAAAAGAAATGGCGTTTGATTACTTATGTTTCTTTGCAAACGAAGCAAATCACCAAGCTGACATAGGTATTGGTCGTTTCGGAGTTAACCCATTTAGAAATGATGACTTTAAAGCAGATGTTTGGACTCAAATTGGTTGGGATAAAGATATTGCCCAATCGTATGTTGATACCCTAGCTCAGATGGAAGATAGTAAGAATAGAGTTTTCCCTTTGAGAGTTCCAGGTACATTTGAGTTTAACGCTGCATTAGCTACAGCTGCTGCAAAAGCTTTAGCTGGACAGTTATCACCACAAGCTGCCTTAGACGAAGCTGCTAAGCAGTGGGAAGATATACTTAATAGAGTAGGAAAAGATAATGTAAGAGCAGCTTACTCTGTTGGTGTAGCAATGGAAGATAACAAGCTTTAAAAAAACTTTGTGGCCGTCATAACGACGGCCACAACAAACAAATTCCAAAAATTACAATTATGAATTTTAAGCACAAGTACGTTTTTTTATTTCCTGGTTTATTTGTGCTTATAGGAATACTTATTTTTCCTATAATTTTTACTATTAGATTAAGTTTATCGGGTTGGAATAGCTACACGCCTGAAATGAATTTTATAGGAATTACAAATTATATAAGACTTTTTACTGATGACCCAAGATTTTGGGAGTCTTTTTTTAGACTGAGTTTTTTATCGGTTACTACTGTTATTCTTCAATACATAATTGGTTTTGCATTAGCACTTATAGTTTGGAGAGAAATTAAATTTAAAAGATTCTTTAGAGTTATTTTTCTAATTCCTATGATGACTACGCCTGTCATTATGACAGTAATTTGGAGAACGTTTTTTCATGAGTCCCTAGGTCCTGTGAATGATCTTTTGGGAAACTTAGGAGTAGAGCCTATATTATGGCTCAGTGATCCAGTTATTGCTAAATTCACGGTAATTATAGTTGAAGTTTGGCAGTGGACTCCATTTATGTTTTTGTTGTTACTTGCAGGTTTATTATCTCTTCCCAAAGAACCTTTCTTAGCTGCAGCCATAGATGGTGCAAGTCCTTTTAGAAAGTTTGTGTATGTTACTTTTCCACTAATGGCTCCAATCTCAATTGGGGCAATTATTATTAGATTAATTGAGGCTTCAAAGATAATGGATACAGTTTTTGTATTGACTTCTGGAGGACCAGGTACGGCAACAGAAACCTCAAGTTTTTATATTTACATTAAAGGTTTGAGGGAGTTTCAAATGGGTTATGCTGCAACACTTTCTTTTACGTATTTAGTTATAATGATCATAAGTTTAACGATCATAGCAAAAGTTTTAACAAAATTAATGATTAAAGAATAATGGAAAAACTTTACAAATTTTTAAAATATACTTTTATTATTCTCTGGACAGTTTTTATTGTGGCCCCTTTTCTGTGGGCTATTTCTACTTCTTTTAAAGATTTCCAGTCAGTAAATAGTAAGGTTACTTATATTCCTTGGTTAGATTTTGAACCAACACTTGAAGGATGGCGTGTATTAGTTAAGTCACCTGCAAGAGGTGGGGTGGATATTGTTGAACCTTACTTCAATAGCCTTTTTGTAACCTGCACTGCAAGTTTAATAAGTATAGTCTTAGGAACTTTGGCAGCTTACGCTCTATCAAGATTTACTTTTAAAGCTGGTTTTGTAAGAAATAACGATATTACTTTCTTTTTTATATCACAAAGAATAATGCCGCCGATTGTTTTATCGATACCCTTCTTTATATTTTTAAGCACGATTGGATTATTAGATAGTTTGATAGGACTTGTAGTAGTTTATATAGTTCTATTAATGCCTATAGCAGTTTGGATTATGGTAGATTTTTTTAACAGAGTTCCAAAAGAGTTAGATGAAACTGCATTGATAGACGGATGTAATCCTTACCAGGCATTCTATAAAGTAGTTCTGCCGAACTCTATACCAGGGTTAATTGTTGCGGGTATGTTTTGTATTATATTTGGTTGGATAGATTTTTTCTTTGCATTTATTTTAACATTTACTGAAGTACAGCTGTTACCTGTAAAAGTTGTAGCACTTAATTCTTCAATCACACCGTGGTGGAGCTTATCAGCGTCTGCCTTAATATCGGTTGCGCCTTTAATCATCGTCGCTTTTGTTGTCGAGAGATACTTATCTAAAGGAAATTTATCTGGAGCATTAAAATAATGAATTTAATCGGAGAAAATATAACTTACAAGCCTGACGATCAGTTTCATTTAAACGGTGTTTCATTTAATTTTAAAAAAGGAAATTTGTATACTATCTTAGGAAGAACTTTATCTGGAAAAACTACATTTTTAAAAACAATCGCTGGCTTGCTAAACCCTGATAGTGGAAATTTATCATTTGAAGATAACGATTTTATCAAAATACCTGTGTGGGAAAGAAATGTAGCAATGGTTTATCAACAATTTATTAATTATCCTCATCTAAATGTTTATGAGAATATAATTTTTCCGCTTAAACAAAGGAAAATAGGCGAAGATCAAATAAAGAAGGATGTAGAAGAAGCGCTTAAAACTGTAGGGCTAGTCGGTTTCGAAAATAGGAAAATTCAAGAATTATCAGGAGGACAGCAGCAAAGAGTTGCTTTGGCAAGATCTTTAGCAAAAAAGGCAAAAATTTTATTACTGGATGAACCTTTGGTTAATTTAGATTACAAATTAAGAGAACAATTAAGAGAAGAATTTAAAAGAATATTCACGCAGGGTTTATCTGAAGATACTATTTTAATCTACTCTACTACTGATCCGCAGGAAGTCATGGAATTAAATGGTGAGGTGATAGTTTTAGATGAGGGTAAAGTTTTACAAAAAGGACCTGCAAAAGAAATTTTTGAAAATCCTAGAACTTTAAAGGTGGCTGAAATTTCAAATGATCCACCAATGAATATTTTGAGGGGAACAAAAAATTCTGAAAAATTAAGTTTTGAAAATATTTCAATTAATTCTCCTTCCCATTTTAAAAATTTAAGTGATCAAGGTTATAATTTTGGGATTAGGGCCTCAGAAATAAAGTTAGATGATCAAGGTGAAGAGTTTGAAATTGAACTTGCTGAAATTAGTGGCTCAGAAACCTTATTGCATTTAAAAAAAGGAGATTCTAAAGTTATAGTTCTTATAGAAGAGGTTATGAATTTTAAAATTCACGAAAAAGTAAAAATTAAATTTAATGAAAATAAATTATATGCTTTCGATCAAAATGAAGAATTAGTTTCTTCACCTTATGGAGTATCTCATGGCTAAAATTGAGTTGTCAAATATTTCTCACACTTATAATCCAAACGACACTAATCCAACTTACGCACTTAATCCGTTTTCTATGACTTGGGAAAACGGAAAGAGATACGCAATTTTAGGACCATCTGGTTGTGGAAAAACAACAATGTTAAATATTGTTTCAGGATTAGTTAGACCATCAAAAGGAAAAATTTTATTTGATGAGCATGATGTAACAGATCTTATAACGGAAGAGAGAAATATAGCTCAAGTCTTCCAATTTCCAGTCATCTATAACACCATGACAGTATATGATAATTTAGCTTTTCCATTAAGATGTAGAAATTTTACAGATCAAAAAATTAAAGAAAGAGTCAAGTCAGTTTCAGATACTCTTAGATTGTCATCTTTTCTAAATTCGCCAGCAAGAAAACTAACTGCCGACCAAAAGCAACTCATATCTCTTGGAAGAGGATTAGTAAGGGAGGATGTTGCGGGTGTTTTGATGGATGAACCATTAACCGTAATTGATCCAGATTTAAAATTTAGATTAAGAAGAAATTTAAAAGAAATAAACGAACAATACAAAACTACATTAGTTTATGTCACTCACGATCAAAATGAGGCAATGACATTTGCCGATAATATCATTGTGATGGATCAAGGTGAAATAGTTCAAGTAGGACTTCCCAAAGACTTATTTGAAAAACCAAGAACCACGTTTGTTGGATATTTTATTGGTTCCCCAGCTATGAATTTGTTTAGATCTGAAATTCTTTCGGATAATTCGATAAAGTTTAATAATGGTACCATTAAA
The DNA here is from genome assembly GCA_902526405.1 of uncultured Pelagibacteraceae bacterium. Taxonomy (GTDB): domain Bacteria; phylum Pseudomonadota; class Alphaproteobacteria; order Pelagibacterales; family Pelagibacteraceae; genus Pelagibacter. The sequence continues at coordinate 13,823 of CABZKL010000006.1, forward strand.
ACAAAAACTGACTTGTCAAAAATTAAAGACAAGAATGTAAAATTTGGAATACGATCAGAATTTATTAAAATTGCAACTGATCAAAAAGAAAATATTGTTAGTGTTAAGGTAACAAGAGTCGAGGATTTTGGAAATTTTAAACTCATAACTGGTAAAGCTGGCGATTTAGAGATTAAGTCTAAGGTTGAGAGAGAAATTCCAATATCAACCGAGGAACTAAAACTTCATTTACCTGCAGAAAAATGTTGTATTTATTCTAACGAAATGCTTGTTAACTAAAACTAATACCCAGATGCATATCCATCTTTTCTAGGATCCGAACCTCCAATTAATTTACCTTTTTTTCTGTCTATTTGGATTGCTTGACCTCCACCATGTGGATCATTAGTAAATTCTACTTTATGGCCAATTGCTTCAAGTTTACTTTTTATATCCTCGCTTATTTCTTTTTCGAGTTTGTAGATATTATTGAAATGAAATGCTCTTGGATAAGAAATGGCTTCTTGGGGAGTCATATTAAAGTCAAAAATATTATTAAATACATGCACTTGTCCAACAGGTTGATATTGACCACCCATTACTCCAAATGAAAGTACGGCTTTATTATCGTTGTTTAAAGCTAAGCCTGGGATAATAGTGTGTAATGGTCTTTTGCCACCCTCAATACAGTTTGGATGATCTCTTTCTACTCTAAAATTAGTCCCTCTATTGTGAAATAAGATACCTGACTTATTAGATGTAATCCCACTTCCAAACGAGTAACAAATAGAATTTATAATGGAAACAGAATTTAAATCCTTATCAACAACTGTTAAGTATACAGTTTCAGGATGATTTGGAATCTTTAGGTCATTGATTTTATAACACTTGTTTAAAGATATATTGTTAAATAATTCTTGAATATTTTGTTCACTTAGAATTTTTTCTAGATCAATACTTATAAAATTTGGGTCTGCAATATTCTCTTCTCTTATTTTATAACACAATTTAGTTACTTCGGCTTCAAGATGGAACCTTTCAACACTATCAGGATTAAATTTATTTATATTTAATTTCTCTAACAGCTTTAACATTAATAACACTGTTACACCTGGTCCGTTAGGCGGGCATTGGTGAACAGTCATATCTTTAAAATTCGAGGATATAGTTTTAGACTTTAAAGTTTTTTGAATTGAAAAATCTTCAATTGAATGTAGTCCTCCAATTTCATTTAAGCTCTTTACCATATCCTCAGCTATTGAACCTTGATAAAATTCCTTTATTCCATTTTTTTTAATTAATTTTAGAGTATTAGCTAAAGGAATATTTTTTCTAAGTTCATTATTTTTATAAACTTTTCCATGTTTCAAATATAAGTTTTTAGTAATTTTATGGTTATTTAATTTTTTAAACGACTTTTCCCAAGCTTCAGAAACTTTTTTAGTTACTTTATATCCATTCTCAGCATAATTAATCGAATTTAAAAATAACTCCTCAAAGTCTAATTTGCCATTCTCGTCGTGAATTGTTTTCCAAGCATCGAGAGCTCCAGGAATAGTTACTGAATGAGGTGTTGTTAGTTCTATTTTATCTATGTTTTTACTTTCAAAAAATTCAAAGTTAGCTTTTTTAGGAGCAATACCTGATCCGTTGTATGAAATTGGATCTTTATTTTCCATTTTAACTATTGCAAAACAATCACCACCAATACCAGTTGAATTTGGTTCCACGACCGATAAGCAAATTGATGCTGCAATTGCAGCATCTACTGCATTTCCACCTTTTTTTAGAATATTAAGAGCCTCTTCCGTTGCGAGTGGGTGTGAAGTAGCGGCCATTGCATTTGGAGAAATAGAGTCTGAATTTTTGTTAGATTTCATTAATAAATTCTACAGAATTAATTTAATTTAATACAAACAATTAAAATACAATCTGGAATTGAATAAATCGTCATTAGGGGCAAAACGTCCGACTTTTTAGAAAGACTCTATTGTGAATCTATGTTTAACTTCGCGCAGTTAATTAACTAGAGGAGAGAACAAAATGATTAAAAATAAAAAATCATTAAAAGGTGCAAAAACACCTTCAAGACGAAAGTTCTTCAAAGCAGCAGCAGCAACTGGTGCAGCAGCAGCAACAGCTGTAGCGATGCCTAATATTGCGACTGCTGGAGGACACACTACATTAAAAATGCAAGCAGCTTGGCCTTCAGGCGCGAACATTTTTTTTGAAATGGCAGGAGACTATTGTAAAATGGTTGATGCAATGTCTGGCGGAACACTTAAAATTGACCTTCAGCCAGTTGGTTCAATCGTAAAAACTTCAGAAATTGGTGCCGCTGTAAGTGATGGAATTATTGATATGGGTCACTGGGTGACAGCATATTGGTATGGAAAAAATCCAGCAGCTTCACTTTTTGGTACTGGACCTTCATACGGACTATCATCTCAAGAAGTAATGGGATGGATGGAGTATGGTGGAGGAAGAGCATTATATGAAGAAGCAGTCGCTAGTGTTGGATATAACTACACAGGTTTCTTTGCTATGCCTATGCCAGCACAACCTTTTGGTTGGTTCAAAAAGAACGTAACAAAAGTATCTGATGTTAAAGGAATGAAGTATAGAACAGTTGGTCTTGCAACTAACGTTTTAACTGCTATGGGAATGGTCGTAAGACAATTACCAGGCGGTGAGATCCAACCGGCTATGAAAACTGGTTTGATTGATGCTGCAGAGTTTAACAACCCTACATCAGACTCACAGTTTGGAATGCAAGATGTCTCTAAACACTATCACTTAGGAAGTTTTCACCAATCTCAAGAGATGTTTGAAATGCCTATAAATACTAAGAAACTGAAAAGCCTTTCACCTGCTCATCAAGCTATCTTGAAGAATGCTGCTTACGCTGCAAACTCAGATAACTACTTCAAAGCCCTAGTTAGATATTCTACTGACTTAGGTAAATTGATGAATGAGCATAAGGTTAATGTTTACCAAACATCCGATGCTATCCTAGCAGAACAGTTAAAAGGTTGGGATAAAATCGTTGGAGAGTTCTCTGCTAAAGATGCTTTCTTCAAGAAAGTAATCGACTCTCAAAAAGCATACGCTAAGAAAACTATGAAGTATCTGTTGATGAATCAACCGAACTACAAATTAGCTTATGAAAATGAGTTTGGTCCGATTGCAAAAGTTAAATTATAATTAGCTTTTAACAAATTTAAAAAAAGGGGGTTTAAAACCCCCTTTTTTTTTAATTTAATTTAATATATCTATTCACAATGAGACAATTCATTAAATTTGCAGATTCTCTGAGTACTTCAATGGGAAAAGCTTTTTCCTGGTGTATTGTGATTTTAATGGGTGGAACAGTTTATGAAGTCATAGTGGCCTATGTTTTTAATAAACCAACGTTATGGAATTTTGATTTTAGCATGCAGATGTATGGTGCTATCCTTATGATGTCAGGCGCTTATTGTTTAGCAACAGAAGCACATGTTAGAGGTGATGTTATATACAGATTATTTAAGCCAAGAACACAAGCTTGGATAGATTTTGTGTTATACTTTGTTTTCTTTTTTCCTGGAGTGGTAGCTTTGGCGTTTTATGGATATGAGTACGCTGCATTAGCATGGAAAATTAAAGAAACTAGCTGGAGCAGTCCTGCGCAAATACAAATTTATATGGTTAAATCATTGATACCTGCTGCAGGTATTTTGTTAATTATCCAAGGTATCAGTGAAGTCTTTAGATCAGTGATTTGTATTCAAGAAGGTAAGTGGCCTTCAAGAATGGTTGTGGCTCAAGAAACAGAGGAAATTTTAATGAGAAAATCCCAAGAGGAAAATAAAGAAAATGCTATTTAGCCTAACAAATCCCGAAGTCGCTATAATGATGATGGGATTATTTTTGTTTGCAGTACTTTTAGGTTTTCCAATTGCATTTACCTTAATGGCGATGGGAATAGGTTTTGGTTATTACGCTTATTATGACCCGACAATGATGGAACATCTATTTGATAATAGGATATTTTCATTATTTGTAAAAAATACTTACACAGTTATGGATAATAATGTTCTTACAGCTGTTCCACTATTTTTATTTATGGGATACTTGGTTGAAAGAGCAGGAATTGTTGCAAAATTATTTTTTGCAATTCGATTAGCTGCACACAGGTTGCCTGCATCGATGGCAGTCGCTGCATTAATTACGTGTACATTATTTTCAACAGCAACAGGGATTATAGGTGCAGTTGTTACATTAATGGGATTATTAGCTTGGCCTGCGATGGTTAAAGCAGGTTATGACAAAAAATTTGCATCAGGTATTATTTGTTCTGGAGGTTGCTTAGGAATTTTAATTCCTCCAAGTATTATGTTAATTGTTTATTCAGTAATTGCACAATTATCCCCTTTAAGACTTTTTGCAGCTGCTATTTTTCCAGGTTTATTATTAGCAGGTTTATATATTGGGTATGCAGTTTTTAGAGCTTGGTTAAATCCATCAATAGCACCTAGACCTCCTGAGGAGGATATTCCACCAAGAGCTGAAATTTTAAAAGAAGTTTTAGTATCTTTCGTACCTTTGTTTGGATTAATCATGTTAGTTCTTGGAACAATTTTGGCTGGGATTGCAACTCCTGCAGAAGCTGCAGCGGCAGGTGCATTTGGAGCTCTAATATTATCATGGTTTTATAAGACACTTAAATGGCAAAACTTCAAAGAGTCTGTATTTTTAACTGCTAAAACAACAGCAATGATTATGTGGTTATTTATTGGGTCTTGGACATTTTCATCTGTATTTTCTTACTTAGGGGGTCACGAAGTTTTTGAGCATTTCTTTACTTCAATTAATATTTCAACCTGGCAGTTTTTAGTTATCACTCAAATCATAATATTTCTTTTAGGATGGCCGTTAGAGTGGACAGAGATTTTAATTATTTTTGTACCTATATTTTTACCATTGTTAGAAATTTTTGGAGTAAATCCATATTTCTTTGCAATGTTGATTGCTCTAAACTTGCAAACATCCTTCCTAACTCCACCCATGGCGATGTCAGCCTATTACTTGAAAGGAGTTCAAAAAACAAATGTTGAACTATTACAAATTTTTAGTGGAATAATGCCATTCTTAGGGATTGTTATTTTTGCAATGTTTCTAATGTACATGTTTCCTGCAATAGCATTATGGTTACCAGAAACGTTATTTGCTCAATAAAATAAAATGACAGACATCCTTTCGTTAAAAGTTGAAGAACTTGTTTCGAAAATAAAAGACTCTCAATTAACATCAGTTGAAATTTGTAAGAGATATATAGAGAGAGTAAATGAATTTGAAAAAGATGTTAAGGCATGGGCACATCTTAATAAAAAACTTTTACTAGAAAAAGCTGCTGAAGCAGATGAATATAGAAGATCTGGAAAACCAACGGGACCACTTCACGGAATTCCAGTAGCTGTAAAAGATATTATAGGTACTCTTGATATGCCTACTGAGTGTGGGACTGTGATTAGAAAAGGTAAATCTTATTCACAGAATGCTGAAATAATTGATCTATTACTTTCTGCAGGCGCAATAGTAATGGGCAAAACAGCAACATCAGAGTTAGCTTATCTTGGGCCATCTAAGACCACAAATCCTCATGATCATGCAAGAACACCGGGAGGATCATCTAGCGGATCTGCAGCATCAGTAGCCTCTTTTATGGCTCCATTATCTATAGGTTCTCAAACTGGTGGATCTGTTATTAGACCTGCATCGTATTGTGGTGTAGTTGGATACAAACCAACTTATGGATTAATTTCTAGAAATGGTGTTCTTAAAACATCTGAAAAATTAGATCATATAGGCGTGTTTGGACGATCAGTTGAGGACGTAGCACTTCTTGCGAAAGTTTTAATTAAGAAAGATAACTACGATAACGCAACAGTACACTATTCAACAGAAAACATGTTGGATGAAGTAAAAAAGGGCCCTTTATTTGAACCAAAATTTATTTTTTATAAAACTGAACACTGGAAAATAATTGAAAAAAGATCGAGAGAAGCTTTTGAATATTTTATAAAATCGTTCAAAAATAATATTGAAGTGTTTGATACACCTTCTTACTTCAAAGATATTCACAAGTATCATCAGATAATTCATGAGACAGATTTAGCAAACAATTTTGCGCTTTATTATCAAAAGTATAAGAAAAAATTATCTAAATATATGCAAGATGCGATTACGAAAGGCAATAAACATTCTGCAAAAGAATATGCTGAAGCAATTGATTTTATGAAAAGAAGTTATGAGTCTTATCAGGAAGTTTTTGAGGATTATCATGGAGTGTTATCTCCATCAAGTCCAGGGGTTGCTCCCAAAGGTTTAAAAAGTACTGGAACTGCTGAATTTAACAAAGTCTGGTCGTATTTGGGAACACCATGTATTTCTCTTCCTGTCCTTCAAGGAGAGGGCAATCTACCTTTAGGAGTTCAGTTAATTGGCGCAAGATTTGATGATCATAGATTTTTAGGTATTGCTAATTGGTTAGAAAAGGAATGTAATAAATAAAATGACTAAATTTACAACATTTCTGGGAACTGTGCTTGCAGTAGTATTTTTAATTGGTCTTGCAACCACATTGACAAGATCACCAATGATCAGTTTTTTTGACATACTCCCGGTTTATATCTTGATGGCTATTGCAATTTTTATGTTGGTCTACGAAGCCTTTTTCGATAAGAAATAATTTTTTAAATATTAAATTGTCTAAACAAAAAATAAATTTTTTAGCCTTTTCATTACTTTTTATTCAACCAATTTTTATGTCTTCCAATCTGATAGTTGCTAGAGGAGGTATTGAATTTGTTCCTCCGATTTCTTTAGCGTTTTGGAGATGGACGTTTGTTTTTATAATTCTTTTACCTTTTACATATTTATCACTTAAAAAAAATTATTCTATAATCAAAAAAGAATATAAAAAATTATTTTTCTTAGGCGCTATGGGATGTGGGGTATGTGGTGCTTTTCCATTTTTAGCTGGAGCAACAACAACCGTTACTAATATGGCTATTATTTATACTTCATCACCAATTTTTATAATTATGATTTCAGCAATATTTTTTCAAGAAAAAATAAATTTTCTAAAAATAATTGGATTAATTTCCTGTTTAATTGGTGTTTTTGCAATTATCATAAAAGGTGATTTAAATTTGTTAATAAATTTGAAGTTTACAATTGGTGATCTATGGATGCTTGCAGCAGCTGTTGGTTGGGCATTATATTCAATCTATCTTTTCTATTGGAAATCTGAATTATCAATTTTTCAAAGGTTTACTTTAGTTTCTTTTTTTGGTGCACTTAGTTTATTACCTTTTTATATTGCTGAAGAGATTTTAGTAGCTAGAACTGTTTTTAATGAAGAATTTTATATTTGGGTATTATTTGCAGCTATATCCCCAGGGATAATTGCATTTACGTTATACACTCAAGCTCAAAAAAACCTAGGAGCATCTTTAACTGGTTTTACCCTTTATGTTTTTACAATTTATGGTGCAATTTATGGGTATTTTTTATTTGATGAAAAACTTGAATCGTTTCATTATGTAGGTACAGCTTTGGTATTCTTGGGCGTTTACCTGGCAAAAAAAAATTATGAGACTAAAACGTAGGAATTTTTTCTTGGAAATTATAATTGGGATTATAACTATTTATCTTTCAATATTAATTTTGCTTTTTATTTTTCAGAGGAATCTCATGTATCATCCAAATGAAAATAACTATTTTGGGGATAAGCTAGAAGTAGAAATAGAAAAGGTTAATATCAAAACAAGTGATAACATTAATCTTTTAGGCTGGTTTCATAATAAAAATTTAGAGAACTATAAAACTATAATTTACTTTCACGGAAATGCAGGAAAACTGGAAAATAGAATATACAAATTAAATCATTTTAAAGATTTAGATGTAAATTTTTTAATCATAGCTTGGAGGGGTTTTAGTGGCAATGAGGGAAAACCCACAGAAAATAACCTTTATATTGATGGAAATAGTGCCATTGATTGGCTTAAAAAAAAGGGTTTAGTTGAAAAAGATATAATTATTTATGGTGAATCGCTTGGTACTGGGATTGCAACAGAGATAGCTCAAAATAAAAATTTCGCTGGATTAATTTTGGAGACACCTTTTACCTCCATGGTGGAAGCTGCAAAAAATTTTTATCCCTACATACCTGTAGGACTTCTTTTAAAAGATAAATACAAAAACAAAGAAAAAATTAAAAATATTAATATTCCAGTTTTGGTCATGCATGGTGAAGCTGATCAAATAGTTCCTTTCTGGATGGGAAAAAAAATATTTGATTTAGCAAATAATCCAAAATATTCATATTTTACAGAATATGATGACCACATGATGGAGTACGATTCTAAGCTAGTTTCTGAGCTGAATAACTTTTTAAAAGGATTAAATTAAGCCACATTCTAAACAAATATAATACAAACTTTATTTTTAATAATTAAAGATGAAAAAATTATATTTACTTATTTTTATATTACTTTCATTTGAAACCTTTAGTTCTGCTAATGAAAATTTATCTTCAATTGATAATTTATTTCATATTGATCAAATGAATTCTCATAATAAAAATTTTGCTTTATATTTTAAAACTCGTGAAAAGGGTATTTTGGCAAAGGGAGAAAATAGTAATTATATAAATGATTACCCCAAAGATCTTTATATTTATAATTATAAAACTAAAAGTTCTACGCCATTAATTTCTCATGAATGGTTTCCAAGAAAAGCAAAATATTTTTTACAAGAATATGATTTTCCAGTTTTTCCAGATGATTTTGCTTATTATTTATTAAAAGATAATAAAACACTTGTTATGATTAGTGCTGTTAAAAGTTTAAGAGCAAACTTTAAATTTGATATTGCAGAAAAGAAATTGGAAATTTATCCGGTTAATGGAAAATTTGATTTTATTATTTCTTCAATTGCAAAAGGCTGTGATCATTATGATTTTAAGGATAATTATAAATGTAGTTTTTACAAACCTTTAATCTCAAGCACTTTAATTAATTAATTTGTGTAAAAGCTTCTGCAAACTTTTCTGCCTCAAAAATCTGTAAATCATCTTCTTTTTCTCCTAAACCAAGAGCAATAATTGGTAGCTTATATTTTTTAGCAACTGCTAAAAGAATGCCACCTTTCGCGGTTCCATCTAATTTTGTCATTATTAGCCCTGTAATAGGAATAATTTTATTAAATTCTTCAACTTGATTAATCACATTTTGTCCAGAGGTAGCGTCTAGAACTAAAACTACATCGTGAGGAGCTTCAGAGTCTATTTTTTTTGTCACGTTTGCAATTTTTTTGTATTCTTCCATTAAATTTTTTTTGTTTTGTAATCTTCCAGCAGTGTCTATCAAAACTTGATCGAATTGATTATTTACCGCTTCTTCTATTGCTTTATATGCCACTGAAGCTGGATCAGATCCTTGTGATGATTTAGTGATTGAAACATCTACTTTTTTTGACCAATTTTCTAATTGCTCAATAGCTGCTGCTCTAAATGTATCTGACGCAGCAAGCATTACTTTGTTTCCATTTCCTTTAAATATTTTACTAATTTTTCCTATTGTAGTTGTTTTGCCAACTCCATTAACACCAGAAATAAGTATTGCGTTAAGTTTTTCTTTTTTTTTAAAAAATTCAAAATTTTCTAAAGGTTTCATCAATTCGATTATATAATTTTTTAAAATAATATTTATTTCATCTGATGTATCTTTGTTTGGATCAATTTTAGTTTGGGAAACAATTTCTCTAATTTCTGATGCAGCAGCAATACCAACATCTGATTGAATCAAATAATCTTCAATCATATCTAAAGTTTTGTCATCTATTTCTTTTTTAATGACAATATTTTTTAAACCAGAACTAAATGCTGACGCGCTTTTCTTAAAACCGGATTTAAATTTATCAAAAATTCCCATTAAATTTTTATATTAATTTCTTTAATATCAGAAACTGGTCCTTTCATGTGAATACTGTCATTTTCATCAATAAATATTGATAACTTGCCAGTAGCAAACTCGATATCTACTTTATTACCTGAAAGTCCATTTCTCATTGCAGCAAAAGCAGTAGCACAAGCTGCCGTACCACAAGCCTTAGTAAGACCTGCTCCTCTTTCCCACACTTTAACTTTAATTAGTTCTTTATTGACAACTGTTGCTAAAGTGACATTACATTTTTCTGGAAAAAAGGGATGGTGTTCAATTTGTGGTCCAATTTTTTTTATTTCAAAATCTTCATTATTCTCAACAAAAAAAATGATATGAGGGTTACCAACATTTACTGCTGTACCTCCAGTATGATTATTATTATTTAGATCAGTTATTTTTATATTAAGGTTATTGGTATCCAATTCTTCAGAAAGTGGAATTTCATTCCACTTTGTTCTGCCATTCCCAATTTCTGTAGAGACTAGTTTTTCTCCTAATATCTCAGATTTTAAATCACCAGATTGTGTAGTTAAAGTAACTAATGATTTATTATTTTCTTTAGATAACAAATTTGCAACACATCTTGTTCCATTTCCACATGCTCCAGAAGTTCCACCATCAGAATTATAAAATTCTAGAGAAGCATCAGAACTATCATTTTTAGTTATTAATATTAATTGATCACAACCTATAAATTCTCTATCGCAAATTTTAATAATTTGCTCTTTGCTTAAATTAGTAATTTTTTGCCTATTATCTATAATAACAAAATCATTACCTAAACCATCCATTTTAAACGCTTTGATATCCATATATAGATATTTAACTTATTTATTGACTTTTTGAACCTCTATTATAGGTTGTTGGCGTTTCCGCAAAAACATTAACTTTGCGGTGTCTTTGGAAACAAAGAGATCGACACTAGTCAGCGAGGCTTCGCCCACTAGTGGGATTACTGCTGTGCAAAAATATGTTTGAAAATTTGACAAATAAATTTGAAGAAATCTTTTCTTCTCTAAAAAAATCACCTTCACTTGATGAAGCTCAAGTTGATGAAGGTTTAAGAGGAATTAGGCAAGCTCTTTTAGAGGCTGACGTATCTTTAGCGGTTGCTAAAGATTTTATTGAAAAAGTTAAGCCAAAAGCTTTGGGTCAAGAGATTATTAGATCGACTTCACCAGGGGATATGGTTGTCAAAATTGTATACGATGAACTTGTAAGTTTGTTGGGAGAGTCTAACAGCGATATAAATCTTAACGCAGTACCACCTGTCCCAATGATGTTGGTAGGACTTCAGGGTTCAGGTAAAACAACAACAACCGCAAAACTTGCTAAGTACTTGGAGAATAACAAAAAGAAAAAAGTCATGATGGTAAGCTTAGACATTTATAGACCAGCGGCACAAGAGCAACTTAGATCTTTAGGGGAACAAAATAATATTTTAACCTTACCAATTGTTGAAGGGCAGCAACCAGCAGATATTTGTAGAAGAGCAATTGGTGCTGCTAATTTAAATGGTGCTGAAATAATCCTTTTTGATACTGCTGGAAGAACTCAAATTGACTTACAGATGATGAGTGAGATTAAACAAATTGAAGGTGTAATTAATCCAACAGAAACATTCCTAGTAGCAGACTCTTTAACAGGTCAAGTTGCAGCATCTGTTGCAAAGGAATTTAAAAATACAGTTAATTTATCAGGAATTATTTTAACTAGAGCCGATGGTGATGCTAGAGGAGGTGCTGCGGTCAGTATGAAATATGTTTCAAATGTTCCTATTAAATTTTTAGGAATTGGGGAAAAAATTGACAATCTTGAAGTATTTCACCCTGACAGAATAGCTAACAGAATTCTTGGAATGGGAGACATAGTTTCTCTTGTTGAAAAAGCTGCTCAAGATCTTGGCGAAGAAAATATTAAAAAAGCTGAAGAAAATTTAAAAAAAGGTCAGTTTTCAATGCAAGATTATTTGGCTCAACTAAGACAAATGAAAAAAATGGGTGGCATTGAAGGAATAATGTCATTTATGCCAGGAGTTTCAAAAATTAAATCTCAAATGGACTCAGCTGGAATTGATGAAAGTATTATTACTACAAATGAAGCTATTATTTTGTCTATGACAAAAAAAGAGAGAGAGAACCCAAAAATAATTGATGGTTCTAGAAAAAAAAGAATTGCTAATGGCTCTGGTACCAATCCAGCCACTATCAATAAATTGTTAAAACAATTTAAAATGATGTCTGAAATGATGAAAAAGATGTCCAAAGGAAATATCAAGGGTATGTCTGATAAAGGAATACCACCAGAGCTATTTAACCAATTAAAATAATAAAAGGAGAAGATATGTTAAAACTAAGATTATCAAGAGGAGGAACAAAAAAGCGTCCAGTATATAAAGTCGTTGTAGCTGATAGTCGTTTTGCGAGAGATGGAAGATTTATTGAGAAGGTTGGATTTTTTAATCCTCTTTTACCCAAAGATAAAAAAGAAAGAGTAGGTCTTGAGGCCGAAAGAATTAAATATTGGCTTGGTCAAGGAGCTAAACCAACGACTAGAGTTGCGAGAATATTGGGAGAAAATGAATTAATGCCAATGCCTGTAAACGGTAATAACCCTAATAAAGCTATTCCGAAAAAAGAGAGGAATAAAAAAGAGGGAGATAAAACTGAAGCTCCTAAAGCAGGCGCAGCACCAGCAGCAGAAACTCCAAAGGAAGAAGCTCCAAAGGAAGAAGCTCCTAAAGCAGACGCAGCACCAGCAGCAGAAACTCCAAAGGAAGAAGCTCCAAAGGAAGAAGCTCCTAAAGCAGACGCAGCACCAGCAGCAGAAACTCCAAAGGAAGAAGCTCCAAAGGAAGAAGCTCCTAAAGCAGACGCAGCACCAGCAGCAGAAACTCCAAAGGAAGAAGCTCCAAAGGAAGAAGCTCCAAAGGAAGAAAAAAAATAGTTTAAAAATTATTTATGTGGCAAGCTCAAGTGTTTACACTTTATCCAGAAGTTTTTCCTGGTCCTCTGTCAAAAGGATTATATGGAAAAGCTATGTCTAAAAAGTTATGGGATTTAAAGGTTGTTAACATAAGAGATGCAGCTGAAGATAAACATAAAACTGTAGATGACACACCTTATGGTGGTGGATCAGGAATGTTACTAAAGGCAGATGTCCTTGCTAAATCATTAGATCAAAACAGAATTGAAGGTGAAAAAATTTTATATTTGTCTCCAAAAGGAAAAAAATTTGATCAAAGCTATGCGAAAAAATTGGCGACTGCAAAATCCTTATCACTTATTTGTGGTCATTTTGAAGGCGTTGACGAGAGAGTATTATCTACAAGAAATATAGAAGAAGTAAGTATAGGAGACTATGTTTTGTCTGGTGGCGAAACAGCTGCATATGTTGTTATTGATAGTGTACTCAGGTTATTACCAGGAGTATTAGGAAATGATAATTCTAAGATCGAAGAAACTTTTGAAAATGGTCTATTAGAGTATCCGCAGTATACAAAACCTCAAATTTGGGAGAAAAAATCAGTACCAGATGTACTATTATCAGGTGATCATAGTAAAATTAAAGACTGGCGTTTATCTCAATCTGAGGCTATAACACGCGACCGAAGACCAGATTTGTGGGAAAAATATAAGAAGAACTAACTTGATTATTGCTAACATGAAAACTATTGAAGAAATAAACCAACATAACGTAAAAAAAATTCTTTCTGAGAAAAAAATTCCAGATTTTTATCCAGGTGATGTTGTTAAGGTTGGTGTCAGAATTACTGAAGGTAAAAAAGACAGAATTCAATATTTTGAAGGTGTCTGTATTGCTAAAAAAAGTAGAGATTTAAACTCCTCTTTTACAGTAAGAAAAATTTCTTTCGGAGAAGGAGTTGAGAGAACTTTTCCCTTATATGGAACATTAATAGATTCAATTAAAGTTATAAGATCAGGTAAAGTAAGAAGAGCCAAACTATATTATTTAAGAGATAGAACTGGTAAATCAGCAAGAATAGCAGAAAAAATAAGAAAAAAAATTGGTATTGATGTTGATGTTAAGCCAGAAACAGTAACAGAAGAAAACGTTGCTCCCGCAGTAGAGGCACCAAAAGAAGAGGCCCCTAATATAGAAGCAGTACAAGACGATACTGTTAAAGCTGAGGAGGCACCGAAAGAAGAGGCTTCTAAAGAAGAAAAAAAATTAGAAAGCCCTTCAGAAAAAAAATAATTTTTTTTTCAATGCCCACAACACTTTACGATAAAATATGGAATGATCACTTGGTTGATCAACAGGATGATGGAACAGCGCTTCTTTTTGTTGATAGACATTTAATTCACGAAGTGACAAGTCCACAAGCATTTGAAGGGTTAAGAAATTCAAATAGGAAAGTAAGACATCCTGATCTAACACTTGCAGTTGCAGATCATAATGTTCCAACTACTGATAGAACTAAAGGAATAGCTGATCAAGAGTCTAAAATACAAGTAGATACTTTAGATGCAAATTGTAAGGAGTTTGGTGTTCAACTTTTTGGAATGGATGACAGACGACAAGGAATTGTGCATATCATAGGTCCAGAACAAGGCTTTACTCAACCGGGTACTGTTATTGTATGTGGAGATAGTCATACTGCAACCCATGGAGCCTTTGGAGCTTTAGCATTTGGAATCGGAACATCAGAAGTTGAACACGTTTTAGCAACACAAACACTAGTTCAAAAGAAAGCAAAAAATTTTAGAATTAATGTTAATGGTAAACTTCCGTTAGGGGTTACTTCAAAAGACGTAATTCTTCAGATAATTGGAAAAATTGGTACAGCTGGTGGAACGGGTTGTGTAATTGAATATGCAGGAGATTTAATAAGATCATTGAGCGTTGAGCAAAGAATGACGATCTGCAATATGACAATTGAAGGTGGAGCAAGAGCAGGATTGATTGCACCAGATGAAAAAATATTTGAGTATTTAAAAGGCAAACCTATGTCACCGAAGGGTCAAAATTGGGAAAAAGCTTTAAATTACTGGAGTGGTCTTAAGACTGACAAAGATGCAAATTTTGATAAGGAAATAAATTTAAATGCAGCGGAAATTTTGCCAATGATAACATGGGGAACTTCGCCACAAGATGTTATTACAATTGATGGAAAAGTTCCTAATCCACAAAGCGAGACAGACGAAGACAAAAAGAATTCAATTGAAAGATCGTTGAAATACATGGGACTAAAACCTGATATGTCAGCAACTGATATAAAAATCGATAAAGTATTTATAGGAAGTTGTACAAACGGAAGAATTGAGGATTTAAGAGAGGCAGCAAAAATTTTAAAAGATAAAAAAATATCATCACACGTTAATGCAATGGTAGTTCCAGGATCTGGGTTAGTTAAAGAACAAGCTGAGCAAGAGGGATTAGATAAGATTTTCATCAGTTCAGGATTTGAGTGGAGAGAGCCAGGCTGTTCTATGTGTTTAGCCATGAATGCTGATAAGCTTAAGCCTGAGGAAAGATGTGCCTCTACTTCAAATAGAAATTTTGAAGGAAGACAAGGTAGAGGCGGTAGAACTCATTTAGTGAGCCCTGGAATGGCAGCTGCAGCGGCAATTTCAGGAAATCTTGACGATGTTAGAAAGTATCAAAATTAAATGCAAAAGTTTAATACATTAAAAAGTATTCCCGCATATTTACCAATAGTAAATATTGATACGGATATGATTATACCTAAGCAATTTTTAAAAACTATTAAAAGAACTGGACTTGGAAAAAACCTATTTTTTGAAATGAGATACGATGATCAAGGAAAAGAAATTGATAATTTTGTCCTTAACAATGATCCATTCAATAAGTCAAAAATTTTAATTGCAGGTAAAAACTTTGGATGTGGCTCGTCAAGAGAACATGCTCCTTGGGCGCTACTAGATTTTGGAATTACTTGTGTAATCAGTTCAAGTTATGCAGATATTTTTTATAGCAATTGTTTTAAGAATGGTATTTTGCCAATTATTCTTGAGGAGGAAAAAATAAAAGAGCTTTCAGATTACGCAAACAGAAAGGAAGAAATTTCAGTTGATCTAAATGAACAAGTAATTGTTTACGGTAATAGCGAAACTAAGTTTGAAATTGATCCATTTAAAAAAAAGTGTTTACTTGAAGGTCTTGATGATATCGCTTTATCCTTAAAAAAATCAAACAAAATTAAAACATTTGAAAATAATTTAAAAAATCAAAAACCTTGGATTTTTAATGATTAAGGTAAAAAAAAGAAAAATTCTTTTATTACCTGGTGACGGTATTGGTCCAGAAGTAATAGGTGAAGTAAAAAAAATTATTAATTGGTTTAATGATAAAAAATCACTAGATTTTGAAGTAGACGAAGATCTTGCTGGTGGTTGTTCTTATGATAAACATGGAACTCCAATCACTGATGAAGTATTTTATAAAGCTTTAGAGAGCGAAGTTGTTATGCTAGGCGCGGTAGGTGGACCAAAATGGGATGAAGTAGAATTTTCTAAAAAACCAGAAAGAGCATTATTAAAATTAAGAAAAGAACTAAAACTATTTGCTAATTTACGACCAGCAATATGCTTTGAACAATTGGTAAGCGCCTCAACATTAAAACCAGAGGTAGTTTCAGGATTAGATATAATGATAGTTAGAGAGCTTACAGGTGGAATATATTTTGGTGAACCAAGAGGAATTAAACCAATTGAAAATGGAGAGAGAAAAGGAATAAATACTCATACATATACGACTAGTGAAATTGTAAGAGTAGCACGTATTGCATTTGACCTAGCACGAAAAAGATCAAATAAAGTAACTTCTTGTGAAAAATCAAATGTTATGGAAGCCGGACAGTTATGGAAGGAGGAAATACAAGAACTTCATGATAAAGAGTTTAAAGATGTAGAATTAAGCCATATGCTTGCTGATAATTGTGCAATGCAACTATTAAGAAATCCTAAACAGTTTGATGTAATTGTAACTGATAATTTATTTGGTGATATGCTTTCAGATCAAGCATCAATGCTAACAGGCTCTTTAGGTCTATTACCTTCTGCATCTTTAGGGGCAAAAAATAAAGATGGAGAAATGAGAGCTATGTACGAACCTATTCATGGTTCAGCGCCAGATATTGCTGGTAAATCGATTGCAAATCCTATTGCTTCTATTTTAAGCTTTGCTATGGCTTTAAGGTATTCCTTGGATTTAGATAATGAGGCTGACGCATTAGAAAAAGCAGTACAGCAGGTATTAAATGATGGTTTAAGAACTAAAGACATTCTATCAGATGGAATGAAAGAGGCATCAACTTCAGCAATGGGTGATGCGATAATTTCAAAATTGCAATAAATCTATAATTATTCTAAACTTTAATATGCCAAGTTATACAGCTCCAGTAAAAGATATGATGTTTCTTTATGATAAGTTAAGAGACAATAAATACTACAATGAACTAGAAAAGTATAACGAAGTTAATTCTGATTTGGTAAAAGATATTTTAGAAGAAGCAGCCAAAATAAATCAAAATTTAATTTTACCACTTGCAAAAGTAGGAGATGAAAATCCTGCAGTTTTAGAAAATGGAGTTGTAAGAACTCCCCCAGGCTATAAAGAGGCATACCAAAAATATATAGAAGATGGATGGACATCTTTATCTTGTGATCCAAAATATGGTGGTCAAGGAATGCCTAAAACTGTGAGCGCGTTTTTTGATGAAATGTTATCTTCTGCAAGCTTGTCATTTAAACTTTATAGTGAATTAAGTATTGGAGCTTATAATTGTATTAATCGTCATGCTACAGAAGAAATAAAGAACAAATATTTACCCAAAATGGTTGAGGGTAAATGGAGTGGCACGATGTGTTTAACTGAACCAGTTTGTGGAACTGATTTAGGACTTTTAAAGACTAAAGCCGAAAAACAAACTGATGGAACATATAAACTAAGTGGTCAGAAAATATTCATCACTTCTGGTGATCAAGACCTTACAGAAAATATTATTCATCTTGTAATTGCTAGAGCTACTGACTCTCCAGCTGGAACTAAAGGCATAAGTTTATTTTTGGTACCTAAATTTATAGTAAATGAGGATGGAACTGTTGGCCCAAGGAATGGTGTATCAACAGGATCTATTGAAAGTAAAATGGGAATAAAAGGTTCGGCTACATGTGTTTTAAATTTTGATGATGCAACTGGTTATATGATTGGAGCTAAAGACAAAGGTTTAAGTGCTATGTTTACAATGATGAACTTAGAGAGAATAGTAGTTGGTATACAGGGTTTAGGCCTATCTGAAATTGCTTATCAGAACTCACTTGCATATGCTAAAGAGAGAAAACAAGGAAAAACTAATAATACCAAGTCAACTAATGGTGCAGATTTTATAATTGAACATGCTGACATTAGAAAATCTTTGTTAAATATGAAATCAATAATTGAAGGAGAAAGGGCATTATGTTTTTGGTTATCTCAACAAACGGAAGTTAGCCTTTATCATCCTGATGAAAAAATAAAACAAGAAGCATCTGATTATGTTTCATTAATGACACCTGTGGTAAAATCATTGTTTACTGATTTAGCCATGGAGATAACAAACGACGCAATGCAGATACATGGAGGGTATGGGTATACAAAAGATCAAGGAATAGAGCAATTATATAGAGATAATCGTATTACTCCTATTTATGAAGGAACAAACTCAGTTCAGGCAGCAGATTTAGTATTTAGAAAATTATCAAATAAAAATGGTAATATAATTGAGAGATTTTTAGACATGGTTAAGTCTGAGTGCGATAGTAAAAAAGGAAAAGTTGAAACTTTTTCAAAAGAATTAAATCATTACCTGAATATATTATCTAAGTTTACAGGTTGGATTAGTGATCAAAGTAAAATTGAAAAAGACGATGTTAGTGCGGCAGCAAATGACTATTTAAAAACACTTGGATATGTTTCAATTGCTTACTCTTGGATTAAAGTTTTAGAGGTTAGTTTTAATGACTACGAAAAAAATAAAGACTTTTATTCGGATAAAATTAATACAGCTAAATTTTATTTTGAAAAGGTATTACCTAGAGCAGAATATCATTACAAATCTGCAATTTCAGGTAGTTCCAATATTATGAAATTCAAATTTATTTAGGATGAATCATTACGATACTAATTTGGACAAAAATGAAGCCAACCATGTTCCGCTAACACCTCTAACATTTTTAAAAAGAGCAACAGAAATTTATCCAAATTATGAAGCAATCGTTTATGAAGACAGACGTTATACTTGGAGCAAAGTTTATCAAAGAGCAGTAAAATTTGCTAGTGCATTATCTAAAATTGGAATTAAAAAAGGTGACACAGTTTCATTCTTAGCGTTTAATACACCTGAAATATTTGAGGCTCACTATTCTGTTCCAATGACAGGAGCAGTTTTAAATACAATTAATGTTAGATTAGATGCAAATACTATCAATTATATTTTAAATCATAGTGATGCAAAAGTTTTAGTTGTGGATAGACAATTACATGTGGAGGTCAAAAAAGCTTTAAAAAACTTAGATAAAAAAATTACAGTTATTGATATAAATGACAAATATGCTGATCAATCAAAGTGTGAAACCATTGGTGATCTAGAGTATGAAAATTTTTTAAACACTGGAGACGAAAACTTCAATTGGAAAATGCCAGACGATGAATGGCAGTCTATTTCTTTAAGTTATACATCTGGAACTACAGGAAATCCAAAAGGTGTAGTTTATCATCATAGAGGTGCTTATTTAATGTCTACAGGTAGTTCAGTTGCATGGAATATGCCTAATCGTTTAAATTTTTTAACAATTGTACCAATGTTTCATTGTAATGGATGGTGTTATCCCTGGACAATCCCGATGTTAAACGGAAGAACTATTTGTTTAAGAAATATAGATATTAAAAAAATATTTGATTTAATTGATAGATATAACGTAACGCATTTTGGTGGAGCACCTATCGTCTTAAACATGATCACTGGCGCTCCAGAATCTGACAGAAAAAAATTAAAACACAAAGTTTATGTTCTAACTGCTGGGGCTCCTCCACCAAGTGTAATTTTTAAAAAAATGAAAGCGCTTGGTTTTGAAGTAATGCATGTTTATGGTTTAACGGAAACATATGGACATGTTACACAATGTGCTTGGAATGATGAGTGGAATGATTTTGATGAAGATAAACAAAATGAAATTAAAGCGAGACAGGGAGTAAGATATCCAAATACTGAAGGCGTAACTATATTAGATCCTAAAACTATGAAAGAAGTTCCAAAGGATGGTAAAACTATAGGTGAAATAATGATAAGGGGTAACATAGTTATGAAAGGATATTTTAAAGATAAAGAGGCTACAGATAAAGCAATGAAAGGTGGCTGGTTTCACACTGGAGATTTAGCCGTAATGCATCCTGATGGATATGTCAAAATACAAGACAGATCTAAAGATATAATTATATCTGGAGGAGAAAATATATCCTCAATTGAGATAGAAAATACTCTTTCTAAACACCCTTCTGTTTCTATTGCAGCTGTGGTCGCAAAACCTGATGAAAAATGGGGTGAAGTTCCATGCGCTTTCATCGAAATGGTTAAAGATAAACCTGCAAGTGAAAAAGAATTAATAGATTTTTGTAAAGAAACTCTAGCAGGATTTAAGGTTCCAAAAAAAGTAATTTTCTGTGAGTTACCAAAAACTTCTACAGGAAAAATTCAGAAGTTTGAACTAAGAAAACAATTCTAGGTAATTATTTGATTTTCCAAGTAGAAAATAAAAATGTCCATGCATCAGATGCAGGGCAAGGCATTGATCCAAAAAAGCAAACAATTGTATTTTTGCATGGGAGTGGGATGTCACATATTGTTTGGTCTTTAACCGAGCAATTTTTTTCAAATCAAAATTTTAATGTTTTATCGATAGATTTACCTGGACATGGCAATTCTGATGGTCCTTGTATAAATACTATAGAAAAAATAACAGATTGGTTAGAAAAAGCATTTAATCAGTTAAATGTAAATGATTTAGTTTTAATTGGACACTCCCAAGGATGTTTAGAGATTTTAGAATTCGCTTATAAATATTCAGCTAGAATAAAAAAATTAATTTTTGTTGGTGGTTCTTATAAAATGCCAGTTCATCCAGATTTAATTGAATTAGCAAAAAATGGTGACTCAGATGCTGTTAAATTGATGATGAAGTGGGGATATGAGGGCTCCAAAAAATTTATTGGTGGCAATCCAATTGAAAGAATAATTCAATCACCCAGGGATATCAGCGAAATATTAGCTGTTGATCTTATTGCTTGTAATAATTATTCCAACGGTAAAGAGGCCGCCAGTTCAATAAATTGTCCTAGCATGTTTATATTTGGTGCACTTGATAAGATGGTAAATATTGAAGCAGGAAAAAAATTTTCAAATCTCGTAAAAAATTCTTCTACCCACGTCTTCGAAGGTTGTGGTCATATGATTATGATTGAAAAAGCATTTGAAATGAGAGAAAAGGTCCTAGAATTTTTAAAAAAATGAAAAATTTTTCTATTGCAAAATCAAGAAGATTACGGAGTACACCTTATACCGACAGAATAGAAGCTCATGGTGTGAGTAGCTACACAGTTTATAATCATATGTTACTTCCAGCATCATTTAAATCTTTAGAAAGTGATTATCATCACTTAAAAAAATATGTGCAAGTTTGGGATGTTGCAGCAGAGAGACAAGTCGAAATCTCTGGAAAGGACTCATCTAAATTAGTTCAATTAATGACTTGTAGAGACTTATCTCAATCAAAAGTTGGAAAATGTTATTACGCTCCATTAATCGATAATGATGGACTTTTGGTTAATGATCCAATAATTAATAAACTTGCAGAGAACAAATGGTGGTTATCTATAGCCGATGCAGATGTAATATTTTTTGCAAAAGGTCTTGCAGCTGGAAATAGATTTGAGGTTGAAATTAATGAACCAAATGTAAATATCTTAGCTGTTCAAGGACCTTTGGCTGATGATTTAATGTCAAAACTATTCGGTGAAGAGATTAGAAATTTAAAATTTTTTAACTTTGATTATTTTGAATTAAAAGGTCACAAATATTTTATTGCAAGGTCTGGATGGTCCAAACAAGGTGGATTTGAAGTATATGTTGATAATGACATCGCAGGTCAGAATTTATATGATTATTTGTTCGAAGAAGGAAAAGAATTTAATGTTAAGCCAGGTTGCCCAAATTTAATAGAGAGAATTGAAGGTAATTTGTTATCTTATGGAAATGATTTTGACAATAGAGACAATCCTTTTGAAGCAAATTTTGATAAATTTATTCATTTAGATAGTGATGTTAATTTTTTAGGTAAAGAAAAACTTAAAAAAATAAAAGAAAAAGGAATAACTAGAAAACTTATGGGCGTAAAAATTGATCATAATAAAATTGATATGTATTGCGAAAAGACTTTATTTGCTGATAACAAGGAAATAGTTGGATATGTTAGATCAGCAACTTATTCACCCACTTTTGATAAAGTTATTGGAATTGCAATGATTAATAAACCTTACTGGAATACAAAAAATCAGTTTAATATAGAAATAAATGAAAAAATATATGTGGGTACTGTTTGTGATTTACCTCTCGTTTAAAATTAAAAGTCATTTAGTATTATGAATATAGCAATTGTAGGCGCAACAGGAAATGTTGGTAGAAAAATAATAGAAATTTTAGAGAAAAAACAAATAAATATTGAAAATCTTTTTTTACTGGCTTCAAAAAAAAGCGAAGGAAAAAAAATAAGTTATAATGGAAAAGAACACAAAGTAACTGAACTTGAGAAATTTGATTTTTCCTCAGTTAAAATCGCTTTTTTTGCAGCAGGTAGTGGAGTAGCTGAAAAATGGGCCCATATTGCTGCTGAAAAAACTATTGTTATTGATAATTCAAAATATTTTAGAAAAGATCCTGATATTCCATTAATTGTTCCAGAAGTTAATCCAAAAAAATTATCTGATGTAAAAAATAAAAATATTATCGCTAATGCTAACTGTTCAGTAATTCCAGTTGTTGTGGCTCTTAAACCATTGCATGATTTGTATAATATCATTCGTATAGTTGCTTCTACATATCAGTCAGTATCAGGAGCAGGTAAGTCAGCTATGGATGAATTGTTGTCTCAAACAGAGGACTATTTTCAAAAAAAAAAAATAGAATCAAAAAATTTTACTAAGCAAATCGCTTTTAATGCAATTCCTCATATTGATAGTTTTTTAGAAAATGGTTACACAAAAGAAGAACAAAAAACTACAGATGAAATAAAAAAAATTTTAGATAAAAAAATTAAAGTAACATCTACTTGTGTAAGGATACCTGTTCTTGTTTCACACTGTATAAGCACAAACGTAGAATTTAATAAAAAATGTGATTTGGATGAAATAAGAAAAGTTCTATCTACCTCTCCTGGGTGTAAGGTTATTGATGAACATCAGGACGGTGGTTATATAACACCAGTTGAGGCAGAGGATAAATTTGAAACTTTTATTTCAAGAATAAGATTGGATGAGTCTCGAGAAAATACAATAAATTTGTGGATCGTATCGGATAATTTAGTTAAAGGAGCGGCATTGAACGCAGTACAAATTGCTGAAAGTTTGATTACAAACAACTTTTATGGAAGATAAAAAACCACTATCACCACATATACAAATTTATAGATGGCATATTTCTTCGTTAGTATCTATTTCTCATAGAATAACTGGTATAATTAATATTTTAGCTATTACATTTATTTGTTTGTGGTCTGGTTGGTTAATTCTAGGGGAAGCAAATTACACTTTAATAAATTTTTTTCTTAATTCATTTTTTGGTAAATTTGTTGTTTTAGGTATCGTTTGGTCATTTAGTTTCCAAGTTTTGAGTGAAATACGGCATCTAATAATGGATATGGGTTATGGTTTTGAATTACAAACAACTCGTATAACGGGCTTGTTTGTTATATTTGGTTCCTTCCTGCTTACAGTTGTTATTTATCTAATTGGTAGAAATTTTTTTTAATATGAATTTAGCAACAAAAAAATGGATTTTTACAAAAGTTTCATCAGTAATTTTATTACCTCTTATGCTTTGGTTTATATTAAGTTTCGTATCTATTTATGATCAAGGATATTTAGAAATTTTAAATTTTTTTATCACCCCAATAAATAAATTTCTCTTTAGTTTATTTATTATATTTGCATTTTTTTTCTCATCATTAACTATTAGTGAGGTTTTTGAGGACTATATTGCTAATGAAAAAATCAAAAATGTCGCAAACAGACTATTGTATATTTCTGCTATAGGTATTTCATTTTTAACAATAATTATTATATTTAATCTAAAATAATGAGTTCATACAATATTATAGATCATGAATATGACGTTGTAGTCTTAGGTGCTGGTGGATCAGGACTCAGAGCTGCTGTTGGTTTGAGTGAAGCAGGCCTAAAAACTGCATGTATCTCAAAAGTATTTCCAACCAGAAGTCATACCTCTGCAGCCCAAGGTGGGATTTCTGCTGCGCTTGGAAACATGGGTGAAGATGATTGGAGATGGCATATGTATGATACTGTTAAAGGAGCTGATTGGTTAGGAGATCAAGATAGCATCGAGTATCTTTGTAAGGAAGCACCCAAAGCAGTTTTAGAATTAGAAAAATATGGAGTTCCATTTAGTCGAACAGATGAGGGAAAAATTTATCAAAGACCATTTGGAGGAATGACAAAAAATTATGGAAATGGAATAGTCCAGAGAACATGTGCAGCTGCAGATAGAACTGGACATGCAATATTACATACTCTTTATGGGCAAGCTTTGAAACACAATACAGAATTTTTTATAGAATATTTTGCACTAGATTTATTAATGAAAGACGGTGAGTGTAAAGGATTAATAGCTTGGAATTTAAATGATGGAACAATTCATCGATTTAGAGCTCATACAGTAATTATAGCGACAGGTGGATATGGAAAAGTTTATTATTCCGCAACTTCTGCGCATACTTGTACAGGAGATGGAAATGCAATGGTATTAAGAGCAGGGTTGCCGCTACAAGATATGGAGTTTGTTCAATTTCACCCAACTGGTATTTACGGACACGGAACATTAATTTCTGAAGGCGTTAGAGGAGAAGGAGGATATCTAGTAAACTCTAAAGGCGAAAGATTTATGGAGAGATATGCTCCAAATGCAAAAGATTTAGCATCAAGAGATGTTGTCAGTAGATCAATGTCGATAGAAATTAATGAGGGAAGAGGTGTAGGAAAAGATCAAGATCATGTTCATTTACATTTAAGTCATTTAGATAAAAGTGTTATTGAAAATAGACTTCCAGGGATCACTGAAGCGGCAAGATTATTTGCGAATGTTGATGTAACAAAGGAGCCAATCCCAGTTGTTCCAACTGTTCATTATAATATGGGTGGAATTCCAACTAATTATAAAGCAGAAGTTTTAACAGTTAATGGATCAGAGAAGACAGTGCCAGGCCTGATGGCAATCGGAGAAGCAGCATGTGTATCAGTTCATGGAGCAAATAGACTTGGTTCAAATTCTTTAATTGATTTAGTTGTGTTTGGAAGAGCTGCAGCAAAAAGAGCTGCTGAACTAATCAAACCAGGTGCACCTCATGAAGAAATCCCAGAGACAGAAACTCAGAAGTGCTTAGATAGATTTGATAAATTAAGAAATGCACAAGGAGATAATAGTACTGCAGAATTAAGACTAGCGATGCAAAAAACAATGCAGTCGAAATGTGCAGTATTTAGAACAGAAAAAAATTTAGAGGAAGGTGTTAACGAAATTAGAAAAACTTATGATAGTATGGACTCAATTTCAGTTAAGGATAGATCTTTAGTTTTTAATACAGATTTAGTAGAAACCTTAGAGTTTGATAATTTAATTAGACAGGCAGTAACCACAGTAGACTCTGCATATCATAGAAAAGAGAGTAGAGGAGCTCATGCAAGAGAGGATTATCCTAACAGAGACGATAAAAAATTTATGCAGCACACACTTGCTTGGTGCGATGGAAAAGATACAAAAATAACATACAGACCTGTTCATAATTCAACATTGACTAATGAAGTACAATATTTTCCACCTCAGGAAAGAGTTTATTAATGGCTCAAATAAGTTTACCTAAAAATTCTGAGGTAAATAAAGGGAAATATTTTAAAGATAAGACAGGTTCAAAAAATATTCGTAAAGTTAATGTTTATAGATGGGATCCATCTACAGAAGAAAATCCAAGAATTGATACTTACGAAGTTGATATGGACAATTGTCCCTCAAAAGTTTTAGACATCTTAAATAAAATTAAAAATGAAATAGATCCAACTCTGGCATATAGAAGGTCGTGCGCTCATGGTGTTTGTGGTTCATGTGCAATGAATATGGGAGGTAAAAATGGCCTTGCTTGTACAAAACCTCATGCTGAAATAGATGGTGATATTGACATTTATCCTTTGCCTCATTTAAAAGTGAAGAGAGATTTAATAGGCGACTTAGATGGCCTTTATAAACAGTATCAGTCTATTGAGCCTTGGTTAAAAAATAATTCATCTAAAGATACAAATGAGATTTTTCAATCAAAAGAAGATAGAGCAAAATTAGATGGTGCATATGAATGTATTATGTGTGCATGTTGTTCTACGTCATGTCCTAGTTATTGGTGGAATGGAGATAAATATTTAGGTCCCGCTGTACTTTTGCAGGCTTATAGATGGATTGTTGATAGTCGAGATGACGAAAGAAAAGCAAGATTAAAAAAAGTTGCTGATGAACTAAAACTTTATAGATGTCATACCATTCTAAATTGTACCAGTGCTTGTCCTAAAGGGCTAAATCCAGCAAAAGCAATTGCTGAAATCAAGAAAATGTTAGCTACAGCTAATGTTTAAATAGACTAATAAGTATTTTTGTTTTAAAAGATCCTACTCATGAAGTTAATTGAACACTTTGTTGACGGAAAATTATTTTCAGGTTCTTCTGATAGAAAAGGTAAAGTTTTTAATCCAGCTACAGGTGAGCAAGAGTCTGAGGTAAAGTTAGCGTCAAAATCAGATTTAGATCAAGCTGTTGAAATTGCTAAAAAAGCTTTTGAAACATGGTCCTTAAAGCCAGCTCTTCAAAGAGCAAGAGTAATGTTTAAATTTAAAGAACTAATTGAAAAAAATTCTGATGAATTGACAAAACTAATTGTTTCTGAACATGGAAAAGTTTTTGAGGATGCCAGAGGCTCTTTAACAAGAGGGTTAGAGGTTGTTGAATTTGCTTGTGGAATACCTCATTTATTAAAAGGTGAATTTTCTGAAAATGTTGGAACAAATGTTGATAGTTGGTCAATGAGACAACCTTTAGGGGTGGTTGCAGGAATTACCCCATTTAATTTTCCTGCTATGGTTCCAATGTGGATGTTTCCAATAGCAATAGCATGTGGAAATACATTTATTTTAAAACCATCTGAAAAGGACCCTTCATGTTCTATTATGTTAGCTCAATTGCTTATAGAAGCAGGTCTTCCTGAGGGAGTGTTTAATGTAGTGAATGGTGACAAAGAATCTGTAGATGCAATATTGGAGAACTTTGATATTAAAGCAGTAAGTTTTGTAGGCTCGACTCCAATCGCAAAATATATTTATGAAAACTCGGCTAAAAATGAAAAGAGAGTTCAAGCACTAGGTGGTGCCAAAAATCATTTGGTGGTAATGCCAGATTGTGACTTAGATGGAGCAGTTAACGGTTTAATGGGTGCAGCTTATGGTTCTGCAGGCGAAAGATGTATGGCTCAGTCTGTTGCTGTTGCTGTTGGAGATATTGGAGATGAGCTTGTTTCAAGATTATCTAAAAAAGCTGAAGCTTTAAAAGTTGGCCCTGGGATGGATAAAGCATCTGAAATGGGTCCTTTGGTAACAAAAGAACACCTAGAAAGAGTTAAAGGATATGTAGATTTAGGTGTTAAAGAGGGTGCTAAACTAGTTGTTGATGGAAGAGATCTTAAACTTCAAGGTTATGAGAATGGATTTTACATCGGTGGTTGTTTATTTGATCATGTTAATAAAGATATGAGAATATACAAAGAGGAAATATTTGGCCCAGTATTATCAGTTGTCAGAGTTAAAACTTTTGAAGAGGCTGCAAAATTAATTAACGACCATGAATATGGAAATGGAGTAAGTATTTATACTAGAGATGGAGATGCTGGAAGAACATTCGCTAGCAAAATTCAGGTAGGTATGGTTGGTATTAACGTACCCATACCAGTGCCGATGGCCTTTCATAGTTTTGGAGGCTGGAAAAGATCTTTATTTGGAGATAGTGCAATGCACGGTATGGAAGGAATAAAATTTTATACAAAACTTAAAACAGTAACTTCTAGGTGGCCTTCTGGTATCCGTTCAAATGCGGAATTTGTAATGCCAACAATGAAATAAAAGGAAAATAATGACAAAAATATCTTTGATTGGCGCAGGCCAAATTGGTGGAACTCTTGCTCACTTAATTGGTACTAAAGAATTAGTAAACGAAGTGGTGTTATTTGATGTAGCGAGTGGTATTGCAAAAGGAAAAGCTTTAGATATAGCGCAATCTTCATCTGTAGATGGTTTTAATGTTAAATTTTCAGGTACTGATAATTACAAAGATATTAAGGACTCAGATGTAATAATTATTACCGCAGGTGTACCAAGAAAACCAGGAATGAGTAGAGATGATTTACTTGGAATAAATTTAAAAATTATTAAACAAGTCGCTGAAGGAGTCAAACAAAACGCCCCAAATGCGTTTGTTATATGTATTACTAATCCATTAGACGTGATGGTTATGGCATTTCAAAAATTTTCTAGTTTACCAGCTAATAAAGTTGTGGGCATGGCAGGTATATTGGATAGTTCTAGATTCAAATTATTTTTGTCTCTTGAACTAAACGTACCAGTCAAAGAGATTGAGGCGATGGTGATGGGTGGACATGGTGATACAATGGTCCCTATGCCAAGATTTACAAAAGTCTCTGGCCGACCTTTACTTGATTTAGTTAAAGATGGAAAAATATCTCAAAAAAGACTTGAAGAAATAAATCAACGAACAAGAGATGGGGGAGCTGAGATAGTTAAGTTTTTAGAGAAAGGTTCAGCATTCTATGCTCCTGCAGCATCAGGTGTTCAAATGGCTGAAGCATATTTAAATGATCAAAAAAAATTATTACCATGTGCGGTCCAATTAAATGGAGAGTACAGTGTAAACAATGTTTATGCTGGAGTGCCTGTTATCATTGGAAAAAGTGGTGTTGAAAAAATTGAGGAAGTCAGTTTAGATGATAATGAGAAAAAAGAGTTTATGCATTCAATAGATGCAGTAAAAGCTCTTTGGGAAGCTGCATCAAAAATAGATCCTGATCTTTCCAAATAAAAAATGAACATACACGAGCATCAAGCCAAACAAATCTTAAAAAAATATGGTGCAATAGTCCCAGAAGGAGTATTTGCTTTAAATGTTGAGGAACTGCTTGAGAAAGTAAAATCACTGAAAACTAAAAAATACGTTCTGAAAGCACAAATACATGCTGGTGGAAGAGGAAAAGCTGGAGGGGTAAAAATTTTAAATACAATTGGTGAGCTAGAATTAGCTGCTAAAGAGTTACTTGGTAAAACACTTATTACTCATCAAACAGGCCCAGAGGGAAGAGAAGTTAAAAGATTATATGTTGAAGAGTCCTCAAACATAGAAAAAGAATTTTATTTATCGTGTCTTGTGGATAGAGCTAGTTCAAAAATTGCTTTCATATCAAGTGATCAAGGAGGCATGGATATTGAGGAAGTAGCAAGTAAAACACCAGAAAAAATTTTAACTACAAAAGTTGATATTAATGAAGAAATTTCAAATACTGATTGTGAAAAAATTATAAAAATTTTTAATTTAAATAATGACGCAAAAAATCAAGCTATAAATTTAATCAAATCAATTTATAAAATGTTTATAAGTACTGATGCTAATATGGTTGAGGTCAATCCTTTAATTTTGACTAAAGAAGAAAAAATAGTTTGTTTAGATGCAAAAGTAAATTTTGATTCAAATGCCTTGTTCAGACATCCTGAAATTGTTGAGCTTAGAGATCTTAATGAGGAAGACTCAACAGAAATTGAGGCAAGCAAACATGACCTCGCATATATAAAATTAGATGGAAGTATAGGCTGTATGGTTAATGGAGCAGGCCTAGCAATGGCCACAATGGATATAATAAAATTATATGGAAAGGAGCCTGCCAATTTTTTAGATGTAGGAGGCGGCGCATCAAAAGAAAAAGTTTCTGCAGCTCTAAAAATTATTCTTTCTGATAAGAATGTTAAAGGTATCTTAATTAATATTTTTGGGGGAATTATGAGGTGTGATGTGCTTGCACAAGGGGTTGTAGATGCTGCTAAGGAGATAAACATTAGTGTTCCTCTAGTGGTTAGACTTGCAGGTACAAATTTTAAGCAAGGTAAAGAAATACTTGATAATTCTGGTTTGAAGTTAATATCAGCAGAAAATTTAGATGATGCAGCTAAAAAAATTGTTAAGGCGATAAAATAAATGTCAGTATTAGTAAATAAAAATACAAAAGTTATTTGTCAGGGCTTCACAGGATCTCATGGCACATTCCACTCTGAACAAGCAATAAAGTATGGGACAAATCTTGTAGGTGGAGTAACCCCTAAAAAAGGAGGCCAAAAACATTTAGAAAGACCAGTTTTTAATACAGTATTAGAGGCAAAAAATGAGGTAGGTGCAGACGCTACTATGATCTATGTTCCAGCAAAATTTGCAGCTGATGCAATCATTGAAGCAATTAATGCATCAATAGATCTTATAGTTTGCATAACAGAAGGCATCCCGGTTCAGGATATGCTTAAAGTAAGACAAAGTTTGGCTAGCTCAAATAGTCGTCTTATCGGGCCAAACTGCCCAGGAATAATTACACCTGATGAATGTAAAATTGGAATAATGCCTGGAAATATTCATAAAAGAGGATCTGTTGGTATAGTTTCTAGATCAGGAACATTAACTTATGAGGCAGTAGCACAAACTACTGAAAATGGACTGGGTCAATCAACTTGTATTGGTATTGGAGGAGATCCAATCAACGGTACAAATTTTATAGATTGTTTAGATTTATTTTTAAATGATGATGAGACAGAGTCGATTTTAATGATCGGAGAAATAGGGGGTACAGCAGAGGAAGAGGCCTCAGAATTTGTTAAAAATCATAAAATTAAAAAACCTATAGTTGGATTTATAGCAGGAATTACAGCTCCGCCTGGTCGAAGAATGGGTCATGCAGGGGCTATTATTTCTGGAGGTAAAGGTGGGGCAAAAGATAAAATAAAAAAGATGGAAGAATGTGGGATTACAGTTGCAGAATCACCATCAATCATTGGAAAAACATTGTTTAATAAACTGTCTAATTGAAAAATACTATTAGAAGGATATATTAAGTAAAAAGATGTCTTCATCAAAAAATCTTGAATTTGAAAAAACTTCATTCTTAAATAAGTCTAATAGTGCATTTATTGAACAAATGTATCTTAAATTTATCAATAAAGATCCCGAATTACCTGAGAGCTGGGCAAATTATTTTGAGGGTATAGGCGAAGAGATAAAAGTTATTGCTTCAGAAATAAATGGACCATCTTGGGGGCCTTCAAAAGTAAAAATAGATATTGATGAATTGCAAAAAAAAATAGAGATAGAGGACAACAATAAAGTAAATAATGAAAAAATAGATTCATCAGAAAAATTTAATTTTCAATTACTTGCAGACTCTAACAAAGATTCAATCAGTGCTGTTGCATTGATACGTGCTTATAGATTGAGAGGACATTTATTAGCAAATTTAGATCCACTAGAAATGAGAGAATCTGAGTATCTAGATGAATTACATCCTGAATTTTACGGTTTTAAAAAACAGAATTATGAAAAGAAAATTTTCCTAAATGGGGTAATTAATAAAAAATATGCAAATATTAAAGAAATACTAAAATTTTTAAAAAAAACATATTGTGGAAATATTGGTTATGAGTTTATGCATGTTTCAAATCCAATTGAGAGAAAATGGTTTAGAGATAGAATAGAGCAAGATCAAAATGCTTTAAACTTTACTAAGAATGGTAAAGAGGCAATACTAAATAAACTTGTACAAGCAGAAGGTTTTGAAAAATTTTTAGCAACTAAATATGTTGGTACAAAAAGGTTTGGTCTTGATGGAGGTGAAAGTTTAATACCAGCTCTTGAGCAAATAATTAAAATTGGTGGACAAAATCAAATTAAAGAAGTTAAAATTGGAATGTCTCATAGAGGTAGACTTAATGTTTTGGCAAACGTATTACAAAAATCATATAAAAGAATATTTAATGAATTTGCAGGTGAAGTAAGCTCAGACTCTGAGGAAAGTGCAGGAGATGTAAAATACCATCTTGGTGCATCTTCAGATAGGCAGTTTGATGGAAACTCTGTTCACGTAAGTTTAACAGATAATCCCTCTCACCTAGAGGCTGTTAATCCAGTGGTTTTAGGACAAACAAGAGCAAAGCAATTTTTTCATAAAGACAAAGAAAGAAACAAAGTTATACCTATTCTTATTCATGGAGATGCTGCTTTTGCTGGCCAAGGAGTGGTAGCAGAATGTTTTGCTATGTCAGGACTTCCTGGCCATAATACAGGCGGCACCATTCATATTATAGTAAATAATCAAATTGGTTTCACTACTAGTCCAAGATTTGCCAGGTCATCACCATACCCATCAGATGTTGCAAAAATGGTTGAAGCTCCAATTCTTCATGTGAACGGAGACGACCCAGAAGCAGTTGTTTATGCGACTAGAATCGCTACTGAATTTAGACTGAAGTTTAATAGAGATGTTGTAGTCGACCTAATTTGCTATAGAAGATTTGGACATAACGAAGGGGACGAACCTTCATTTACTCAGCCATTGATGTATAAAAAAATTAGAGCACATCCAAGTGTTTATAAGATATATGGAAACAAGTTAGTTAATGAAAATTCAATTACCCAAAATCTTTTAGATCAAAATGTTAAAAAATTCAAAGATTTATTGGACGAACAATATAAAAGTGCAAAAGATTATAAACCTAAAATAGAATGGTTTGAGGGCTCATGGTCTAGATATAAACCATCCAAAGGCAAAGATAAAAGAGGTGTGACTGGTTTTGATGAACACAAACTTAAAGAAATATCAGATAGAATTAATACCATACCTGCTGAAATTAATATTCATAAAACTATTTCTAAAATTTTGAATATTAGAAAAAATTCAGTAGATAAAGGTTTTGATATGGATTGGTCTACAGCAGAAGCGCTAGCTTTTGGCTCTTTACTTGAAGAGGGTTACCCAGTTAGGCTCGTTGGTCAAGACTCTGGTAGAGGAACATTTAGTCAAAGACATTCAGTTTTAAGAGATCAGATTGATAATTCAAGGTATATTCCATTAAACAATATTTCAAGTAAACAAAAAAAATTTGAAGTCGTTGATAGTTTTTTATCTGAACTTGCTGTTTTGGGATTTGAATATGGATATAGTTTAGTTGAACCCAATACATTAACTTTGTGGGAAGCTCAATTTGGAGATTTTGCTAACGGTGCACAAGTTGTAATTGATCAATTTATAGCATCAGGAGAAAGAAAGTGGAATAGAGCTTCTGGATTAGTGATGTTATTACCTCATGCCTATGAAGGACAAGGGCCAGAACACTCTTCTGCAAGATTAGAAAGATTTTTACAACTATGCTCAAATGACAATATGCAAGTATTAAACTGTACTACCCCTGCTAATTATTTTCATGCTTTAAGAAGACAAATGCATAGAGATTTTAGAAAGCCATTAATAATTATGACACCAAAATC
>CABZKL010000007.1 GCA_902526405.1 uncultured Pelagibacteraceae bacterium
ATTTTGTAAATTATAGATGGTTGGGAGGAATGCTAACTAACTGGGGAACTATTTCAAATTCAATAAAAAAATTAAA
Organism: uncultured Pelagibacteraceae bacterium; assembly: GCA_902526405.1. Classification (GTDB taxonomy): domain Bacteria; phylum Pseudomonadota; class Alphaproteobacteria; order Pelagibacterales; family Pelagibacteraceae; genus Pelagibacter. The sequence goes on from CABZKL010000007.1 coordinate 77, forward strand.
AAAACTAGAAATTGATCTTACTGCCGAAAATAGAGGATTTACTAAGAAAGAACTTTTAAAAATGAGTGTTAAAAAAGATAAACTTCAAAGATCTTTGGGAGGAATTGCTGAAATGAAAAAAGTTCCAGATCTTGTTTTTGTAATAGATACAAACTATGAATCTTTAGCAATAGCGGAGTCTTCTAAACTTGGAATACCAATTATTGCAATATTAGATAGTAATTCAAATCCAGAAAAAATTGATTTTCCAATTCCAGGTAATGATGATGCCAGAAGAGCAATAGATCTTTATTGTAATTTAATAAAGGAAACAATTAATAGTGCAAAAAAATCTATTCCAACTGAAAAAATTAAACAAGATACGATTAAAGATAATAAAAAAGACGAAGATAAATCAAAAACAATTCAAGAACTTGATAGAGAAAAACTAGAAAAAAAGTTCTCTAAAGATAATAAGGAGACTTTAAATTAATATGAGTGACATAGAGAACATAAAGAAACTAAGAGAAGTAACTGGAGCAGGCTTCAAAGATTGTAATTTAGCAATAAAAGAATCTAACGGTGATATAGATAAGGCTATTGAAATACTTAGGGTGAAAGGAATTTCTAAGGCTTCAAAAAAAATGTCTCGTGACGCTAAAGAGGGAGTTGTAGTTGTCAGTGGAAATGAAACAAAAACATCTATTATTGAGGTAAATTGTGAGACCGATTTCGTTGCTAAAAACGACGATTTTATTAAATTCGTAAAAGAAGTTAGCGAATTAAATAATCAAAAAAATTCTAATCTTGAAGAATTAAAAATCTCAAAAATGCAAAATGGTAAAACAGTTAATGAAAGTTTAGTTGCATTAATCGCAAAAATTGGAGAGAAAATAACTATTGGAAAATCTAAAACTATTGAAAATTTTAAAGGTATAAATAGTCATTATCTTCATACTGTTGTTAAGGATAATGTAGCAAAGTTAGCAGTATTAGTATCTTTAGAAACAAAAGAAAAGTCTGAGGTAGTAAAGAAATTTAGTAAACAGTTATCTATGCATATTGCAGCCTCAAACCCCATAGCTTTAGACTCTAATCAAATTGATAAGCATGTTATTGATAAAGAACAACAGCTTGTTACAGAAGAATTAAAAAATTCTGGAAAACCTGAGGAGATTGCTAAAAAAATTAGTTTAGGTAAAATGAACAAGTTTAAAGAGGATAATGCTCTTTTAACACAAGCATGGGTAATGGAACCTAAAAAAAAGGTGAAGGATATATTAAAGGAATTATCTATAGCTGATTTAAAAATTAGAGAATTTTATAGAATTAAAATTGGAGAGTAAATGTTTGATGAAAAATCTTACAGCCTCAAAATGGATAAAGCCATAGATGTATTTTCAAAAGAACTATCTTCATTGCGAACAGGTAGAGCTAATTCAGCTATGTTAGATTTAATAAAAGTGGATGTTTATGGACAGCAAATGCCAATTAATCAAATTGGCAGTATAACAACACCAGAACCTAGGATGATAAATATTCAAGTTTGGGATACAAACAATGTTGCATTAATTGACGCTGCTATTAAAAAATCTGATCTAGGATTAAATCCTCAAATAGATGGACAATTGATTAGATTGCCAGTCCCCGAACTTAATGAGGAAAGAAGAAATGAATTAAAAAAAATAATAAAGTCAGTTGGTGAAAAGTGTAAAGTATCAATTAGAAACATTAGAAGAGAAGCAAATGATAATTTAAAACAACTTTTAAAATCAAAAGATATTGGTGAAGATGATGAAAAAACTCACGAAAAAAAAATTCAAACAATAACTGATGATCATATTAAATCAGTAGAGGAAAGGGTTTCATTAAAGGAAAAAGAAATAATGACAATATGAATCCAGTTAATCATGTAGCTATTATCATGGATGGCAATGGTAGATGGGGTTTAAAAAAAAAAAATTCAAGAAAAGCAGGTCATAAAGCTGGTCTTACTACTGTAGAAAAAATTATAAAGGAAACAGTAAAAAATAATATTAAATATTTAACTTTATATGCATTTTCAACAGAAAATTGGAAAAGACCAAAAACAGAAATAAATTACCTGTTTAAATTATTAGAAAATTTTTTAATAAATAAAATTGATGAACTTAATAAACAAAATATTAAATTTAAAGTTATAGGTGTCAAAAATTTTACTAATAAATTAAATAATCTATTAAGATTATCTGAAAAAAAAACATCAAAAAATAATAAACTACAAATTACTTTAGCTCTTAATTATGGCTCAAAGTATGAGTTAATAAAAGCATTTAAAAACTTAAAGAAAAATAAAAATAAATTTACAGAAAAAAATTTAAAAAAATATCTTCAAACTAAAAATATTCCTGATCCAGATTTATTAATTAGAACTGGGAATACTAGAAGGTTAAGTAATTTTTTGTTATGGCAACTAGCATATTCAGAAATTTATTTTGAAAAAAAATTATGGCCTGATTTTAATAAAAAAGATTATAATAAAATTATTCAAGATTATAAAAAAATAAAAAGAAATTTTGGAAGTGTTTAATGTCAAAAAATTTATTAAAAAGAATATTTACCTCAGTAGTACTATTAATTATTTTATTTATAATTAATTACAATGGCTCTCTTATATTTCTTTTATCCTTAATAATAGTTAGTATTATTATATTTGATGAATTCATAAATATTTTTAAAAAAATTTTAGGTCCTTTATTTTTAAAGTCTAATTTTAAAACTGCAACATATGGGCAACTTAATTTTAAGTATCTATTAATAAATTTTCTAGTATTTATTTACTTATTATTTATTTTTTCACTTTCTACATATAAAATTCATTATTTAGAAAGTTCAACTCTTTTTCTTTTTGTAATATGTACATGTTTCCTAAGCGATATTGGTGGATATGTACTTGGAAAAACTATAGGTGGAAAAAGATTAACTAAAATTAGTCCCAACAAAACAATTTCTGGATCCGCAGGATCTTTTGGATTTTCTTTAATATCAATCCCTATTTTTAGTTATTCTAACATTGAGCTTAACTTTAATATAATTTTATTAATATTTTGTTTATTGATCTCGTTCGTTAATCAGTTGGGAGATCTGTTTATATCTTACCTCAAGAGAAAAGCTAAAATAAAAGATACAGGTAAAATATTGCCAGGTCATGGAGGAATGTTAGATAGGTTTGATGGAATTATTTTTGCACTACCATTTTCCTATTTGTTACTAAATTTAATTAAATGAAAAAAAAAATTGCTATATTAGGATCAACTGGATCAATTGGTAAAACCCTTTTAAAAATAATTTCAAAAGATAAAAAAAATTTTAAAGTTGAACTTATAACAGCCAAGACAAATTATAAAAAAATCCTAGAACAAGCTAAATTATTCAAAATAAAGAATATAATTATCACTGATCAAAAATCATACAATATTGTTAAAACTAAATTAAAAAAAGGGAAAATAAATATCTACAAGGACTTTAAAAGTTTAAACAAAATATTTCCAAAAAAAATTGATTATGTAATGAGTTCAATAGTTGGTATAGATGGATTAATACCAACCTTAAACATAATTAAATATACTAAAAAAATTACAATCGCAAACAAAGAGTCAATTATATGCGCATGGAATTTAATAAATAGAAAATTAAAAAAATCCAACACTGAATTTTTACCAGTTGACTCTGAACATTTCTCAATATGGTACGCTTTAAAAAATGTTAATGTTTCAAATGTAGATAAAATTTATTTAACTGCTTCTGGGGGTTCATTATTTAATGTTCCTCAAAAAAAATATAAAAATTTACAATTAAACCAAATTCTTAAACACCCAAATTGGAAAATGGGTCAAAAAATTACTATAGATTCTTCAACTATGATGAATAAAGTGTTTGAAGTAATCGAAGCTAAAAAATTATTCAATTTAGATTATAAAAAACTAATAATACTTATTCACCCAAAGTCATATTTACATGCTATCGTAAAGTTTAATGACGGAATGATTAAACTTATTGCTCATGACACAACTATGGAAATTCCAATTTTCAACACACTTTATTCAAAAGATTCAAAATCACTTAAAACTAAAAAGTTAAATTTAGATAATCTTAACAATTTAAAATTGTCTAAAGTAGATAAAAATAAATTCCCTTTGACTAAAATTTTAAACTCATTACCAAATAAAAATTCATTATTTGAAACTATTTTAGTCTCAACCAACGATGAATTAGTAAAACTTTTTTTAAATAAAGAGATTTCATACACTGATATACAAAAAATTATGATGAAATTTATTTCTCTGAAAGAATTTCAAAAATATAAGAAAAAACAACCTAGAAGTATCAATGATATTTTAAAGTTAAACAAATATGTTCGTTTAAAAATTAATTCAAAACGTATATATCTTAGTAAATAATGGATAAAATCATCTCAATTATAGTAATTCTTTTTTCCTTAAGTCTTAATACATATGCTAATTCTGAAATAATAAATAAAATTGACATAATCGGTAATGAAAGAATATCTGATGAAACTATTTTAATGTTTTCAGATGTAGAAGTAGATGACAAAATAAATAATCAAAAGCTAAATAAAATTCTTAAGAATTTGTATGAGTCAAATTTTTTTGACAATGTATCAGTAAGTCTGGATAAAAATATTCTTAAAATTCAAGTAATAGAGTCTCCTATAATAGATCAAATTACTTATACAGGTATTAAATCAAGTTCTATGAAGGAGAAAATATCAAAAAATTTAATATTGAAATCTCGATCTTCATTTAATAATTATATTTTGTCAGTCGATAGAAACACTATCCTAGAATATTTGAAGAATAGTGGTTATTATTTTGCAAAAGTAGATACCTCAATTGAAAAACTTGAAGGTAAATTAATAAATATAAATCATGATATTAAGCTTGGAAAGAAAGCAAAAATTAAAAAAATATCTTTTCTGGGCAATACTGTTTATAAAAATTCGAAATTGAGAAGTTTGATTATAAGTGAAGAATATAAATTTTGGAAATTTATTTCAGGACGAAAATATTTAAATCAAAATACAATCAAGTTTGACGAGAAATTGATCAGGAATTTTTATTTGAATAAAGGGTATTATCAAGTTGTAGTTAATACTTCATTTGCCAAATTAATTAATGAAGATGAATTTGAATTAATTTTTAATGTTAACCCTAATAAAAAAATATTTTTTAACAACTTGAGCTTAAGTATTCCAGATGATTTTTCTGAAGATAATTTTTTAACATTAAAAGAATTATTTTTAAAAATTAAAGGTACTCCTTATTCTATTAATACTGTAAATAAAATTTTAGAAAAGGTTGATAATATTACTTTAAACGAGGAGTATAAAACGATCAATGCAAGTATTAATGAAAGTCTTTATGACAACAAATTAGATATAAAATTTAATATAGAAGAAAGTGAAAAATACTATGTTGAAAAAATTAACATTTTTGGAAACAATATTACTAGGGAAAATGTTATTAGAAATCAACTTGAAATAGATGAAGGAGATCCATTTAATGAAATTCTACAAAAAAAATCAGAAAATAATCTAAAAAGCTTAAATTTTTTTAAAAACGTAAAATCTGAAATAATAGAAGGAAAAGAAAAAAATACAAAAATAATAAATTTAAGTGTTGAAGAAAAACCTACAGGAGAGATTATGGCAGGAGCTGGTGCAGGTACAAGTGGTGGTACATTTCTTTTTGGAGTAAAAGAAAATAATTATCTTGGCAAAGGATTATCTGTTGACGCAAATGCAACCATTACTTCAGAAACTTTTAAAGGACTTTTGAGAGTTAACAATCCAAATTATAATAATTCTGATAAATCATTATTCACCAGTTTAGAGGCAATAGAAATTGATAGACTCACAAAAAATGGATACAAAACAAATAAAACTGGGTTTGAAATTGGTACTGGTTTCGAATATTACGATGATTTTTATACGGCTTTTTCATTAAGATCTTTCGTAGAAGATATTGAAACAGACTCCACAGCTTCTGCTAGACAACAGTCTCAAAAAGGTAATTATTTGGATATATTTACAAAATTTAATATTGATTATGATAAAAGAAATCAGAAGTTCAAAACAGATGATGGATTCAGGTCCACCTATAGTTTAGATTTACCCCTTATTAGTGATACCTATACTTTAACAAACACATATAATTATAAATATTATACATCCCTATACGACAATAACATTTCAAGTTTTTCTTTTTATTTACAAGCTGCAAATTCCATAGGCGATAAAGATATCAAACTATCTGAAAGATTATTTTTACCATCAAGAAAACTAAGAGGTTTTGAAGGTGGAAAAGTAGGACCAAAAGATGGCGATGATTTTATTGGTGGTAATTTTGCTACCTCTATGAACTTTAATACTACACTACCGCTAATATTTGAAAATGTTCAGAATCTAGATGCAACATTGTTCTTAGATGTTGCTAATATTTGGGGTGTAGATTACGATTCGTCAATTGATGAAAGCGACAAAATAAGAAGCTCCATTGGAGTAGGTATTGATTGGTTTTCTGTTATAGGTCCAATTAATTTCTCATTAACAGAAAGTATTTCAAAAGCAAATACAGATGTAACTGAAAGTTTCAGATTTAATATTGGAACTACCTTTTAATGAATATCTATAAAAAACTATTATTAGTAATGATTTTTTTAAATTGTGTTAATACGACAACTTATGCTAATCAAAATGTTAAATTCGTAGATATTGATTCAATTATACAAAATACTATAATTGGAAAAAAAACTTTGAGTAGAATTGAAGAAGTAAATAAATCAAATATTGAAAAATTAAATAATTTTCAGAAACAACTTAAGGAAAGAGAAAACGATATTAAGATTAAAAAAAATATTATTTCAGATGAAGAATTTAAAAAAGAAGTTGAAAATTTGAAAAGTCAATTAGCTGATTTAAATAAAAAAAAAGATCTAATGGTCAAAGACTTTTCTGATATTAAAAATAGTGAACTAAAAACACTATTTGATAAAATAAATCCTATAATTCAAAATTATATGAATGAAAATTCAATAGAAATTTTAATTAATAGTAAAAATATAATTATTGGCAATGTTAACTCAGACTTAACAAAAGTATTAATAGAAGAAATAGATAAAAAATTTAATAATTAGTGAGTAAATTAAATAAAAATCAAATATCAGATTTGCTACCACATAGAGAACCTATGTTATTAATCGATGAACTTTACGATATAGTAAAACTTCAATCAGCAAAAGCAATTGTGAATGTAAAAAACGATAGTTTCTTTGTTCAGGGTCATTTTCCTGATCAACCAGTTATGCCTGGGGTTTTAATTGTAGAGTCCTTTGGACAAGCAGCTGCAGCTCTTACAGCTCATGGATTGGATAAATCAACATATGAAAATAAACTAGTTTTTTTGATGAGTGTTGAGAAAGCAAGATTTAGAAATCCAGTAATACCAAATTGCAAATTAATTTTAGATATTGAAGCAATTAGATCACATGGCAAAGTCTGGAAATATAAAGGTTCAGCATTTGTAAATAATATAAAAATGGCAGAGGCTGTTTGGTCAGCTACTATTGTAGATAAGAAATAAATAGCAATAAATATTGATAACCTTAATTAGATTGCTTTGATAAAAGCAATCATGTCCAACCCTTTCTTTAAAAATTATGGACCTATTAATATTTTAAAAATTATAGATTTACTTAATATTAATGGTAATTTTCAAAAAAAAAATATAAATGATATTAAAGATTTATCTTCATCTACAGAAAATGATCTTACTTTTTTTCACTCAGGTAAGTATAAAAAATTAGCAAATAATACCAAGGCATCTTTTTGTATAACCTCAAATAATTTAAAAAATGAATTACCAGATAGTTGTATACCACTTGTTGTTGATAACGTTTTAATCTCAACTGCGTTAGTAACAAAAAAATTTTATCCTGACGCAGTTCATGATCAATTTGATAATACCGTAGAGGATATAGTCAGAACTAAATTTGAAAATAAAGTTATATTTGGTAAAAATGTTTTAATAGGCACGAATGTTTCGTTTGGCTCTGATTGTTATATTGGTCACAACACAATAATTGAAAAAAATGTATCAATTGGAAATGGCTGTTTTATTGGCTCAAATTCTATCATACGAAATACTTTAATTGGAAATAAAGTAAAAATTTTAGATAACTGCGTTATTGGTAAACACGGATTTGGTTTTTTTCCTGATAGTAAAATGAATACTAGATATCCACATATTGGTATCGTCCAAATACATGATAATTGTGAAATAGGTTGCGGAGCTACGATAGATAGAGGGTCTATGTCAAATACTGTAATAGGAAAAAATACATATTTAGATAATCAAATCCATATAGCACACAATGTTAAAATTGGTGAAAATACAATTATAGCTGGTCAGGTCGGCATTGCTGGAAGTACTATACTGGGAAATAATATAAAAATAGGTGGACAAGTTGGAATTTCAGGTCATTTAAAAATCGGAGATAATGTTGAAATTGCTGGTGGAAGTGGTGTAATTAAGGATATTCCAGCCAATTCGAAGGTTATGGGATATCCAGCAAAAAACATAAGACAATTTTTAAAAGAAAATAAATGATACATAAAACAGCTTTAATTGACTCGAAGGCTAAACTACATAGAACTGTAAGTGTTGGACCTTACTCTGTTATAGGAGCAAATGTAGAAATAGGTAAAAATACTGAAGTTCAATCTCATGTTAGTATTGTTGGTAATACAAAAATAGGAAATAATAATAAAATTTATCCATTTGCTTCAATTGGAAATGATCCTCAGGATTTAAAATTCCAAGGTGAGGATACTAAACTTGAAATAGGGAACAATAATAAAATCAGAGAATATGTAACTATTAATCCAGGAACAAATGGTGGTGGAGGAATAACAAAAATAGGCAATAACTGTTTGTTCATGGTATCAGCCCACATAGCACATGATTGTTTTGTAGCTGATAATGTTATATTAGCTAATAATGTTCCTTTAGGTGGTCATGCCCATATAGAAGATAATGTAATTATTGGTGGAAATTCAGCGGTTCAGCAGTTTACCAGAGTTGGAAGATCTGCAATGATTGGAGGAATGTGTGGTGTTGTCAGAGATATAATTCCTTATGGTATAGCACATGGTAACAGAAGTATACTTCAAGGAATTAATTTAATTGGATTGAGAAGAAAAAATATCCCAAATCAAGACATAATGATCTTAAGTAATGCATATAAAGAAATATTCAAAAACAAAAATTTAACTGATAATTTAAATAATTTAAGCAATGAATTCAGAAAACATGAATTGGTAAGAGAAGTTGTTAGTTTTATAGAGAAAGATAAAAAAAGACCAATATGTACTCCATTTTAAAATAAGATGATTGGATTATTTTTAGGGGATACAGTTTTTTCCAAGATAGTATTAAATAAAATTAAAAAATTAAAAAAAAAATACTTTATCATTGATTTTTCAAAAAATTCAAAATTTAAAAAAAATAATTACTCGCATCGAATAAGTATTGGAAAATTTGGTAAAATTATTAATTTAATAAAAGAAAAAAAATCAAAAAGAGTTTTATTCGCAGGCAAAATAGCAAAACCTAAATTTTCATCACTAAGATTAGATCTTAAAGGTATTTATTATATGCCAAGTGTAATCAAGGCTTCAAAAATAGGAGATGCAGCATTAATTAAAGCAATTATTAAAATATTAAACATTGAAGGCATTAAAGTTATTAGTTCAATTAGTTTTAATCCAGAATTGTCTTTGAAAGCAGGAAATTATTCAAAACTAAAACCTAATTTAGAAGATCTAGTATCAATTAAAAAAGGGATTAAATATTTTAATAAACTTAATGAGTTGGATCACATTCAAGCTTTAGTTGTAAATAATGGTGAAATTGTTGCAAAAGAGGGAAGAGAGGGCACAAGAAAAATGCTCATTAAATTAAAGAGAAAAACACACGGTATATTAATTAAATTTCCAAAAAAAAAACAAGATTTAAGAATGGATTTACCCACAATTGGTCTTCAAACTATTAAAGATTGTAAAAAATATGGCCTAAAAGGAATAGTATTAAAATCTAAAAAAAATATAATTTTGGATAAAGGTAAATGTATCCAATTTGCAAATAAAAATAGGATATTTATTAAAATTATATGAAAAAAATATTTGTATTAACCGGCGAACCTTCAGGCGATAAATTAGCTTCTACAGTAATATCAAAACTTCAATCTAGAAGTTCAGAAATTGAGTATTTATCAGTTGGTGGATTTAATTTGAAGAGGTTAGGTATTAGCTCAATTTACGACTTAAAAGACATAACATATCTTGGATTTACTAGTGTTATTTTAAATATTTTTAAAATTAAAAAAAAAATCAATCAAACTGTTGAGGAGATTATAAAATTTAATCCTGATATTTTATTTAGTGTTGATAGCCCCGATTTTACTTTAAGAGTAGCCGAAAAAGTAAAGAATATTAATAATAATATTAAGACCATTCATTATGTTGCTCCTCAGGTATGGATTTGGAGAAAAAATAGGGTTAAAAAAATAAAAAAATTTATTGATCATATTCTTTTATTATTTGATTTTGAAAAAAAATACTTTGATGAAGAAAATATAAAAAATACTTTCGTCGGACATCCTTTGATTGAAACAAAAGTTAATTCAAAAACAATAATTGATAATGTATTACCTCAAAATAAAAAAATTATATCTTTATTTGCTGGAAGTAGAAAATCTGAAACTTTAATTCTATTACCAATCTTAATTAACTTTATAGAGTTAATGAATAAAAATCATAAAAATTATTTTTTTTATTTTCATGCTACTGAGGAAAACAAAAATTCAATATTAGATATTGTTAAACAAAAAAAAATTGAAAATATTGATGTTATATCTGAAGAAAATATTAAATCAGATGTTTTATCTAAATCTATTTTTGCTGTTTCAAAATCTGGTACTGTTTCACTTCAAATTTGTAATGCAAATATACCATCTATAATTATTTATAAATTAAACTTTATTAATTTTATGATATTTAAATTATTGGTAAATGTTAAATTTGCAAATATTATTAATATTATCAATAATCGAGAAATAATTCCTGAACTTCTTCAAAATGAATGTAATGCTGAAGAAATTTATAAAACTGTAGTATATTTTTTAAAGAATCCTCAACTTATTAAAAAGCAACTAGCTGAGTGTAATAAAACTTTAGAAGGTATCAGATCAAACACTTCCTCATCAGATGAGGCCTCAACAGTTTTATCTAATTATCTTATTTCCTAATCTTATATTTACTTCTACCTTACCTAAAGAAATTAAAATATCATAGAGACCTGGTCCAAACTTAGATCCCGTTAAAATTATTCTTAGGGGTTGTCCTACACCTTTAAAATTAGTTTCATTTTTTTTTATTAAATTATTAATTATGGGCTCCAATGTCTCTCTATTTAAAATATCTATAAACGAAATCTCTTCTTTAAATTCTTGAATTATTTTTTTTGCCTTATTATCAATCAACTTTAGATCATCTTGGTTAAAATCAATTTTATCTAGGATTATGTATTTTGCGTTGTTGAATATATCTTCTAATGTTTTTGCTTTATTTTTTAAAAAAGATAACGAATTTTTTATTTTTTCCTTTTTATCAGGATTAATTTTTTCTTTATAAATATCACAATATTCTACTAAGCTTTTGAAAAGCTCCTGTTCATTAATAGTTTTAATATAGTGTTCGTTCATTGATAAAATACGGCTCATATCAAGTTTTGAAGGTGATTTTCCAATTCCCTCTAGATTAAAAAATTTAATACTTTCATCTAAGTTAAATATTTCTTTATCTTGATAGGACCAGCCAAGCCTTAACAAGTAGTTTCTTAAAGCATCTGGCATAATTCCAATTTTTGAATAGTCATTCAATGTAGAGGCATTGTCTCTCTTAGAAAGCTTTTTACCCTCAATTGTATGGATTAAAGGTATATGCGCAAAATTTGGGACTTCCCAACCCATAGCCAGATAAATCTGAATTTGTTTGAAAGTATTTATTTTATGATCGTCACCTCTAATAATGTGTGTCATTCCCATTTGATGATCGTCTACAGTTGCTGAAAGGTTATATGTTGGTGTTCCATCATTTCTTAATATAATAAAATCCTCTATTGTATTATTTTCAATTTCAACATCACCTTGTACCAAGTCTTTTAATATAGAGCTCCCTTCAATTTTACTTTTAAATCTAATTACAGGCTCAATGTCTTTTGGAGAGTCTTTTTCGTCTACATCTCTCCATTTTCTATTATAAATATAAGGTAGTTTTTTTTGTTGAGCTCTTTTTTTTTGTTCTTCTATTTCTTCACTAGAGCAATAACATTTGTATGCATTTCCATTTTTTAATAGTTCATTTGCAACTTTAATATGATCTTCAATTTTAGTTGATTGAATATACTCATCCCCGTCATGCTCGATTCCTATCCATTTTAAAGAATTTATAATTTGGATTTTGTACTCTTCTTTAGATCTTTCCTTATCAGTATCTTCAATTCTTAGATGAAATGTACCTTTTTGATTTTTTGAGTATAGCCAATTAAATAAAGCTGTTCTTACACCTCCAATATGAAGAGCTCCAGTAGGTGAGGGAGCAAAACGAGTTGCTACTTTTGACATCAATGAATTTTTAAACTATTTTTTTAGAAGTTTCTATATAAAGATACTAAAACCCCCTGAACTTTAACTCTATCAGGTCCAAAAATTTTAGTTTCGTAGTTTCTATTTGCACTTTCTAAAGCGACAACTTTACCTTTTTTACGAATTCTTTTTAGCATAGCTTCATGTTCATCAATTAAAGCAACTACAATCTTTCCATTATCTGCAGTATCTGTTCTTCTGATAATTACTGTATCACCTTCATGGATACCAGCTTCTATCATAGAATCACCTTGAACTTTTAAACCAAAGTAATCTCCATTTTTTTCTAAATTATTTGGCAAAGGTATTCTAGCAACTTCGTTTTGGATTGCTTCAACTGGTGTTCCAGCAGCGATTTTACCAAGTACTGGTACTTCTACTTCATCAGATGGTACTTGTTCTTCGTCTAATCCACCTTTTATAACACTTGGGGAAAAGTTGTTGTAAATATCATTTGCAGAAGCTGTTTCAGGAAGTTTTATTACCTCTAAGGCTCTAGCTTTATGAGCCAGTCTTTTTATAAAACCTCTTTCCTCTAAAGCACTTATCAATCTGTGTATTCCTGACTTAGATTTTAAATTTAGAGATTGCTTCATCTCTTCATAGGAAGGAGAAACACCAGAGCTTCTCAACTTCTTGTTGATAAATAAAAGCAGGTTTTTTTGTTTTTTTGTAAGCATAAGAACAAATATCGTACAAATAATGTTCTATAAAAGTTCTTTTAATTTAACAACATTAAAAAAACCAACAAAACTGTGGTTTAATTGACTATAAAACTGAAAAAATAGAATTTTTATCCAAATTTTTCAAAAGTGATTCCCCAATTAAAAAAGTATTAATAGATGTTTTGTTTTTTAAATCCAAAAGTTCTTCTTTAGTCTTAATTCCACTCTCTGAAATCAAAGGTCCATCATGATTAATTAATACATTATAGATATCATAAGTTGTATTTATGTCTGTTTTAAGAGTTTTTAAATCTCTGTTGTTTATTCCAATCAAAGCCTCTTTAAAATTTAATGCTTTTTTAGCCTCTTCAACTGTATGAACTTCAACAATCACTGACATTTTATACTTTAATGCCTCTTCGTATAAATCATTTGCTAGATTGTCCGATACACCAGCCAAAATAATTAAAATTGCATCTGCTCCATAACTTTTAGCTAAGGGTATTTGAAATTTATCTACAAAGAAATCTTTACATAAAATAGGTAAGTTGACTTTTTCTTTTATCTTACTGATGTGAATTAGGTTTCCTAAAAAATAATCTTCCTCAGTAAGTACTGACAAGCAGGTTACATTATTACTGTTATATATATTGGCAATTTCTAATGGATTGTAATTTTGAATAATTATCCCTGCAGAAGGACTAGCTTTTTTAATTTCAGCAATAATCGATGTTTTATTATTAAGTAAATTAGATTGAATTTTTTCTTTAAAATTCAAGAAAGAAATATTTTTATCAATAAAATCTGTAAGAGAATTTAAGCTTGTTGATTTTTTTAAAATATCAATCTTTTCTATTTTTTTTTTTATTATTTCTTCAAGAATATTTTTAGACATTTTGTATTTTTTTTAAATGAATATATGATTTTCCTGATAAAATAAATTCTCTACTATAATTGTAAGCATCTAAAAATTTTGAATATTTTTCTTTTACAATTAAACCTGCTGCTGCGTTTAAACAAACTGCTTTTGAAAAATCATTATCTTTACCTTTAAAAATTTCAATCATCTTATTGGCGTTATATTTAGCATCATCACCAATTAAATTTTCAAACTTATCTGCATTAATATTTAACACTTGAGGATCAATTACAATTTCTGATATTTCTCCATTCTTTAATTGTATTACATTTGTTTTAGCATAAGGTGAAATCTCATCTAGTCCATCTTCACTATTTACAATCCATGCAAATTTAATATTTAAATTTTTAAGCCCTTCAGCAAAAATTTTGAGCAATTTTTTATCAAAAACACCGACAACTTGTCTATCTACTAAAGCAGGGTTACTTAGTGGGCCAATCATATTAAATATTGTCCTTTTACCTATTTTTTTTCTTACTGGCCCAACGAATCTCATTGCACTATGATAATCAGGAGCGAACATAAAGCCAAAGTTGTTATTATTGATCTCTTTTTCTATATCACCTGGTTCAAGATTAATTTTAACTTTAAGTGCCTCTAAAACATCCCCTGAACCACACTTAGAAGAAACTGCTTTATTACCATGTTTAGCAACCTTAGTCCCCATACTAGCTAAAAGTAAAGCTGATGCCGTTGAAATATTCAAGGTATTCATGCCATCACCCCCAGTTCCACAAGTATCAACACAATCTTTAACTTTTACTCTTTTTGACTTTTCCCGAAGCACATAAACACCTCCAGCAATTTCGTCTGATACTTCACCTTTGTCTGATAATAATGTTAAAAAGTCAAAAATTTGATTTTCATCAGCTTGTCCAGTCATAAGTAGTTCAAAGGCGGATTTACTTTCCTTAAAAGAAAGATCTTTCTTATTTCTTAATTTTTTTAAAATTTGATCCATTTAATTAATAATTTATAAAATTTTTTAGTATTTTAATTCCTACTTTAGTTTTAATGCTTTCTGGATGAAATTGTACACCGTGAATATTATATAGTTTATGTTGCACACCCATAATCAAGCCATCATTAGTTTCTGCTGTAATTTCTAAACTATCAGATAAAGTTTTCTTATCAATTATAAGACTGTGATATCTAGTAGCTTCAAAAGTTTTTGGTAAATTTTTTAAAATTCCAATTTTCTTTGATTTAATTCTACTTATTTTGCCATGCATAAGCTTTTTTGCTTGAATGATCTTTGACCCAAATACTTGTCCAATAATTTGATGACCCAGACATACTCCTAAAAAAGGTATTTCTTTATGAAGAGATTTTAAAATTTTTATGCAATTTCCTGATTGATTTGGATTTCCTGGTCCTGGGGATATAACAATTTTATTGTATTTATTTTTTTTAACGTCCCTAGTTTCGATTTTATCATTTCTAACAACATCTACCTTAACACCAAGTGAAGATATGTAATGATACAAGTTAAATGTAAAACTATCATAATTATCAATTAATAGAATTTTCATTATCTTAACGCGTTAATTAAAGCTTTAGCCTTATTAACAGTCTCCTCATATTCGTTTATAGGTTTACTATCAGCAACAATTCCTGCACCAGCTTGTACATAGAATTTTTTATTTTTGGCAACAGCTGTTCTTAAAGCAATACAAGTATCAAATTCACCGTTTGCAGAAAAATAACCTATGCCACCTGCATAAACTTTTCTTCTCGTCGTTTCTAATTCATCAATAATTTCCATAGCTCTTATTTTTGGAGCACCAGACACTGTTCCAGCAGGAAATCCCGCTAGTAAAGATTTAAACTTAGAGAACTTTTTATTATAATCACCAATTACGTTAGATACTATATGCATAACATGTGAATACCTCTCTATAATAAAGCTCTCAGTTACTTTAACAGAATTTACTTTTGATACCTTACCGGCATCATTTCTCCCTAAATCCAAAAGCATTAAATGTTCAGAGAGTTCTTTTTTATCTTTTAATAAATCTTTCTCGTAATAAATGTCTTCTTTTAATGATTTACCTCTTGGCCTTGTTCCAGCAATTGGTCTTACAGTAATTTTATTATCTCTTAATCTCACTAATATTTCTGGACTAGCACCAATTATTTGGAAATCATTAAAATTAAAGAAAAACATGAAAGGAGAGGGGTTAGTCACTCTTAATTTTTTATAAATATCTATTGGTTTTTTTGTTAATTTAGCTTCAAACCTTTGACTTAAAACCACTTGAAAAATATCACCAATTTTGATGTATTTTTTTGCCTTATTAACCATATTTAAAAATTTACTTTTTGATGTGTTGGATTTAACTTTGATCTTATTTAATTTTTCTGTGGTCGGTTTATTTAAATATTTAATTGAGGATTGAATTAGTAATTTAAAAAGATCAGATTTAATTTCATTAAATTTGTTTTCATAGTTAGTTATTTTTTCATCTTTAAAAATATTACTTATATAAAAAATTTCTTTTTTTAAATTATCATGAATAACTAATGTTCTAGGACGTAGAAGTCTAACATCTGGTATATTTAAATCATTTTTGCAACTATTTGGTATCTTTTCAACATATCTAATTGAATCGTATGAAAAGTATCCAGATATTAATGAGCATATTTTTGGCAAATTCTTTGGTGTTTCAAATTTAAACTCCTCAATTATTTTCTCTATTAATTGATCTGGCTTATCTTTCAGTTTTATCTTTTTATTGTTTTTGATCAGATAAGAGCTTTGATTGTTAAACTCCCAAATCTTGTCAGGGTTTTTCCCAAATATTGTGTATCTGCCTTTGATTTTACCTTTTTCAACAGACTCAAATATAAAACTATTTTTTTCCTCTAAAAAATTATTGATTAAATTTAATATTTCTTCATCGCTCTTAACTTTTTTTGACGTATATATTATTTGATTTTTTTTGCTTCTATGTCGAAACTTGAAGTCCTTGAAGCTTCGATTAATGATCATTTGAAATAATTTTTAACTCTATCAACAGATTTTTGGTTAACTTTAACTTGGTATTTATTATTTAATAATTGATCATAAGATTGCAAAATACTTTTCCTGTTATCTGTATTTTGATTTTTTACAAATTTAATATATTGTTCATCAGATTTATTAAAAAAATTTTTCTTAGAATCGGAAATTTTAACTAAAAAAATGTTATTATCCTTATCATTAATCAAAGTGAAAGAATTTACAGGCAATGTATAAAGCATTTTAATTGAATTTATATCAAACATTGAATCATCATTAATCGTATTAATTTCTACATTTAATAAATTATTACTTCCTAAATCTTCAAATTTACTATTATTGAATTCTTTATTTTGAATCTCTTCTAGAATTTTTCTGTTAAAATCAAATTTACCTTTCTGATAAATTAGTTCTACAAGCTCGCCTTTAGTTTTATCATTATTTAAATTTGGACTTTTATCGTATTCTTTATTGATGTTGTACAATAAGAAATTATCTCCATTTTCAATTAGGTTTAATTTTAATGACTTATTTTGATAGATTAAACTTTCAGTAGTTTGAGCTTCTGATGTTGGAGCATATTCAATTATTTCTTTAACTTCGACATTTATATTCTCTAAAATGTTTTCGAAATTTGTTCCTTCTGAGATTTGGTTTTCAATTTTATCAACCTTATCAAAAAATTCTTGATTAAATTCTTCAATTCCAATTAAATTTTTAGGATTTAAAACAGCATATTTAAAATCTATATATTCTCTTTTTAGTTGGTCTTCATTTTCTTTAATAAATACCATAAGATCCTGATCTGAATACTCATCCTTCTCCTTATAAAGCCCTTCCATATTGAAGTACTCAATAATTAATGTCTTGTTATTTTCTTCGTATTTTTTATCAATCAAGAAATTAGGTGTTATCGTTCCAGCGCCTATAATATCAAATAGGTGTTTTTGTAATTCTCTATTTTTTAATTTCAATTCAAACATTGGTGCTGATAAATTACTTGATAATAAAAATTTTTCATATTTCACTCTTTGAAAAGCACCGTCTTCGTCTTGGAAATTTTTATTATCTTTAATTGTTTTAAGAATTGTTCTCTCACTGATTGAAAGAGCAAAGTCTTTTATCTCGAGGTCAATTAATGTAGTTGAAATCAAGCCTGATAATAATTCTTCAATTATATTATTATCCAAATTGGTTCTGATAGCATCAAGTGATATACCACTTTGATTCACATAATCCATAAAGTCTTGGGTGGTTACATTTGTTTTATTTATTTTTGCTATATTGTTTTGATTATTTGTGCTGAAGCCACCACCAAATCCACCAAAACCAAATGCAATAATAATCACTATGATTAGGATTAAACCACCTAATTTTTTTCCACCAAAGTTTTTTAAAGTTTCTAACATAAAGCCAATAATATATTGATCTGTAAAAAACAAATCTATAGATTAAAAATTCAATTATGACAAATAAATATCTGTATTTTGTAGCTAATTGGAAAATGTACGGTGACTTAAAAGCACTTAATTCGCTGGATAAAGTAATTAAATTTTCTAAAAGTATAAAACAAAAAAAAATAAAGTTGATTTATTGCCCACCTAGCACATTAATTAATTCTTTATATAATAAATTGAAAAAAACAAAAGTTGAAGTGGGTGCTCAAAATTCTCATGAGAGCGATAAATATGGTGCGTTCACCGGTCAGATAAATTCTAAAATGTTAAAAAATGTTGGAGCACGATATGTTATATTGGGCCATTCAGAGAATAGGCAGCTAGGTGAAGATAATAAAAAAATAAATTCTAAAATAAAAAGTGCATTAAAATCGGGTTTGAAAATTATTTTTTGTATTGGTGAAACATTAAAAGATAAAAAAAATAAAAAAACTAATATGGTCTTAAGTAAGCAAATCAAGATGGGTCTAAAATCAATTCAAAAAAAATCGAATATAATAATTGCTTATGAACCAGTCTGGTCAATTGGTACTGGGTTAATTCCAAAACCAAAAGACTTGATAAAATCAATTTCATTTATTAAAAAAAAATTAGGCAAAAAACCTTATAAAATCTTATATGGAGGCTCTGTAAATAGTGACAACATCAAACAATTGAAAAATATTAATACCATTGATGGTTTTTTAATAGGTGGAGCCTCACAAGATCCAAAGAAATTTATTGATATAATTAAAAAAACCATTAATTAGATCGCCATGGAAACTATATTATTAGTAATTAACATCATACTTGCAGTTATTTTGGTATTACTAGTTTTAATACAGAAATCTGAAGGTGGTGCATTAGGTATTGGTGTTTCACAAGAAAACTTTATGCTATCAAGATCAGCTGGTAGTTTCATGACTAAAGCCACAGCAATTGTTGCGACTTTATTTATTATTTGCAGCTTAGCGCTTACAATTATCTCAAGAGCAGAACTAACACCAACTAGCTCAGTTTTAGATACGGTTGAGGAAAAAACAGAAGATACTCCTTCAATTCCTGAAAATAATTAATTAATACTTTTCAATCTCTTTTTTATTCGCTATAAGATAATTCCATGGCGCGATATATATTTGTCACTGGCGGCGTGGTTTCTTCATTAGGTAAAGGTTTATCTTCAGCTTCACTATCATATTTACTTCAGTCAAGAGGTTTTAAAGTTAGGATCAGAAAACTTGATCCGTATTTAAATGTAGACCCTGGAACAATGAGTCCATTTCAGCATGGTGAAGTATATGTAACTGATGATGGTGCTGAAACAGATTTAGACCTTGGTCACTATGAACGATTTTCTGGTGTGTCAGCAAAAAAATCAGACAATATTACCACAGGAAAAATTTATAATGATGTTCTTAAAAAGGAGCGTAAGGGTGATTATCTTGGAAAAACTGTTCAAGTCATTCCACATATTACAGATCGCATAAAACAATTTATTAAAAATGACTCGTCTAAAGAGGACTTTGTAATTTGTGAAATTGGAGGGATAGTTGGAGATATAGAAAGTTTGCCATTTGTCGAAGCAATAAGACAATTTGCAAACGACGTTGGTAAGAAAAATGCTTTGTTTATTCATTTAACATTAGTTCCTTACTTAAGGGCATCAGATGAGATAAAAACTAAACCAACTCAACACTCTGTAAAAGAGCTAAGAAGTATAGGTATTCAGCCAGATATTATCATTTGTAGATCTGAAAGACCAATACCATTAGAGCATAGAAAAAAGATTTCTTTGTTTTGTAATGTTGATATCAAAAATGTGATAGAAACTGTTGATGTCAAAACAATTTATGAGGCCCCAATAAGTTTTTTTAGAGAAAAATTAGATGTTCAAGTCTTAAATTATTTTAAATTAAAATCTAAAAAGCCAGTAAATTTAAATCCGTGGAAAAAAATAACAAAAATAATTTTACAAAATAAAAGAGAAGTAAATATTGCAATTATTGGAAAATATGTTGAGCTTAAAGATGCTTACAAGTCATTAGATGAAGCATTAACGCATGGTGGAATAGATAATAAAATTAAAGTTAATTTAGTTAGGATCGACTCAGAAAAATTAAAAATTTCTGAAATTAAGAAAAAACTAAAAAATATCTCTGGAATATTGATACCAGGTGGATTTGGTAAAAGAGGTACAGATGGAAAAATAGAAGCTATAAAACATGCCAGAATTAACAAAATTCCTTTCCTTGGAATATGTTATGGAATGCAAATGGCAATTATTGAATTTGCTCGAAATCAATTAAACCTAAAGAATGCAACCTCAAGTGAATTCGATAAAAAAGGTATTCCCATTATTGGACTAATAAACGAATGGTCTAAAGATGGTAAAACTATTAAGGGCACAGATAAAGATCTTGGTGGTACTATGAGATTAGGGTCTTATGATGCAAAATTAAAAATTAACTCAAAGATAAGAAAAATTTATAAGTCAAAATTAATTAAAGAACGGCACCGACATAGATATGAAGTGAATATTACTTTTAGAGAAAAATTTGAAAAAAAAGGTATGATTTTTTCAGGTTTATCTCCTGATAATCAGTTACCAGAAATTATTGAACTAAAAAGACACCCATGGTTCATTGGGGTACAGTTCCACCCAGAATTTAAATCTAGACCTTTATCTCCTCATCCTTTATTCTCTTCATTTATCAAGGCAGCAAAAAATCATAAATGAGCAGTATACAAGTAAATTGCGGAAATATAGAAATCTCAAATAATAACAAAATTTGTATTATTGCTGGACCTTGTCAGCTAGAAACTGAACAGCATGCAATGGATATGGCTGGCAAAATTCAAGAAATTACAAAAAAATTTGGACTTGGCTTTATTTACAAAACTTCTTTTGATAAAGCTAACCGAACTAGCCTTAAAGGAAAAAGGGGAGCTGGACTTGAGGCATCTTTACCTGTTTTTGATAAAATAAAAAAAGAATTACACGTTCCTATTTTAACAGATATTCATAATATTGATCAATGTTTAAAAGTAGCTGATCATGTTGATATATTGCAAATTCCTGCTTTCTTATGCAGGCAGACGGATCTTTTAATAGCTGCTGCTAAGACAAATAAAATTATTAATGTAAAAAAAGGACAGTTCTTAGCACCATGGGACATGGTTAATGTTACTAAAAAAATTTCAGACTCTGGAAATACAAATATTTTAGTCACCGAGAGAGGTGCAAGTTTTGGTTACAACACTTTAGTTTCTGACATGAGATCTTTACCTATTATGGCTAAAAATGGTTATCCAGTGATTTTTGATGCTACCCACTCAGTACAACAACCTGGAGGTCAAGGAGATTCATCCGGAGGTCAAAGAGAGTTTGTGGAGCATTTAGCAAGAGCTGCAGTTGCTGTAGGTGTTGCTGGAGTTTTTATTGAAACTCATCAAGATCCAGATAATGCACCATCAGATGGTCCTAACATGGTACCATTGGATAAATTGGAAAACTTGTTAAATCAACTATCAGATATAGATAAATTAATAAAAAATAGTGAGTAAAATTTTAAAAGTAAAGGCCCGTCAAGTATTTGACAGTAGGGGAAATCCAACTGTAGAAGCCGAGGTTTATACAAAAAATAATAGTGCAACTGCTATTTGTCCGTCAGGAGCATCAACTGGAACGTACGAAGCGTTTGAGAAGAGAGATAAAAACAATAAACGATATTTAGGCAAGAGTGTTTTAAATGCTGTTAATTTGGTTAACAGTAAAATTTCAAATAAATTAAAGGGCCAGAGTATTCACAACCAGGAATGGATTGATACTCTATTAATAAACTTAGATGGAACAAGACAAAAAACTAATTTAGGTGCAAATGCAATGCTTGCAGTTTCAATGGCTATTAAAAAACTATCAGCTAAAGTAAAAAAATTACCTTTATACAAAACCTTTTTTTTAAAGAAAAACTTCCAATTACCTTATCCTTTAATGAATATCATTAATGGTGGAGCTCACGCTAATAATGGTCTTAGAATTCAAGAATTTATGATCAGACCTGATCGAGCTAAGAGTTTTTCTGAGGCTATGAGAATATGCTTCATAGTAATTAAAAATTTATCAAAATTAATAAAAGATAAAGGATTATCTACTTCTGTTGGAGATGAGGGGGGCTTCGCACCCATGATAAGTAGCAACAACCAAGCTCTTGATTTAATTGTGAAAGCTATAAAAAAATCAGGTTTTGTTAATGGTAAAGATGTTTCAATTTGTTTAGATGTAGCTGCGAATGAATTATTTAAAAAAAATAAATATTCAATTCATTCTAAAAGCTACATATCTGTTGAAAAATCTATCAAAGAATATCAAAAAATTATAAAAAAATATAAAATCAGATCTATTGAGGATCCTTTTGCTGAGAATGATTGGCTTGCCTGGAATAAATTGATGAGATCAATCAATATGGTTCAAATAGTGGGGGATGATCTTTATGTGACAAACTTAGAACGATTAAAGAAAGGTTTTTTAAATATTTCCTCAAATTCAATTCTGATTAAATTAAACCAAATTGGAACAGTTTCTGAAACCTTAGATGTAATTAAATTTGCCCAAACCATTGGTTATAAAACTATAATATCTCATCGATCTGGAGATAGTGAGGATACTTTTATTGCAGATCTTGCAGTTGGAACTAACTCTAATCAAATAAAAACAGGATCTTTGGCAAGATCCGAAAGAGTAGCTAAATATAATCAATTAATTCGTATTGAAGAAGACCTTGGAAAAAAAGCGAGAATGAATAAAATCAATTAATGTTGAGGTTAATAAAAAAAAATTATTTTTTATTAATATCAGTTTTCTTGATTCTATATTTTAGCTTTAATCTTGTTTCTGGTGAAAGAGGGCTGTTTTCATACAATGAGAAAAAGGAGCTTTTGTCCAACTTGAAAAATGAGGAATTAAGCTTAATTAACAAGATAGATGATATGAATAATAAAAATTCTCTATTAAGTATAAATTTAGATCTAGACTATATCGAGACTTTAATTAGAGAACGATTTTTATTTGGTAAAAAAGGAGAGACCATCTATATAATTAAAAATGATGAAAACAAAAATTAGACATCCTGAGAAAGTTAATAAACCGAATAATCCAATCAAAAAAAAGCCTGACTGGATAAGGTCTAAACTTTCAAACAGTAAAGAATTTTTTTTAACAAAAACTATTGTTAACCAAAATAATTTAGTCACTGTTTGTCAGGAAGCTAATTGTCCAAATATAACTGAATGTTGGAGTAAAAAACATGCAACATTTATGATTATGGGTGACACTTGTACAAGAGCTTGTGCATTTTGTGATGTTAAAACTGGTAAGCCAGATAAATTAGATCCATTTGAGCCATACAAAATTTCGAACGCTGTTAATAAATTAAATTTAAAACATGTTGTAATAACCTCAGTTGATAGAGATGATTTAGATGATGGTGGGTCAAACCATTTTTATGAAGTAATAAATGCAACTCGTAAAAAAAATCCCAAAACTTCAATAGAAGTCTTAACACCAGATTTCTTGAGAAAAGGTGATGCTTACAAAAAACTTTTAGAGGCGGATTTAGATGTATTTAATCACAACATTGAAACTGTCCCACGTCTTTATTTAAAAGTAAGACCAGGTGCAAGATATTTTGGATCTTTAGAACTTTTAAAAAATGTTAAAAAAATTAATAAAAAACTTTTTACTAAATCTGGACTTATGGTTGGACTTGGTGAGGATAAAAATGAATTAATTCAAGTGATGGATGACTTGAGATCTGCTGACGTAGATTTTATAACTATAGGTCAATATTTACAACCTTCACAAAAACATCATCCATTAAGCAGATACTACCATCCAGATGAATTTAAAGACCTTGAAAATATTGCTAAATCAAAAGGATTTTTATTGGTATCCTCTTCACCTCTAACAAGATCCTCTTATCACGCCGATGAAGATTTTGCTAAACTAAAACAAAACAGATTAAAAAATAATTAATGCCCAAAGCCTCAGTCACAAGGCATATAGAAGGTGAAAAACAAAAGCTAATTGATTTTGTTTTAGACATAGAAAAATATCCTGAATTTATTCCTTTTTGTATAGACTCAAAAGTTTATGAACGTGAAGATAAAGAAAATGAGGTAGCAATTATTGCGGATTTAACTATAGGTAAAAGACCTTTTGTAGATACTTATAAAAGTGATGTACGTTATAATAAAGAAACTGACTCAATACATGTTACAAATATCGGCGGTCCTTTAAAACATCTTGAAAACAACTGGAAATTCACACAAAAAGAAAAATATACTGAAGTTCAATTTGATGTTGATTTTGAAATCAAAAACAAGTTTCTTAACATGATAATGACAAAGTCATTTGAATTTGGTCTAAATAAAATAGCAGACGCTTTCCAAAAAAAAGCTGAAAATCTCTAAATTAAAGAATTCACAATATCTAAAGATTTCTTGACTGTGGCTTTCTGAATTCCAACTCTATTTTTATTTTTAAATATATTTTTAACAATTAATATTTTATTACTTTTTTTTACTCCAATATAAACTAATCCAACTGGTTTAAGTTTTGTTCCTCCATTAGGTCCTGCAATACCTGTAATAGAGATATTAATCTTACTTTTAGATAACTTTGCTAGGTTTTTAACCATCACCTTACAAGTTTCTGGGCTTACCGCACCGTATCTATGTATAATTTTTTTATTAACTTTTAATATTTTAATTTTCGCATTATTAGAATAGGTAACTAATCCTATTTGAAAGTATTTAGATGCGTTTGATAATTTTGTTAGATTATTAGCCAAGAGGCCGCCTGTGCAGGACTCAGCAACAGAAATAGTCAATTTCTTTCGAATTAGTTTTTTATGTAGAGGCTTAATATTCATTAAAATTTAAGGGCTAATATGTAAATTACTAACATTGAATATAATCCTGCCATGATATCATCCATAATGATACCAAAGTAATTTTTAAAATTCTTGTCAAAATAACTAATTGGAAATGGCTTGACTATGTCAAAAAATCTAAAAATAATGAAAGAAATAACATAGTAAATCTCTATTTGAATAGATAACTGATTAGTTTGATTTAAATATAGAATTAGAATTAATGGCATGGACTGTCCTAAAACTTCATCAATTACTATTTGCCTAGGATCTTTATTTACAAATTCGCTTTCAATATCTTTAACTGCATAAAATGAATAAAAAAATACAATAAAAAAAAAGATAATTGAAAATTTTAAATCAGTGTATCCAAGATATTCATATGCAATATAAATAAAAACTGTTGTTACTAAAGATGCTACAGTGCCAGGCATCTTAGTTAGATATCCGTATCCAAAGAAAGTAGATATTAAAACGTTAATTTTTTTCATTGGGAAATTGAGCAAATTACCTCACAAGCTATTGCTTTTTCCTTTCCTATTAATCCTAATTTTTCAACAGTTTTGCCCTTTAGATTTATTAATGAGTTATCAATGTTTAATAATTTAGATAAAGATTTAATAATTTTATCCCTGAATTTTGAGACTTTAGGTTGTTCACATATTAAATTTATATCAAGATTATTTATAAAAAATTCACTTTTGCCCATCATATCAACTATTACCTTTAACATTTTATGAGATCTAATATTCTTAAATTTTTTTTTATTATCTGGAAATAGTGTTCCTATATCTTTTTTTCTCATTGCTCCTAATAAAGCATCGATAACTGAATGAATAATAACATCTCCATCTGAATGTCCCTTTAACCCCGAATGGTATGGAATTTTTAAACCACCTAAGTAAAGTTTTTTACCTTTAATTAGTCGATGAATATCAAAACCTATTCCAAAAAATATTTTATCAGTTTTGATATCCTCTTTATAAGTAATCTTATTGTTAGAATTATCACCTTCTATGAATTTTACCTTTAAATCATTTTCAATAAATAACGTTGCTTCATCCTGAATTTTAGCTTTTTGCTTTATTGATAAATTATAAAGATCATTAAATCTGAAAGCTTGTGGTGTCTGAGTTGAAAAAGAATGATCACGATTTAAATTAAATAACTGTTTTTTTACTTTATATTTAATAGAGTCTTTTATATTTATAGTGGGGATTACGGCCTTATTTTTCCTAAGTAGTTTAACCAAATTTTTTAAAAGCTGTAGTGAAAAATTTGGTCTTGCTGCATCGTGGATCAACACGTTTGTTGGTTTAAATTTTTTTATATATTTGAGTCCAATTAAAGATGAGTCTGATCTTTCCTTACCTCCTTTAATAATCACTACATTTTTAGAATATTTTTTTTTGATTTGTTTTTTGTTGTTTACAACTAAGATTATTTTTTTAAATAATTTAGATGCTAAAGCTTTTTCAATCGAGTGTTCAAAAAGAGGCTTATTTTTATAGATAATATATTGTTTAGCTTTACTCGAATTAAATCTTTTGCTTTGTCCAGATGCTAGTATTATAAAATAGTTATTCATTTATAGTGGTGATTTTTTACTCAAATGTCAGAATTTATTAAAAAAAACATATACTTAATAATATTATTTATTATCACATTATCGATAGGTTTTTTAACCTTTTTAACTTTTATAGATAAAGGCTTTATTGAATTAAATGATCAAAATTTGCAGTATTTATTAATACTTAATATTATTTTATTAATTTCACTTTTTTTATTTATTTTTTCAGAGATTCAAAAGGCAATTAAAAACGATATCGATAAAGATGGTTTAAGGTCGAATAAAAAATATATTACATATTTTGCTTTATTTACTTTAATACCATCAGTTCTAATCTCAATTTTTTCATTATTCCTTTTTTCCTTTGCGCTTGAAAAGTACTTTGACAAAAAGGTAACTACAGTAGTTAATAATTCTTATGAGTTAGCAAAAAGCTATGTTGAAGAAATAAGAAACAAAATTCAATCTGATATTGTATTGATTGCTTTTGACACTAATAAAAGTAAAAAATTTTTAAACGATAATGTTGATGAATATAAACGTTTTTTAAATACTCAAAAAATAATAAGAGAAGTAGATGAAATTCATATAATTGATGTCAATAAAAAATTATTATTTACATCAATTAATAATAGTCAGTTTTTTGTTCCTCCAGTAGATAAGGCTCTTAATCTAGTTTTGGAAGATGACAGACCTTTAAAAATAATTAATGCTCCTGAAAATATTTCTGCAGCAATTATGAGACTTCAAAACTTTGATGACAGATTTCTTTATGTTATAAAATATCTAGATAAAGAGATTTCAAAATATTTAACTGAATCTCAAGAAGCAATTAATTTTTATTACACAGTAGAAGAAAAAAGTACTGGAATAAAAATATC
Source organism: uncultured Pelagibacteraceae bacterium (assembly GCA_902526405.1). GTDB lineage: Bacteria > Pseudomonadota > Alphaproteobacteria > Pelagibacterales > Pelagibacteraceae > Pelagibacter. Next base: position 28,219 of record CABZKL010000007.1, read on the forward strand.
TTTCGCAATTATTTATATTATTGTCGTAAGTGTTTTATTGTTTGTATCCATATCAATAGCTATTAGATTCTCATCAAGATTTTTTAGATCTATAAATAATTTAATTTATGCCTCGACCTCAATAGGAGATGGAAATTTTGATGCAAAAGTCCCTGAGGTAAAAACAGATAAAGATTTGGAGATATTAAATAAAAATTTTAATCTAATGATTGATCGACTTAAAACTCAACAGGAAAAATTGATTATTAACGAAAGGCATGAAGCTTGGGGTAGTTTGGCAAGAAAACTAGCTCATGAAATTAGAAATCCACTTACACCGATACAATTAACAATTGATAGATTAAGAGAAAAATATTCTAATTTACTAAAAGACAAAGATTCTGAAAATTTTAAATATAATTTAAAAATAATTAACAACCAAATTAAACAAATTGGTAATTTAGTTAATGAATTTTCTGATTTTGCAAGGATGCCTAAACCTACATTAAGAGAAAATAATCTTGTCAATTTAATTAAAGAGAATATTAAGTTACTAAAAGAATTAGATGGATCTATTGAAATAGATTTATCCTGTAATTCAGAAAAAATAATCTTAAATAGTGATAAAGAGCAAATAAGCAGAGTTTTTTTAAATTTAATTAAAAACTCAATTGAAAGTATTCATCAAAAAGTGGAAAATGTAAGTAATTTCAGTAAAAAAATCACTATTGAACTTACAGAGAATGATGGTCACATAAATCTGGTTATTGTGGATAATGGAATTGGATTTGAAAAATTTTCTGGAAATATCAAGGATATTTTAAACCCTTACTTTACCACAAAAAAAAATGGTACTGGTTTAGGATTATCAATAGTAAATAAAATTATAAACGATCATAATGGTAAAATTGAATTTATTCCAAGAAATGATGGAGCTGAGATTAAAATAAATTTTGTAAAATAATATGAGTAGTGAAATATTAATTGTAGATGATAATGCAGATATAAGAAATATCATAAATGAACTTATTTTGGATGCAGGTTATAAAACTAGACTAGCCGCTAATTACAACCAAGCACTATCTGAGATTGATAAAAAATTACCAGATGTTGCTATTCTAGATGTTAAGTTAGATAAAGGAGATAATGATGGCATAGAGCTTCTTTCCCATATTAAGTCAAAAAATAAAGATGTTCCTGTAATTATAATTTCGGGTCATGCTAATATTGAAATGGCGGTTAAATCTTTACACAATGGTGCTTTTGAATTTATTGAAAAACCATTTGATCGTGAAAGATTACTAAATTTTGTTAAAAGAGCTGTTGAAAATTATAATCTTAAAAAAGAGAATAAAGAATATGAAAGCAAGCTTTTTTCATCTTATGAAATAATAGGAAATAGCAAAAATTTAACTAATATCAAAGACCAGATCAAAAAAATTTCTATCACTGAAAGTAGAGTATTTATAAACGGTCCTTCTGGATCGGGTAAGGAGTTGATTGCTAGAAAAATTCATAAAAATTCTAAAAGAAGTAAAAATTCTTTTATAATATTAAATGGTGCATTATTAGACTCAAATAAATATGAACTTGAGTTATTTGGTGAAGAAAAAGAAAATGGATCTATTTCATATGGAGCTTTAGAAAAAGCTAACGGCGGCACACTTTTAATTGATCAAGTTTCAGAAATTCCTTTAGATATTCAGTCAAAAATACTTAGAGTTTTAATTGACCAGAAATTTAAACGTATCAATGGAAGTAGTGATGTAAGTGTTGATGTAAGATTAATTTGTTCTTCAAGTAAAGATCTTAAAAAGGAAATTGAGATAGGTAACTTTAGAGAGGATCTTTTTCATAGAATAAATGTTTTTGAAATAAATGTAGAGCCTTTAAATCAAAGAATTTCTGATATTCCACTTTTAATAAATTATTTTTCTAAAAAAATATCTGAGAATTATAATATTAAAGAATTAAATATAGATGAGAATAATATTTATATTTTAAATCATAATTGGCATGGTAATGTAAGAGAACTTAGAAATTTAATTGAAAGAATAGCGATATTACAACCAGATACAAAAGATAAAATTTCAAATATTATTAAAGAGTCTTTAAAAAATAATAACTTTGACGATCAAATTGCTGAAAATAGCCTATCTGTGCCATTAAAAGAGGCTAGAGAAAAGTTTGAAAAAGAGTATTTAACTATTCAATTAAAAAAATTTAATGGAAATATTTCGAAAACAGCAAGCTTTGTTGGAATGGAGCGAAGCGCTTTACACAGAAAGCTTAAAGGCTTAGGAATTAAAGAATTTAATTAATGAACATAATTATTTGTGGTGCTGGGAGAGTAGGGTTCACAATTGCCAAACAATTAAGCGAACAAGGTCATTCTATAACTGTAATTGATACATCTAGTGAAGATATACAAAAAATTGATGACGCTTTGGATGTAAAGGCCATCGTTGGTAAAGCGACTTATCCAACTATTCTTGAAAAAGCTAATGCAGCAGAAACAGATATGATAATTGCAGTTACAAGAAATGATGAAATTAATATGTTGATATGTCAAATTGCATTTTCAATATTTAATATTCCAAAAAAAATTGCAAGAATAAGATCACAAGATTATTTAAATCCTAAATTTACAACTGTTTATAATAAAGAAGATTTACCAATTGATGTAATTATTTCACCAGAACTTGAAATTGCAAAATCAATCCAAAGAAAATTAGAGGCTCCAGGAGCCTTAGACAGTGTTCCTTTTGCAGACAACAAAATTAGGTTGTTAGAAATTCTTATTAATGATAGTTGCAGCCTAATTAATATTCAACTTAAAGATTTAACAAAAAAATACCCTGATCTAGATGCAAATGTAATTGGAATTATTAGAGATGATAAGTTTTTAATCCCAAAAAAAGAAGATAACATCAGAAAAAATGATAAAGTTTATGTTATTATTAATGCCTCGCAAACTTCAGAAACTTTAGAAGCATTTGGTCATACAGAAAAAGTATCTAAAAAAATTCTTATTGTTGGTGGTGGTAATATTGGTTTTAATCTTGCAAAAAATATTGAAGAAACATTAGATGCTGTAAGAGTTAAAATTGTTGAAAATGACAAAGAACGCGCTGAATTCCTTGCATCAGAATTAAATAATACAATAGTAATTAATGGTAATGGTTTAGATGAAGAAGTGTTAGCTGAAGCAAATTTAGAGGAAGCCGAAACTGTCCTTGCTTTAACAAATGATGACGAAGATAACTTAATGGTCAGTGTGCTTGTTGAAAAATTTGCTAAAGACGAAAAAGAAATTGAGGATAAAAGGACTATGGCTTTGGTAAATAAACCCAATTATTCCTTATTACAAGACTCTCTTAAAATTGATGATTTAATAGATCCCCGAATGAATACTGTCTCCAGTATATTAAAACATGTTCACAAAGGTACCATAGAGACAGCGTACACAATTATGAATGGTGAATATGAAGTAATTGAAGCAGAAATTATCGAGACTTCTGAGTTAATTAATAAAGAATTAAAGAATTCAAATTTACCCGATGAAGTTAGAATAGGTGCAGTTCTTAGAGGAGATAAAATAATTATTCCAAGGTCAGACTTTGTTTTTCTAAAAGATGATAAAGTTGTATTTTTAGCTAAGAAAGACTCTATTTCAGTAGTGGAAAATATTTTTAGAATTAGCTCAATCTAATTAAATGTTATTATTCAGAGTAAAATATTTAAGCTTTTTTTTTATACTCATTTCAATATTTTCTTTTTTTAACATAATTTATTCTCATTATTTTAATTTATACCTTAATCTTAATACTTATTACGTAAGCTTAATAATTTCACTTTTAATAGGAATTTTTTTTTACTTCCTAAAATCAAGTTTAAAAAAACCATCAATTTTTGACAAAATTTTAACAGTTCTACTAGGTTATATATTATTACCATTGGTTTTATGTATTCCGTTTTATTTGAGTATTTATAATTTAACTTTTTTAAATGCTATTTTTGAGACTGTATCAGGGTTTACTTCAACTGGATTTAGTATATTTGATAATATCAAAAATATAGATCAAGGCTTAATATTATGGAGATCATCAATACAATGGATTGGAGGATTATATTTCTTATTTTCAATAATTTTTCTAATTGATATTTATGATGAAAGTTTAAAAAAATCTCTAACAAATTTTTTATCTTTCAATAGCTCTGAGATTTTAAAGCAAACTATTAAAATTTTTCTTTTATATTCAAGTTTAACATTATTTATTTTTATAGTTTTAAATATATTTGGTATCAGAACATTTAGCTCTCTTAATTTAGCAATGACTGTAATTTCCTCTGGAGGTTTTTTACCTGATAATGAACTTTCAATAATATTATTGACTAATACTCAAGTAGTAGTTTTCTCTCTTTTAATGTTGATACCTTTTTTTAGTATCTTTTTTATTTATAACCTGATTTTTTTAAGAAAAAAAAATCTTAATTTTTTTTATGAAGATACTCATTTATTTTTGTATTTTTTAATTTTAGTAAGTATTTTTTTTATTTTTTTTAGTTATGATAAAAATTTTTCGTTCAACTTTTTAAATTTAGTTAGTAGTATTTCAAATATTGGCATATCTCTTGAGGTAGAACAAAAAAATTTAAACTTAATCTATTTAATATTAGTAATAGTTGGAGGTTCTTTTTTTTCAACAAGTTCAGGATTAAGGTTTTTAAAAATTTATTCTCTTTCTAAATATTCGATAAATCAAATTCTCTCTTTTAGTAAACCAAATAAAGTATTTATGAATAAGCTTATTTTCTCTAAAATTAATTTTGACGTATCTGATATTAATAAATATTTCCTAACAGTTTTGATATTTGTTATTTCGCTTTTCTCATTAACAGTTTTATTATCATTAAGTAATATTGAGTTTGAGAATTCATTTAAATTAGCTGTTTTAACTTTAATGAATACTGTAAATTCTTCTACTTACGGAATTAGTAATTTTGACTTTCAAAACTTGCATTTTTTAACCAAACATTTGCTTATTTTTTTTATGATTATAGGTAGGGTTGAATTGTTATCTTTATTACTGATTGCTAAAAAATTTCTTTTTAAATATTAATTTAGTATTATAAATGTAGCATAATAATTGTGCGCCCTTAGCTCAGCTGGATAGAGCATCGGTTTTCTAAACCGAGGGTCGGAGGTTCGAATCCTCCAGGGCGCGCCATCTTGTTCATTTTAGGTCATATTTATCCAGAAATTTATCTTGATGGAGAATATTTAACATGCTTAAATTATGAATATTCAAAAGTAATTTTGAATCATTTGTTAACAAATAAAAACAAAAGGAAGAATAATGTTTAAATACTTAAAACAATTAACTTCTTTAGTAGCAATGGTTGCTGTGTTGTTTACTTTTACGACAGAAACTATGGCTGCTAAAAAATCTAAGACACTTAAAAACACTCAAAAAAAGGGTTTTGTAAGATGTGGAGTATCTCAAGGTCTTCCAGGATTTTCTAATGCTGACGCTGCAGGAAATTGGACTGGAATAGACGTTGATGTATGTAGAGCAGTTGCTGCTGCAGTACTAGGTGATGCAAGCAAAGTTAAGTTTACACCACTAAGTGCTAAAGAGAGGTTTACAGCTTTAACTTCTGGTGAGATTGATATCTTATCAAGAAACACAACTTGGACTCTTTCTAGAGATGCTGATATTGGACTTACTTTCGTTGGAGTAAATTTCTACGATGGTCAAGGTTTCATGGTTAGAAAAAGTTCTGGTATTACTTCAACAGACCAATTTAAAAATGGTATCTCAGCTTGTACAAACATTGGTACGACAACTGAGTTAAACATGAGAGACTTCTTTAATTCTAGAGGAATTTCTTATGAGCCAGTAGCTTTTGAAAAAGCTGACGAGGTCGTAGCTGCTTATGATGCTGGTAGATGTGATACTTACACTACTGACAAATCAGGTTTAGCTGCACAAAGAACTAAGATGTCTAATCCAGATGAGCATATCGTATTACCTGAAACTATTTCAAAAGAGCCATTAGGCCCTGTTGTTAGGCAAGGTGATTCAGTATGGGAAGATATCGTAAGATGGTCTTTAAATACTATGATCGAAGCCGAGGAGTATGGAATTACTTCCGGTAATGCTGACATGATGAAAACTTCAGATAACCCAGCAATCAAAAGATTAGTTGGTGCTGAAGGTGAAATGGGTGCTGCATTCGGTCTTGATAATGATTGGAACTACAGAATTATCACACAAGTTGGTAATTATGGTGAAAGTTATAAAAGAAATATAGCTGACACTGGAATCCTACCAGACAGAGGTCCAAATGAGTTATGGACTAAAGGTGGAATTCTTTACGTACCACCTGCAAGATAATAGTAAATTAAAACAATGTAAAAAGGGCTAGATTTATCTAGCCCTTTTTTTAATATTAAATATATTCCTCCTAATGAAGCTTAAAAAAATTCTTCCTCAAGCAATAACATTGCTCGTTGTTATTATAATCTTTGGTTTTTTTACCATGAATGCCCAATTAAACATGGAAAACAGAGGTATAGATTTTGGATATGGATTTTTATCCCAAGAGTCATCGTTTGATGTTCAATTTTCATTAATTGAGTATAGTGGCTCAGATAGTTATGCAAGAGCATACTTAGTGGGTCTTTTAAATACTTTATTGGTATCTATTTTAGGAATAATCTTATGCACAATACTTGGGGTTATAGTTGGTATAGCGAGACTTTCTCCCAATTATTTAATTAGAACTACAGCTGCCTGGTATGTTGAATTTTTTAGAAACATTCCACTTCTTTTACAAATTTTCTTTTGGTATTATGCTGCTCTTAGAGCATTACCATTACCTCAAGATGCAGAAGCTATTTTTGGTGCTTCATACTTAACAATAAAAGGTTTTTATACACCATCTTTGATTTGGGAAAATTTAGATATTTTTATTTATTCAGTTATTGCTGCAATAATTGCGATTGTATTTGTAAGAATTCAAGCTAAAAAACTCAGAGAAAATGTTGGTAAGCATTTACCAGTACTAAACATCTCAATAGTGATTCTATTTGTATTACCGCTTTTAACGTTTTTATTTGGCGGTGTTAATGTGGGCTATGAAACACCAGAGCTTAAACAATTAGCAAAAACCTCATTTAAGTTTGAGGGTGGTTTAAGTATACCCCCAGAATTATTGTCATTAGTGATAGCTTTATCACTTTATACCGCAACATTTGTTGCTGAATGTGTAAGAGCGGGTATTCAGGGTGTTGGAAAAGGACAAAGAGAAGCTGCATCATCTATCGGTTTAAATAGAAAACAAGTTTTAAATTTAATTATTATGCCTCAAGCACTGAGAATAATAATTCCCCCAACAACAAATCAGTATTTGAATTTAACAAAAAATTCTTCCTTAGCTGCTGCAATAGCATATCCTGATTTAGTTTTAGTTTTTGCAGGTACAGCATTGATGCAAACTGGAAAAGCAATTGAAATTGTTTCAATCACAATGCTTACATATTTAACTTTAAGTTTATCAATTTCATTTTTTATGAATTGGTATAACGCTAAAATTGCTATCGTAGAAAAATAATGAGTACATTAAATTTATTAAGACCCTCAAAAGACAATTTACAAAGCAATTTGTATTTAGGATCTTTTTTGGTTGGAATTTCTATTTTAGATGTATTTCTTAATTCATTTTTAAAGTTTAACATTACATCTTTTTTACCATCAATCATAAGTATAGTTTTACCTTTTTTATTAGGAATGTTTGGTTTTCATTTAATGAGGATTGAATTTTCAGGAATAAAAAACCTTGATAGGTTAAATAAAAATATTAATACAAATAATTTTAATGCTGCTTTAACTTTACTAATCATTTTTTTAATTATTAAAGCAATACCTCCTGTAATGAGTTGGATGATTTTAGATGCAAATATTTCAGGTGATTCAAAAGATGCATGTACAGGATCAGGTGCTTGTTGGACTTATATAAAAGTTTGGTTCAAAAGGTTTATGTATGGGATGTATCCAAACGAACATATTTGGAGAGTAAACTTAGCATTTATTTTTTTAGTCGTTTTGGCCTTTGTTGGTTTTGTTACTCCACAAAAGTATAGAAATCTTTTAACATTATATTACGTCGTAATATATCCAATCATTGCCTTTATATTAATTTATTATTTAATATCTGGTGGCGAATTTGGTTTAGAATGGGTTGAAACAGGCGCTTGGGGTGGTTTATCTTTAACTTTTATTGTTTCTTTTTTTAGTTTAATTTTTTGCTTTCCTTTGGGAATGGCTCTTGCTTTAGGAAGACGAACTGAGTTACCAATAGTAAAATATGTATCGGTTGGTTTTATAGAATTTTGGAGAGGTGTGCCTTTAATTACAGTTTTATTTATGTCATCTGTAATGTTTCCAATGTTTTTGCCTGAAGATTTTTTCATGGATAAACTTGTAAGGGTGATTATTGCTATTTCTTTATTTGAGGCAGCTTATGTTGCAGAAGTTATCAGAGGTGGTCTACAAGCTCTTCCAAGAGGTCAATACGATGCAGCAAAGTCTTTAGGTATGGGTTATTGGAAAATGCACATCTTTGTAATATTACCACAAGCACTGAAATTAGTTATACCAGGAATGGCAAATACATTTTTAGCATTAGTTAAAGACACTCCCTTAATCTTTGTAGTAGGTTTAGCAGAACTTGCTGGAATGTTACAAATGGCTAAAACAAATCCAAAATGGTTAGGTTATGCAATGGAGGGCTATGTTTTTGCAGCGATAATTTTCTGGATTATTTGTTATGCTATGAGTAAATATAGCTATAATTTGGAGCTCAAATATAAAACTGATAGGTAGCAATGTCTGAAGCAATTATACAAATCAAAGATGTAAATAAGTGGTTTGGTGATTTTCAAGTTCTAAGTGGAATTAATCTAGAGGTAATGCCAAAAGAGAAAATTGTAGTTTGTGGACCATCTGGATCTGGAAAGTCCACTTTAATTAGATGTATAAACCGATTAGAAGAGCATCAAGAAGGTAACATCATTATTGATGGTACTGAAATTTCAGAAGATACTAAAAATATTGAACAAGTAAGAGCTGAAGTTGGTATGGTTTTTCAACAATTTAATTTATTTCCACATTTATCAATTTTAGACAACTGCACTCTCGCACCTATTTGGGTTAAAAAATTACCTAAGAAAGACGCTGAAGAATTAGCATTAAAACATTTAGAAAGAGTGCAAATATTAGACCAAGCTCAAAAATTTCCAGGTCAACTATCTGGTGGTCAACAACAACGTGTTGCAATTGCAAGAGCTTTGTGCATGGAGCCAAAAATTATGTTATTTGACGAGCCAACATCAGCACTAGACCCTGAAATGATTAAAGAGGTTCTAGATGTTATGGTAAATTTAGCAAATCAAGGTATGACAATGATTGTTGTTACACATGAAATGGGATTTGCTAAGGAAGTGGCAGATAGTATGATATTTATGGATGAAGGATAGATAGTAGAAAAAGCCAATACCAAGGAGTTTTTTGCTAATCCTAAAAATGAGAGAACTAAGCTATTTTTAAGTCAAATTTTATAAACACATAAATACTAGAATAATCTTTCATCTAATAAATCAAGCTTAATATATGTTTTTATTAGCAACTTATGCTTGACAGCTTTTAAAATCTTATAAAATTACAGTAAAATATAAAAATTTTTCTGTTGCAGGGCATATAAATATTCTGTTGAATGAGGCTTTAAAATTTAATTAAGAGGGGTCTTAATGGAAGATAATTTCAACAAACACTTAGGCAACAAGCTTAAGCTAAGAAGATTAGCTTTAGGTTTGACACAGACTAAAGTGGCCAAAGCAATTAACGTAACATTTCAACAAATTCAAAAATACGAAAAAGGTACTAACGGAGTAAGCTCAATTAGGTTATTACAATTATCAAATTATTTAAAGGTTCCAATAAATTATTTTTTTGAAGATTTTTCAGAATATTTAATTAATTTAGAAAAATCTCAAGAAGGTCATATGAATGTGAATTATAATTTTTTAACAAAATTATATTCTGAGTTAACAGCTGATCAAAAATTAAAATTTAATAAATCTTTACAGATTTCATCAGTTGGAATTACAAAGACTGGCTAAAATAAAATTTAGTTAAGACCCGTAAATAAATTTTATAATTTTCTATTATATTTTTTTAATCTGAAACTTTTTTGGCTCCTCGGGCAGGACTCGAACCTGCGACCAATTGATTAACAGTCAACTGCTCTACCAACTGAGCTACCGAGGAATGTAAAAAAGCAACTTACTTTTTTTTATAACTAAAACAAGATCTATTTTGGAGGCAACGCCCGGAATCGAACCGGGATAAAAGGATTTGCAATCCTCTGCGTAACCATTCCGCCACGTTGCCATCTTATTTTTTGACTTATAGCTACAGATGCCTTTTTATATTAAATATTTTTCATTAGTCTATTAAATAACGATTGAAATTGATTATTGTTAATTTGGATTATTAAATTATAAACTTTAAAATCCATGAGTAACGATAAATATATACATTCTGATGTTGAAGATAGAATTTATTCTTATTGGGAAAAAAATGGTCTTTTTAAACCTAAAGAAAATTCTAAAAAATTTTCTATTGTAATTCCACCCCCTAATGTAACTGGCAGTCTTCATATGGGACATGCTCTGAATAATTCTATTCAAGATTTATTAGTTCGTTATCATCGAATGAATAATTATGAGACCTTATGGCAACCAGGAACTGATCATGCAGGAATTGCTACGCAGGCCTTAGTTGAGAAAAAACTTAGTGCAGAAAAAATTGATAAAAATGAAATTGGTAGAGAAAAATTCATTGAAAAAGTATGGGAGTGGAAAGACCAGTACGGTGACATTATTATTAATCAATTAAAGAAACTTGGTTGTTCCTGTGATTGGTCCAGAAATGCCTTCACGATGGATGAAAATTTATCAAAATCAGTAATTAAGGTTTTTGTTGATCTATATAATAAAGGTTTAATTTATAAGGATAAAAAATTAGTAAATTGGGATACTGTTTTAAAAACAGCTATTTCAGATTTAGAAGTTGATCAAAGAGAAGTAAATTCAAAAATTTATTATATCAAATATCCAATTGATGGAACGGATCAATTTATAACAATTGCAACCACAAGACCTGAAACAATGTTGGGTGACACTGCTATAGCTGTTAATCCAAAAGATGATCGTTTTAAATCTTATGTTGGCAAAACTGTTACAATCCCAGTTGTTGGAAGAAAAATAAAAATTATAGAAGATGATTACGCAGATCCTGAACAAGGAACAGGTGCTTTAAAAATAACTCCAGCACATGACTTTAATGATTATGATGTAGGTCAAAGGAATAATCTTGAAATTATAAATATTTTTACTGAAACAGGAAAAATAAATGAAAACGCTCCAAAACATTACGTAGGTCTTGATCGCTCTGAAGCAAGAAAACAAATTTTAAAAGAGCTTAAAGAAAAAGAATTTTTTGTAAAAGAAGAGAATATTAAAAATAAAGTTCCTTACGGAGATAGGTCTAATTCCATCATTGAACCTTTTTTAACAGAACAATGGTTTGCTGATGCAGGTAAATTATCAGTTAAAGCTAAAGAAGTTGTAAATTCAAAGAAAACAAATTTCTTTCCTGAGAATTGGTCAAAAACTTATTTTCAGTGGATGAATAATATTGAGCCATGGTGTATTTCAAGACAACTTTGGTGGGGACATCAAATACCTGCTTGGTATGGTCCTGACTATAAAATTTTTGTTGCAAACAATGAAGATGAAGCAAAACAATTAGCTAATAAACATTATGGTAAAGATGTAGAATTAAATAGAGATCCTGATGTTCTAGATACATGGTTTTCTTCTGGTCTTTGGCCTTTTGCAACACTTGGATGGCCCGATGATAAAAAATTTGTTGAGAAGTTTTATCCAACATCGGTTTTAGTAACAGGCTTTGATATTATTTTCTTTTGGGTTGCAAGAATGATTATGTTTGGAACTGAATTTTTAAACAAAGAACCTTTTAAAGATATTTATGTTCACGCTTTAGTTAGAGATGAAAAAGGACAAAAAATGTCTAAATCAAAAGGAAATGTTATTGATCCCTTAGATCTAATTGAAAAATATAGTGCAGATGCTTTAAGATTTACGCTTCTATCAATGGCTTCACCAGGGACCGATGTTAAACTTTCTGAAGATAGAGTTAAAGGTTATAGAAACTTTTTAAATAAACTATGGAATGCTAATAATTTTTTAATTACCAATGAATGTGATTTTAAAAATACAGATCAAATTCCAGAATTAAAAGTTAATATTAATAAATGGATATATTCTGAGTTAGCAGAAACTACCAATAAAATAGTTAAAAACTTAGAAGATTATAGATTTGATGAGGCTGCAAAAAATGCTTATCAATTTACATGGCATTCTTATTGTGATTGGTACTTAGAGCTTTCTAAAACAATTCTTTTTTCAGAAGATGAAACTGCTAAAGAAGAGATAAGAAGAGTTTCAGCTTACGTATTCAAGCAAATACTAGTTTTATTACATCCATTTATTCCCTTTGTTACTGAAGAAATTTGGCTAAAAAATAAATTTGATAATAAGGGTAATGACTTTTTAATGTTTAAAAATTGGATATCTGCAAAATCTACTAAGGACTCACACACAGATCAGGTAGAAAATATAATTAATATAATATCTGAGCTTAGATCTTTTAAAAATGAGCTAAATGTAAGCCCTGGTTCATTTATAGACATCTCAATTAACAATATTAACAAAGATCAAAAGCAATTTATTAGTTCAAATGAAATAATTCTTAAAAAATTAGGTCGAATAAACAATATCCTTAGTGATGATTTAGATAAACCGGCTGCGACAATGGTTGTATCAGGTGATTTATTTAAGATCTATTTTGATAAAGATGTTGATTTAAAGTTAATAAAAGAAAATTTAACTAGCAAACAAGAACGATTAGAACAAGAGATGCATAAGATATCTCAAAGACTAGAAAATAAAAGTTTTGTAGATAGGGCACCAAAAGAGATTGTTGAACAAGAAAAAACTAATTATAATAATTTAAAGAATGATGTTGATAAGATATCAATAACAATAAAGGGTATATAATGGCAAAATTTAACAAGAAGAAACTTCCAAGTAGACACACATCATTAGGAGCAGATAGAGCTCCACATCGATCATTTTATTATGCTATGGGTGAAACTGAGAAAGATGTTGCTAAACCCTTTATTGGCGTGGTTTCAACATGGAATGAGGCAGCTCCTTGCAACATAGCACTAATGAGACAGGCTCAATCTGTTAAAAAAGGTGTCAGATCAAATGGAGGAACTCCAAGAGAATTTTGTACCATTACTGTTACTGATGGAATTGCAATGGGTCACGAAGGGATGAAATCTTCTTTAATTTCAAGGGAAGTAATTGCAGACTCAGCAGAGTTAACAGTCAGAGGACATTGTTATGATGCATTAGTGGGTATTGCAGGATGTGATAAATCTTTACCAGGATTAATGATGTCGATGGTCAGATTAAATGTTCCAAGTGTATTTATTTATGGAGGTTCAATTCTTCCAGGAAAATATAAAGGTAAAGATGTAACAGTTGTTGATGTATTTGAAGCAGTTGGAAAACATTCATCGGGTAAAATGTCAGCAGCAGAACTTAGAAAATTAGAATTAGTTGCTTGTCCTAGTGCAGGTGCTTGTGGGGGTCAATTTACTGCAAATACTATGGCATGTGTATCTGAGGCTATTGGATTAGCATTACCATACTCAGCTGGAACTCCAGCTCCATACGAAGAAAGAGATAAGTTTGCAAAAGAAAGTGGTAAAATGGTTATGCAACTTTTAAAAAAACAAATTAAGCCAAGAGATATTGTAACCAGAAAAGCATTAGAAAACGCTGCAACAATAGTTGCTGCAACAGGGGGCTCTACTAATGCAGGATTACATTTACCAGCGATTGCAAATGAAGCAGGAATTAAATTTGATTTAATGGATGTTGCTAAAATTTTTAAAAGAACTCCATATCTTGCTGATTTAAAACCAGGTGGAAAATATGTTGCAAAAGATATGTGGTTAGCAGGTGGTGTACCAATGTTATTAAAAACTTTATACGAAGGTGGATACATTCATGGTGATTGTATGACCGTTACTGGAAAAACAATGAAAGAAAATTTAAAAAATATTAAATTTAATCCTAAACAAAAAGTTATGAGATCTTATAAAGATCCATTATCACCTACAGGAGGTGTAGTTGGTTTAAAAGGTAACTTAGCACCAGATGGAGCGATAGTAAAAGTTGCTGGATTAGCAAAATTACAATTTACTGGAAAAGCAAAATGTTTTGATAATGAAGAAAGTGCAATGAAAGCAGTTCAAAGCAAAAAGTATAATGATGGTGATGTAATTATAATTAGATACGAAGGACCGGTTGGTGGTCCTGGTATGAGAGAGATGTTATCTACAACAGGTGCAATTTATGGACAAGGCAAAGGGGAGAAAGTAGCCCTTATAACTGATGGAAGGTTCTCTGGAGCTACCAGAGGCTTCTGTGTGGGTCATGTAGGCCCTGAGGCTGCCTTAGGAGGTCCTATAGGCCTTTTACGTAATGGAGATATCATTGATATCGACGCCAAAAAAGGAACTATCAATGTCAGACTTTCTAAAAAAGAATTAGCTTCTAGAAAAAGAAAATGGAGAGCTAGAAAATCTGATTTTGGATCTGGTACTTTATGGAAATATGCACAAACCGTTGGTCCAGCATTTTTAGGCGCACCAACACACCCAGGTAAGAAAAAAGAAGTTAAGGATTATTCAGAGATTTAATGAAAATTCGTCCAGTTATTTTATGTGGAGGTGCTGGAACTCGACTTTGGCCAAATTCTAAAAATCATCAAGCAAAACAGTTTATTGATTTTGGTAATTGGACATTAATTGGAAAAACATTAGAGAGAACAAGAGCATCAATTTATGATGCACCAATTATCAGCACTAATAAGAAATATTTAAAAGAGGTAAAAAAACATCTTAAAAAAAATAAGATTAAAAAATATAAAATTGTTTTAGAACCTGCAAAAAGAAATACAGCTCCTGCTATTTTAAGCACTGCTTTAATAAAAGATATTCCTAATAATCAATCGTTAATGTTTTTTACATCAGACCATTTGATTGAAAAGATGAGCGTTTTTAATAAAGCCATTAACAAAAATAAGACAAAATTAACTGACCAAAATATTTTCATATTTGGAATTAAACCAACCTCACCATCAAGTGAATTTGGATATTTTTTAACAAAAAATAATAAAGTCTCTAGATTTGTTGAAAAACCAAAAGAGGCTAAAGCTAAACAAATAATTAGTAAAAAAGGTTACTGGAATTCTGGAATGTTTTATTTGAGAAAAGATTCAATTATTAATAATTTCAAGAAATACCAGCCAAATATTTACCGAAATTGTAATAAAGCTGTAACAAAAGCAAAATATAAAAGTAATGTGTATTATTTAAACAAACAAGCATTTACCAAAGCAACAGCTAAGTCTTTTGACTATGCAATATTAGAAAAAACTAAAGATATAAATGCGATCAAATTAGATATTCCTTGGTCTGATTTAGGATCTTGGAAAGAAATTTGTAAAATGTATGGAAGAAATAAAAGACAATACTTTAAAAAGAAAAATGTATTCCATAGACCTTGGGGTAGTTATGTAAATCTATTTAATGGTAAGGAATTCGTAATAAAAGAATTATATGTAAAACCCAAAGGCATATTAAGTCTTCAAAAACATCATCACAGAGCTGAACACTGGGTAGTTACTCATGGTAAACCTAAAATTACTTTAAATAAGAAATATTTTACAATGAAACCTGATGAAACTATTTTTATTCCATTAGGTTCAATCCATAGAATAGAAAATCCCTACAAAAAACCGGTGAAAATTATTGAAGCTCAAGTAGGATCTATATTAAAAGAAACAGATATTGTTCGATACCAGGACGTTTATGGCCGTGTTAAATAAATAACACGACCACAAAATATATTTAAAACCAACTATTTGGAATAATTATGTAGTGGATTGCTAAAACAATTCCAACTGAAACACTTAATCCAAAGATCATTTTAAGAAAGTCTTTACCAATTAATGGGAAGACATACTTAAATTTATATTCTTTGTTCATTGTTGAAATCGCAAGTTCTCTACCGCACAATAAACCAACGAAAACCCATGTAGTTGACATAGGCAAATCATTAAGTTCTTTAAAGTAGAATAAGACACCAGCATAAATTACGTTAATAATTGTAGCTGATCTTGCATATCTTGTTCCAGTCTTCTCCAAAACAACTTTCTGAATTGGCCCACCTTGAATGTAGAAAATATAAAATAATAATGCAGTGAAGTAAGCCATTACAATCAAAAGTAATGTTAAATCTAACTGTCTAGGTAGATATACTGCAATATTAGCTACATCGTGAGATAACCAAACCCACCATAACCAACCTGAAGAAATCCAAACAGCATTTCTCCAAAAGCCAATATATTTTTCATCAACTTCATCTAATTTTTCATTGATAAATTTTGATACTACTATCCAAGCAATATAAGCGACCATTGCCGCTAAACCATATCCAACTACACTTTTTAATAGCATTTTTTCAAGCACAACTGTTGAAGCAAATGCTGAAAGAACTAAGAAAGTAGTAGATACCGGTATTCCAATTCTTGTTAATAATAGCAATATTGCAGGCGCTACTGCATGATACCACTGAATTTCTTGATAAGGTATTCTAGTTAATCTTCCATAAGAAATATCACCATCATATGAATACCATCCCCATGCTAACGCAAAAATCATTACAGCTGATGCAGATCCTGCAAGTGTATACCATTTAAACCACTTCTTCTTTGAAGCTATAAATGTACCAAGTGTTTGAATTGAGTCGTTAGCGATTACGCTATACCCGGCAAGGGCAAACCCTATAACCGTGTAAACTAAAGTCATTTCCATTTTTTATCTCCTTTATATTATTGTTTTCGGTTCCTATCGTTTCATGACTTAAGATCTATGTAATGTGAGAGTAAAAAAAATTCTATAAAAGAATAAACTAATTTGAGAATCAAGGGGTGGATTCGTCAACTAATAAACTATTAAATATTGATGTCTACTTTTAAATATTTTTTATTTCTCAATAAAGTTGTATTTATTTAATTAATTTCTTAATAAAATATACAGCTATAAGGGCTCCCAAAAATTCAGCTAAAATATATGTAGGCGTATTCAAATAATTAATTCCTGTAAAAGAATCAGTAAAAGTTCTAGCTATTGCAACAGCTGGATTTGCAAAAGATGTTGATGATGTAAACCAATAACCAGCCATAATATATGTTGCAACACTAGCAGCTATTGTTATTTTGCCATCTTTTTGAGTAGCAAAAATAATAAAAATTAAACCAAAAGTAGCAATTATTTCAGATAAGAAAATATGAAAACCATCTCTATTTTTTGTCGATAACTCAAGAATATCGTGTTCAAAAAAAACATTAGCCAACATAACACCTAGCAAACAACCAAGTATTTGGGCAGGAATATATATGATGAGAAGTTTTCCATTGATTTTTTTTCTTAAAAACATCGCTAAACTCACAAAAGGATTGAAATGTGCACCTGAAATATTTGCAAAAGCAGTTATTAAGACAAATAGGCCAGCACCAGTTGCGAGTGTATTAGCCGTTAATCTCAAAGCATTATCATTTGTGAGATTTTCAGCCATTATTCCAGACCCGACAATAACCATTACTAAAAAGCTACTTCCAATAAATTCACCTAAAAATATTTTGTTAGTATTTTTCATTTAGAATCCAATTTTTAATTCTTTTATCAATATTATTAAAAGTATAAGTAATTATCTCAAATTTTTTATCCTCACTAGCATCATTTAGTTTTGTTACTGGATCTTCAATATCCCAGTGTATGATTTGATTTTCCTTAGGCCAAATAGGACAAATTTCATTATTTGCGTTATTACAAACTGTAATCACATGATCCATTTTAATTTTATTATTTATATAAATTTCAAAATTCTCTGATTTATAATTATTAAGATCATAATTTTTGTTTTTTTCTAAGAATTTTTTGACATCTTCATTTATTTTACCTGAAGGTTTGCTACCTGCACTGTAAGCTTTATATTTATCATTATATTCGTTATTTATTATGCATTCCGCTATTATGCTTCTAGCTGAGTTGCCTGTACAAACGAACAAGATATTTTTCATTAGAAAATAATTTTATAAATTCCAATTACAAACAATGGTATTTGTAATCCAAAGTTTGTTAAAATAGCTTTATCTTTTGAT
>CABZKL010000008.1 GCA_902526405.1 uncultured Pelagibacteraceae bacterium
ATATTTATAATCATGATCAGTCTTTTAGACAAAAACTACTATAACGCAAGATCTAATTTAGTAAGGACGTGTATCTAGTATAATTAGATAAAACGTCCTTAAAATACTAAAAAGAAATTAGTCTACTTTCTTTAAATTAACTGCAGAAGGACCTTTAGGACCGTCTTCTAATGTAAATTCAAGTTTATCACCCTCATTAAGATATCTCATTCCAGCATCTTTTACAGCAGAGGCATGAACAAAGGCGTCTTTTTCCTTATCGTCTCTTTCAATAAAGCCATATCCTTTTTTTCCATTATACCATTTAATTTTACCAGTTAGTGTACTCATCTTATTACTTAGTCCTTTTATTATTTATTATAGTAAATAAGTTAATTTTTTTTTTAATTATTTCAAGACGAAAAGTAAATGGTGGTGCCTCGGGAAGGATTCGCACCTCCGACACAAGCCTTTTCAGGGCTCTGCTCTACTCCTGAGCTACCGAGGCAGGATTTTAACCTCTAAAGATTATTCTGCCTTTTGTTAGGTCATAAGGTGTCATTTCTACAGTCACATTATCACCTTGAAGAACTCTAATTCTGTTTTTTCTTAACTTACCTGCTGTATGAGCTGTAACGGTATATCCATTTTCTAACTTAACTCTAAACATAGCATTTGGAAGTAGATCAATTACTTTACCTTTAAATTCCAGTAAGTCTTGTTTTGACAAATTTATTTTCTCCTAATTCTTTTTATTACTGATTGAGCATGTCCAACTAGCCCTTCATAATTTGCAAGTGTTATAACTGATGGTCCAAGACTTTCAATACCCTTTTTTGATAGGTTTATGTAAGAAATTCTTTTATAAAATTCATTCACACTAATTCCACTCGAGTATTTTGCGGATCCATTTGTTGGGAGAACATGATTAGAACCAACATTATAATCTGTCATTGCCATTACAGCATATTTTCCTAAACATATAGATCCAGCATTTCTAATTTTAGAAACATAAGATTTATAATTTTGAATATTTAACTCTAAATGCTCTGGTGCAACTTTATTTACAATCTCAATAATTTTTTTGTCCGAATTTACATACATCAAAATTCCATTATTATTTAAACTCTTTCTAGCTACAGATACTCTAGGAATTTTTTTTAATTGTTTGATTAACTCAATTTTTACTTTTTCTAATAATTTTTTATCTTTTGAAATTAAAATACATTGAGCAAGATTATCGTGTTCTGCTTGACCAATTAGATCACTCGCAACCCATTCAGGATTTGAATATTTATCACAAACAATAGTTACTTCAGAGGGACCAGCTGTCATACCTTCTATGCCCACATCTCCGAAAACCTCTTTTTTTGCTGCAGCCACGTAAGCGTTTCCAGGACCAACAATTTTATCAACCTTTTTAATTTTTTTTGTTCCATACGCAGCAGCAGCAACTGCAGAAGGACCACCAATAGAATAAATTTCTTTTATTTTACATTTTCTTGCTGCGTACAAAACTGCTGGATTTTGCTTTCCTTTAAAACCAGGGTTAATCATTATTAATCTTTTAACACCAGCAACAATTGCTGGAACAGCATTCATTAAAACACTTGATGGATAAGATGCTGAAGAACCAGGGACATATATTGCAACTGAATCTATTGGTATATATTTATATTCAAGTTTATTTTTAAACTTATCTATAAAAGAAATATTTTTGAATTTTTGAAGAGAATGAAATTTGTAAATTCTATCATAAGCAATATCAATTGCTTTTTTTACTTTTTGATTTAAAGATTTTATTGAATTATTAATTTGATTTGACGTAGGAACAATAGTTGCGTTTTGATTAAACCTTTTTTCATATTTCAATAAAGCTTTATCACCATTTTTTTTCACGTCTTTAACAATACTGGTCACTGAGATAGAGCTAGATTGAACCTTTTTTTTTCGCTGTAAAAGTAATTTTTTTAAAGAATTATTAAAATTCTTATTAGTGCTATCAAGTATTTTCATTAATCTTTAATTTCATTTTGATCTTCTAGTCTTACTTCAATTGTCTCTGTAGTCAAAGCAATGTGTGCATTGTTACTGAAAATTAAGCTTATTTCATAATCAGTATTATTTTTCAAATAATCAATTCCAATTAATTCTAAAACCAATTCCTGATTTGACTGATCTATATTTTTAGATTTTACTTTATCAACGAAATCAAACCTACAAATACTATTGATTTTTTTATTATCTTGGCCAGTTTCAACTTTTGTTCTCTCTATTGAGAGCAAAAATACTTTGTTTGATGGAAGATATTTTATATCAAGAACCTTTACCTTTGCCCCAGAACTGCATGCAGAAATCATTTGTAAACCCTCCTGATCGTTTGCAATAATTTTTGCTAAATATTTTTTTTCCATTAATTTACTCGGCGTATTTTTGCACCAACCCTTTTTAATTTTTTTTCTATATTTTCATATCCTCTATCCAAATGATAAATTCTGTTAATAACTGATTTTCCTTTAGCAGTGAGTGCAGCTAGCACTAATGAAACTGATGCTCTTAAATCCGTAGCCATCAACTCCGCTGGTGCGAAATTTGTGTTTCCTTGAACGATTGCTTTATTTCCTTTGATTAATATTTGAGCTCCCATACGGTTCAATTCAGCAACATGCATAAATCTGTTTTCAAAAATGTCCTCTTTAATTACAGATTGCTTATTTGCTTTACACAACAATACCATCATTTGAGCTTGTAAATCAGTTGGAAAGCCAGGGTATGGGGCAGTTTTTATATTAATACTTTTGATTTTTTTATTGCCCACTATATGAATCTCATTTTTTTTAATATTAATTTTTGCACCTATTTTTTTTAAAATATTAATTTCTGTTTGTATAATTTTTGGAACAATATTTTTGATTTTGAGGTTTCCTTCTGTTACTGCTGCAGCAATTAAATATGTACCAGCTTCTATTCTGTCAAACATTACTGGGTAGGTAATGTCTTTAACCTCAGACACACCCTCAATTTTTACTGAACGCTTACCAGTCCATTTAATATTGCATCCCATACTTTTTAAGAAATTAATTAAATCTTTAATTTCTGACTCAATTGCTATGTTGCTTAAATAAGTAGATCCTTTTGCAAAGCTTGCAGCAATAATCAAATTTTCAGTAGCACCAACAGATATTTTTGAAAATCGTATTTTATTTCCTATCAATCCTTTTGGCGCAGTTGCATAAACGTAACCTTGGATAATTTTATATTTAACTCCTAGTTTTGATAAGGCGTCCAAATGTATGTTTACAGGTCTTGTTCCTATCGCACAACCGCCGGGCAAGGATACTTTTGCAATACCAAATTTTGCTAATAAAGGACCAAGAACTAAAATTCCTGCTCTCATAGTTTTTACTAAATTGTAAGATGCGAATGTTTTTGTTTGATATGAGTTGTTAATAATTGTTTTATTTTTTACTTTTTTAATATTAGATCCTAAGGAATCTAATAAATTCATCATTGTCTCAATATCTTTTACTTTTGGTAAATTCCTCAAAGTTATTTGATTTTTCGAAAGCAAAGTTGCCGCCAAAATTGGCAGTGATGCGTTTTTTGAACCTGAAATATTTATTTGTCCTTTGAGCTTCTTTGCTCCAAAGACTTCTAGTTTTTGCATATTTAAACTTTAGGTAATGTTACTCCAGTTTGTCCCATATACTTTCCATCTCGATCTGCATAAGTCACATCTGGTTTTTCATTTCCTTTTAAGAAAATAAATTGTGCCACACCTTCGTTTGCATAAATTTTAGCAGGTAATGGTGTTGTGTTTGAAAATTCGAGAGTAACATATCCTTCCCAGCCAGGCTCTAATGGAGTTACGTTTACAATAATTCCACATCTTGCATATGTTGATTTACCTAAACAAATAACCAATACATCATCCGGAATTTTAAACTTTTCTAGAGTTCTAGCTAGAACGAATGAATTTGGTGGAATGATACATTCAGAAACGTTTTTGGTTACAAAATTTGTAGGTTTAAAATTTTTAGGATCAACAATATCTGAATTAACATTGGTAAAAATTTTAAACTCCTCTGATACTCTTGCATCATAACCAAAAGAGGAAAGTCCGTATGAGATACTCTTGCCTCTAATCTGCTTCTCTTCAAATGGTGAAATCATGTCATGTTCTTTGGACATTTTTCTAATCCATTTATCTGAGAGAACTGACATTATTTATTTTTTTTTTTTAGTTTTTTTTTGAAAAATCTTTCTTTTTTTTAAATTTTTTCTTAAGGCTAGACTTAAACGTTCATTTTTATCTTTAGAATTCATTCTTTATTTGGATTTGTCAGGAAGTCCAAGGATATCGGTTTATTTGGATCTAAAGGTTTTATTTTAGTTTCCTCTTGTTTTGGGCCTTCTTTAGCTAAACGTTTAGCTTTTTTTTCAGCAAGCTTTTTTTCTCTTTTAGCTTGCTTTTCCATAAGCTTATTTCCTTTGGTCGACTTATAATCATAGTGAATTCCCATAACATTTCCTTAAGTAGATATAAATCATATTGGCTAAAAAATTAAGGCAATAATTTGAAAAAAATGCATTATTATCCACAAAATATAAATTGTTTCTTTGCTCCTGTAGTTAAATGGCATAACAAGTCATTGGTAATGACTAGTTCCCTGGTCAGTACAGGGTGGGAGCACCATTAGTTTTTGTAAAATATTTTCCTTAAAAAAATAGTTATTAGTATTAAGCTAAAAAAAGCTATGAGCGGTACATATATATCTGGTGAAAAAATAATTTCAGTAATTCCAGGAACTTCAGAGTTTTGATCAATTATTTTTTCAAACCCACTTCCTATAGAAACTGCTAAAAAAATTTGTGGAATAATACCTATTAGTGTGGCAAAGAAGAAATTACTTGCCTTAACATTAAAAAGAGTTGGTAATAAACAGCTGATCTGCCATGGTATGCCTCCTATAAAACGATACATAAGTAAATAAACAAACTCAGACTTTTTAAATTTTGTTTCTAAGTTTTGATACTTTTTTAAAAACTTTTCTTTAATAAATTCTTTTAAAAAAAAATTTCCAAAAATATATAAGAAAGTTGCACCAATACTTAGGCCAAGTACAACAACAATGGTGCCTATCCATTTTCCAAAAATAAAACCACCCATCAACGCTACAGGAGAACCAAAGCCTAAAAATGGGAATACCCATAAAATTGTTAAAAGTAAAAAAATAAAAAAAATTAGAATTGAGTTGGAATTTTTTAATTCAAAAAAATATGAGCGGTTATTTCTAATAAAGTCATATGAGGTAAGTTCTTGAAGGCTAAATTTAGAAAAGAAAAAATATAAAAATAAACAAATAAGTATCAAATAAACTAAACCAATAAATAATTTCAATTTGTTTGATTTTTCCATTAATAACAAAGCTATTTATAAAATGTTCTATTTGCTATTTATATATTTAATTACTATAAAGAGCGAAATTTAATAAAAATTTATCGCTTATTATGAAAAGAACTTACCAGCCCTCAAATGTAAAAAGAGCCAGAAAGCATGGTTTTAGATCAAAAATGAAAACAAAAGGTGGTAAAAAACTTTTAGCGAGAAGACGAGCTAGAGGAAGAAAGTCACTAACAGTTTCTGTTTAGATAAATGAAAAGCAAAATTGTTGCTCTTTCAAAAAACGAAGAATTTAAAAATCTTTTAAATCAAAGAAAAGTATCTAACAAATATGTAACAATTTTTTTTGGAAAGCTAATAAACATGGATAATACAAAACTAAATATAAGCTTTGTTACAAAGAAAAAAATTGGAAATGCAGTTAAAAGAAATAAAATTAAAAGAAGATTAAGAAATATAATGAATGATGCAGTTAAGAAAATATCAATAAACCTTAACTATTCATTTCTTGTTATAGCCAAGTCTTCTATGCTAAATAATGAATACAAAAATATAAAACAAACTCTATTTCAGGACTTAGAAAAAATTAAATAATGAATATATTTACTAAAATTTTAATTAAAGTTATTAAATGCTACAAATATTTAATTAGTCCTTTATTTGGGCATTCTTGTCGATATTTACCTACATGTTCTGAATACAGTATTGATGCTTTAAAAGAATTTGGTTTTGTTAAAGGACTTTTCATGAGTATTAAAAGAATTCTGTCGTGTCATCCAATTAAATTTTTAGGCGGTGGTGAAGGATTTGATCCAATTAAAAAAGAAATAAATAAAAAATAATGGAAACAAGAAACATAATAGCAGCTATATCTTTATCAGCAGCGGTAATTATTCTTTACACTTTATTTTTTGCACCTCCACCGATAACTCAAGAAAATTTAGCTGAAAAAAGTAAAACTGAGCAAAATTCTGATGCACCAAGTCTAGATCAAAAGGAAAATGTTACAGAAATTTCGAGAGAGCAGGCATTAGGCGAAAGTGAAAGAATTCAGTTTGAGAACCAAAGTATAATTGGCTCAATATCTTTGAAGGGAGCTGCAATAGATGATTTAACCTTTAAAGAATATAATGTGGTTTTAAATGGTAATGAAAAAGTAAACCTATTAGCGCCAAGAAATTCTAAAGAAGGATACCTAATAGAGAGTGGTTTTATCACAAATGACAAAAATATCGAAATACCTAATTCAAATTCTATTTGGTCAGTATCAGGTAATAGTATACTTACTGAACAATCTCCGATAAAATTAACGTGGGCTAATGATCAAGGATTAATCTTCGAAAAAGAAATATCTATTGATGATAAGTTCTTGTTTACAGTCAAACAACGCATAATTAATTCCACAAATAATAAATATGATTTTTATTCATACGGCCAAATTATTAGAAATGAGGCACCTGAGATAACGAATTTTTATATACTTCATGAGGGTTTAGTGGCAACACTTGATGATGAGCTTATTGAGGAAGATTATGATGACATTGAAGAAAAAAAATTCACAAGAACTGCTCAAAAAGGATGGCTTGGTATTGGGGATAAGTATTGGATTACTTCATTAATTCCTCCAAAAGGAAAAGAGTTTAAAACTACATTCGATTATAAAAATAAATTTAGAGCAAACTTTGTAGGTACAGATCCACTTGAATTAAATAGTAATTCTTCAATTGAAGATAAAATGCAGATTATAGTAGCCGCCAAAAGAGTAGATGTTATTGATGGATATGCAGAGTCACTAAAAATAGATAAATTTGATCTAACAATAGATTGGGGTTTTTTATATTTTATAACCAAACCATTATTTTTTGGAATAGACTACTTCTTTAAACTGCTTGGTAATTACGGTTTAGCAATCATAGCAATTACTATTTGTATAAGGTTGGCATTTTTTCCTTTGGCAAATTTCTCATTCAGAAGTATGGCTAAAATGAAGGCCTTAACTCCGGAAATGACAAGACTTAAAGAACTTCATAAAGATGATAAGATGAAATTGCAGCAAGCAATGATGGCACTATATAAAAAGGAAAAAGTTAACCCTATGTCAGGGTGTTTACCAATTCTAGTTCAAATCCCAGTTTTTTTTGCTTTATATAAAGTATTATTTGTAACGATCGAAATGAGACATATGCCATTTTATGGTTGGATACAAGATTTATCAGAAAGGGATCCAACTTCATTATTTAACCTATTTGGTTTATTACCTTATGACGTTCCTTCTTTTTTAGTTATTGGGGCGTGGCCAATAGCTATGGGTATCAGCATGTGGGTACAGATGAAACTCAATCCAGCACCCACAGATCCAATGCAGGCAAAAATATTCATGTTCTTTCCACTTTTCTTAACAATAATATTAGCTCCATTCCCTGCAGGATTAGTAATTTACTGGACAGTTAATAATATTTTAACTATGGCACAACAAGTCTTCATCATGAAGCGTACAACAGTTAAAACGGCAACCTAATAATTTTAATAGTTCTCAACGTATGGATCTTAAAAATATACTACCTAAAGATGGTCCACCTTTAGGTGAAGTTAATAAGTATATTGAAAAATATAAAAATGATTTAATTGTAATTAAATATGGTGGAAATGTATTAATTGATAGAAATGTATTTAATAACTTTATAACAGATCTAAATATTTTAAATAAGTTGGGACTTTCTACAATAGTTGTTCATGGTGGTGGGCCAAGAATCAAAAGAGAATTGGAAAAATCTAATATTCAATCAAAATTTATTAGAGGTTTAAGAGTTACTGATAAAAATATAATCAATATTGTAGAGTCTGTTTTAATTGATTTTAACGATGATATTGTTCAGAGCTTAAATAAAAAAGGCTCGGAAGGTGTTTCTATTCACACAAAAAATAATAATATATTAGAGGTAATACCTGAAGCGAAAGAGCTTGGCTTTGTTGGTATACCGACTGCAGTTAATAACAACACAATATTAAATATTATTAAACAAAATAAAGTTCCAATTGTTTCACCGCTGGGCTTAGACAAAAATAAACAAACACATAATATAAATGGTGATACAGCTGCTATGGCTATAGCTAAATCTTTAAAAGCTAGAAGGTTATTACTAATGACAAATGTTGATGGTGTTCTTGATAAACAAAAAAAACTTATAGAGGAAATATCTTCCTCAGAAATTTTAGAAATGATTAAAAATGAGACTATAACTGAAGGCATGATACCTAAAATTAATGCGTGTTTAGACGCTGTAAATAATGGAGTAACTGCAGTTGGTATAATTAATGGCACAAAAAAACATTCATGTTTATGGGAAATATTCTCTGATAAAGGTGCAGGTACGTTAATTAGAAGATGATGAAATTAAGGAATATTAAAAATATACTTTTTGATTGTGATGGAGTTTTATATCAAGATCTAGAAGCAGTTTTCGGTCAGGTAAGTAAAAAAATGACTGAATATATATCTAAAAAATTAAATTTAGATTTAAAAGTGGCTAAAGAGTTGCAGAGAACTTATTTTCATAAGTATGACACCAGTCTTAATGGTTTAATGATACATCATAATATCCCACCAAAAGAATTTTTAGATTATGTCCATGATATTGATTTATCTTTCTTAGAGAAAGATAAAGCTTTAAGAAAAGAGCTTGAAAGCACAAATTTAAGAAAATTTGTTTTTACTAATGGAAGCAAAGAACATGTTAAAAACATAACCATATCACTTGGAATTGATGATCAATTTGAGAATGTTTTTGACATAGTAGATGCCAAATATAATCCTAAACCCGCAGCAAAAGCTTTTGATCTAATGTTAGAAAAATTCAAAATAGATCCAAAAGAAACACTCTATATTGAGGATATTGCAAAAAATTTATCTATTGGAAAAGAAAGAGGGACAACAACTGCATGGTTAATCAATGACGAATACTGGGGTAAAAAAGAGTCAGATAAAGAATACATCGATTATAAGATTGAAAATCTTTCTTTATTTTTAAAAGAAATAAGGTTATTAAAAAACACATAAAAATTATGAGCATAGAAAATATTATTAATGAAGCATGGGAAAAAAGAGATCAAATAACCCCAAGTTCAGATGAAAATTTAAAGATTACTGTAAACCAAATTATTGATGATTTAGATAGCGGTAAAGTCAGAGTTGCTGAAAAAATTAATGGTGAATGGACAACTCATCAATATCTAAAAAAAGCAATCATGTTAAGTTTTAGAATGTACCCAATGGAAAATTTAAATGGTCCATATAGTAGTTGGTATGACAAAGCTCATCTTTTAAAAGGAAAAACAGCAGGATGGAGTAAAGAAGATCATGAAAATGCTGGTTTTAGAATGGTACCAAATTCACCAGTAAGAAAAGGATCTTACGTTGGCAAAAATGCAGTATTGATGCCATGCTATGTTAATATTGGTGCATACATAGATGAAGGTACTATGATTGATACTTTTGCAAGAGCTGGAAGTTGTAGTCAAATTGGAAAAAATTGTCATATTTCAGCTGGTTCAGGTGTGGGAGGTGTACTAGAGCCTGCTCAAGCATTACCCACAATAATTGAAGACAATGTTTTCCTCGGTGCTATGTCAGAGGTTGTTGAAGGAGTAATAGTTGGAGAAGGATCTGTATTAAGTATGGGAATGTATATCGGTCAATCAACAAAAATAGTTGATAGAAAAACTGGTGAAATTACTTATGGAAAAATTCCACCTTATTCAGTTGTTGTACCTGGTTCTTTACCTGATAAGAATAATCCAGCAGCACCATCACTTTATTGTGCAGTAATTATTAAACAGGTTGATGAAAAAACTAGATCAAAAACATCAGTAAACGATCTTTTGAGAGAATAAAAATGCAAAAAATCAACGAACTTCAATTAGCTAAAGAGCTAATTAGGTTTCCATCGGTAACTCCTGTTGATGCAGGAATAATGAGTTTTTTAAAAAAAAAACTAAAACAACTTGGTTTTAAAACTAAAATAATTGAGTTTAGTGAAAATAACAGCAAACCAGTAAAAAATCTTTATGCAAGGCTTGGTAATAAAAGTCCTAACTTTTGTTATGCTGGTCATTTAGATGTGGTGCCTGCTGGAAATCTAAAAGACTGGACAGTTAATCCATTTAAACCCTCAATTAAAAAAGGACATTTAATTGGAAGAGGTGCAAATGATATGAAAAGCTCTATAGCAGCTTTCGTTTCAGCAATAAGTAATTTTATTGAAAATAACTCTAATTTTAGTGGCTCAATTAGTCTTTTGATTACTGGGGACGAAGAGGGTGCTGCTATTAATGGGACAAAAAAGGTTGTGGAGTATTTAAAAAAAAGAAAAGAGAAAATTGATTTTTGTTTAGTAGGTGAACCAACTAATCCAAGTAAATTAGGGGAAATGATTAAAATTGGGCGAAGAGGAAGTATGAACGGTAGACTAACTATTACTGGAGTGCAAGGTCACGTAGCTTATCCTCATCGAGCAAATAATCCTTCAACAGCACTTGTACAAATACTTAAATTAATAAAAGATATCAAATTTGATCAAGGAACTAAAGATTTTCAACCAACCAACTTGGAAATAACGAAAATAAATATTAATAACACTGCTGATAACGTAATTCCAGGGATTGCAACAGCTACATTTAATATAAGATTTAATAATAAACATTCCTCTTCCTCACTTAAGAAGAAGATAAATAAAGTTATTAAAAAAATATCCGCTAAAAATAAATCTAAATATAAAATTGAATACAGTGTATCTGGAGAAGCTTTTTTAACAAATCCAAATAAAACAACTTTTATGATACAAGATGTAATTAGGAAAATTACAAAAATTAAACCTAAACTTTCAACAACAGGGGGAACCTCAGATGCAAGGTTTATACGGAAAATTGCACCTTGCTTAGAATTTGGGTTAGTTGGTAAAACAATGCATAAAGTAGATGAGGCAGTTTCATTGTCAGATCTAAAAAAATTGACCTTAATTTATTCAAATATATTGAAAAATTATTTTAAGTGAAAACAGGGTTAATTACATCAGATACATATCAAAATCATAATACCGGGGATGGACATCCTGAAAAAATTGATAGAGTTACTGCTGTAATTGATAATTTTAAAAAATTAGACAATAAAAATCTAATTTGGAAAAAACCAAATAAATTTGAGAATTCTATTTTGATTAAAACTCATACCACAAATTATATAGATCAAGTTGATAAATCTTTTCCAAAAAAAGGATATAATTTTCTTGATGGAGACACCGTAGTTTCTCCTGGTAGCAAAGATGCTTCTAAGGATGCTGTAGGTTCAATTATAACTGCAATTGATGGTGTACAGAAAAAAGAGTTTAAAAATGCATTTTGTGCAGTAAGACCTCCTGGACACCATGCAGAAAAAGAGAAGGCAATGGGTTTTTGTATCTATAATAATGTTGCTGTTGGTGCAAATTACTTAATCGAAAAATACAAATATAATAAAATCGCAATTATTGATTTTGATGTTCACCATGGAAACGGTACTCAAGACATTTTTTATGATAACGAAAAAGTTTTATTTATTTCTACTCATCAATACCCTTACTATCCAGGATCTGGCTCTGAAAAAGAAAAAGGTGATTTTAATAACGTATTAAATATCCCCCTTGAAGCTGGAACATCTGCAGAAAAGTATTTAAACGCTTACGAAAATGTTTTAAATAAAGTAAGAGAATTTAAGCCTGAATTCTTGTTGTTTTCTGCAGGTTTTGACGCACACATTGATGATCCTTTGGCCCAACTGCAGCTTAGTTCTGAGGATTTTTATAAAATTACCAAAAGAACATTAGAGATTTCAAAATCATTTTGTAATGGAAATGTTGTATCAATACTTGAGGGTGGATACGATCTTGAAGCTTTACAAGAAAGCACCAAAAGACATGTTGATGCTCTCATAGAATTTAATTGATAATTTAATATAACTATCTAAACACAGTCTAAATGAAATTGTACAGAATTAAAAAGTCAACTATAGATAAAAAAGGAAGAGGACTTTACGCAACAAAAGATATAAAATCTGGAACTAAAGTAATTGATTACGTTGGAAAATTAATCACAAAAAAACAAACAGAAGAATCTGATAAATACGATAATGGTAAACCCATATATTTATTTACTATAAATAAAAGATACGATCTTGATGGAGATTTTTCTTGGAATACCGCAGGTTTAATCAATCATTCATGTGATAACAATTGTGATTATGATGGTAAAGGACTAAAGATTTGGGTTAAGGCAATAAGAGACATTAAAAAAGATGAGGAATTTACTTGTGATTATGGATTTAGTTACGATGAAAATTACAAACAATTTCCATGTAAATGCAAATCTAGAAACTGTTGTGGTTATATAGTAAGAGCTGAGTCTAGGTGGAGAATTAATAAAAAATTTGCAATGAGTAATAAAAAAAAATTAATAAATAATTCTATATAAAAAAAGCCCTTCAGGTGGTGCTGGTGGAGCACACAATACTCTTTTTTTTAGATTTAAATACTTTGTCAAAAGTTTTTAAGTCCCATTTCTTTTCACCTAAATATTTTAGACAACCTACCATCGATCTTACTTGTTGTTGTAAAAATGATTGTGATTTAAATTCTATTTCAATTTTATTTTTTAATGCTTTTATTTTGATTGATTTAATTGTTCTAATTGGACTTTTAGCGTGACAACTTGATGATCTAAAAGTTGAATAGTCATGTGTTCCTAATAATTTTTTTGCCCCTTTTTGCATTAAATTGACATCTAATATTTTCCTTACATGCCAACCTCTCCCATTTTCAATTACAGGGGCACTTATTTGGTTAAAAATTACATATCTATAAATTCTTAGTTTAGCAGAAAATCGTGAATGAAATTTTTCACTTCTTTTTTTTATTTGAGTAATTGCTATACCCTTATTGTTAAGAAAATGATTAATTGATTTTAAAAATTTCGTTAGATCTAAAATTTTTTTTTGACAATCAAAGTGAGCTGACTGAGCATTAGCATGTACACCTGCATCTGTTCTGCCAGATCCATTTAAAATTATTTTTTCTTTTAAAAGTTTTGTTAAATGTTGTTGAATTAATCCTTGAATAGTAGAGCCTTTTTTTTTGTATCTGCCAGCCTCTAAAACTTGTTCCGACATATTCAATAAGAACTTGATATCTCGCCATTTAAATCTGATGGCCTTTTTTAATTCGTGAACCAAGCATAAATTCACCAATATTTTGAGGCCTTTTTCCTTGTCTTTGTATCTCCGTGACTTTAATTGATTGCTTATCTCCACAAGCAATTTCTAAATAATCATTAAGAACCTGTCCCGGATTTCCAATCCCATTGCTGATTTCTGCTTTTAAAATTTTATATCTCTCACCACTTGATATAAAAAAAGCGCCTGGGACCGGATATAAACCATTTATTTTCCCTATAATATTTTCTGCATTACTCGTCCAATCAATTAAACCTTCACTCTTTTGAATTTTTGGAGCATAAGTTGCTTTAGAATGATCTTGAGCCACAAAAGTTGCTTTGTCTTCAAGTATATCATCAATATTATCTAAAATTTTTTCAGCAGCAATAAAAGATAACTTTTCAGCAATTTCAGTAGAATTAAAATTATTCTCCATATTGATCTTATAGGTATT
Source organism: uncultured Pelagibacteraceae bacterium (assembly GCA_902526405.1). Classification (GTDB taxonomy): domain Bacteria; phylum Pseudomonadota; class Alphaproteobacteria; order Pelagibacterales; family Pelagibacteraceae; genus Pelagibacter. The sequence continues at coordinate 14,077 of CABZKL010000008.1, forward strand.
GCAAACTGGACCTGTGTCTAATTTTTCTTCTATTTTCATTATACTGACCCCAGTTTCTTTATCTAAATTCATTATAGCTCTTTGTATGGGTGCCGCTCCTCTCCAATTGGGTAGGATAGATGCATGTATATTTATAAATCCTTTTTTTGTTAAACTTAAAAATTCTTTAGGTATAATTTGTCCATAGGCTACAACAATTGCTAGATCTGCATCTACTGATTTAAAAAATTCGTATTCTTCTTTATTTTCTTTTAAAGTTGATGGTGCCCTGTAGTCTAAATTTAAAGTTTCGGAAATTCCTTGAATAGGAGATTTGTTAATTTTTTGTCCACGATGTGATTTTTGTGGAGGTTGAGTATAAACGCATGTCACAGGGTATCCATTTTGATAAAGAGATTTTAAAATTGGTACAGCAAACATGGGTGTACCCATAAAAATTATTTTCTTAGCCATGAATTAAACTTCGGCTGTACTTGATTTTAATTTCGATAATTTCTTAATTATCATCGATCTTTTTAATTTTGATAGATAATCGATAAATAATATGCCCTCTAGGTGATCCATTTCATGTTGAATACATGTAGCAAGTAAACCTTCAGCCTTTAGCAATTGTTTTTGTCCATTATAATCTAAATACTCTACTTCACATTTACTTGGTCTATCTACATCTGCAAATTGGTTTGGAACAGAAAGGCATCCTTCTTCATAAGTTACTTTTAAGGGGTCTTTATTTTTGATTATAGGATTTACAAAATATCTTGGCTCTTTTTTATTTTCTTCCTTGCAAATATCCATGACTATAATTCTTTTTGGTATTCCAACTTGTATTGCGGCAAGACCGATCCCGTTGGCAGCATACATGGTTTCCAACATGTCTGTCATTAGTTTCTGCTCTTCTTTTCCAACTTTAGTAACTGGTTTTGAAACTTGTCTCAGCAGTTTATCAGGTTCTGTAATTATAGTTCTTATAGCCATTTTTAATTTATCTTATTATAAATTTTATACTTTTAAAGGAAGAACTTTTAACAAAAGTTTATTTCTAATCAAATCAACATTTAGTTGATTGAGTGTATTGATAATAAAATAAACAGTGTCCTCATCTAGATTTTCAATTTTTTCCGGACCAATAACTTCAATTACTCTAAGCAGTGCAGCGCCAATTTCATTATTTTCAATCATGAACTGAATATCTGCAGGCATTTCTGACTGATTAATCTCATACAAGCTATCATATTTTTTTGAAATTTGAATTCCATCAGATTTCAATGCTTCTAAAAAAATAATATCTTTTTTGGATAGAAAATATTTTTTATCTTTTTTTATTTTCTTTAAAAATTTTTCAAGATCTTGTTCGATCTGTGATTTAGCGTAGTCCCCATTAAAATAATTCACTAATTTAGATTGATGCAAAACTTTATTATTAAATTTTATTTTCTTATCTCTTATTTTCTCAGTTTTAGAATAGTTGTTATAAAAAGTTGTATAATTTGAAGGTACATCATCTTCTGGAATTCGATTTAGAAAACGTTTTAATTCTTCATCAAAAGCATTGCCAATTTCATCCTTATTAAACACATCTTTTAAAGTTTTCATCAACTCTAATTTTAATTTTGGCTCCTCTGTTAAAAGTGTTCGTTGGTATAAAAGTGCTCTCCCTTCTATAGGTGGCAAGGATTTATACGCTTCCTGTGCATTTAAAAATTGACTAATATTAAATTGAAACTTTTTATAAAATTCAAATAAATCTTTTTCTGAATAATTTTTATCGTGAACTGCTTTTTCAATCGTAGAAATTTTATCTATATCTGTAATTTCTATATCTTGAATATTAAAAAGAAGATTGGATGCAGATAAATATTGCCAAATAAATTTTGGAGTATCTACATTTGGCTCAAAAGAAAATTCAGGATCAGTTCTATGTGCTAAGTGAAAATCTAAAATAGAGTTTTCAGAGATTGCTTTATCTGCTTCCTCTACATATCCAAATAAATAACTTATTTTATTTTCATAGTAATCATCTTGAAAACCAAGTTCTTTTTTCAAATCTAAAATTAATTGAGCCTCTTCATTTTTACCATAATTAATTAAACAATATAAATTGAACTTAGATAAATATTCATCTTCTATTGGTATGGTAAAATTAGAAAAAATTTCGCATGATTTTTTTATGTTTGAGTCAGATAAATAAGTATCTACTAAAAACCTGGTTAGATCTGGGTGTAAGTTAACAGTCTGATTTTTTATCAAATATTCTTCAATTAACTCTAGATTGGAATTTTTAATTAACCAATCAGATTTATATTTCAAAAACTCTTTCTCACTAATATTTTGATTTGGATAGTAAGCATTGGTTAACATGGAAATATTCATTATTTCAGAAGCATCTTGTGAAAGATTATATTTGTTTATGTTTTCAAAAAGACTTTTTAACTTTGACCCATCAGAATTTGACCACATATCCATACTTAGTCCATATTCAGCTGGATCATATAGTCCTACAATTTTGATTTCTTTCGACGCAACATCTTGGTCTAGTTTAATTGGATCATTTTTTTTGTTTGATTGCATGTCATAAATTCTGCTTCCACTGCTATTGTTTTGGTTTTGGTCAGAAATATTGGTTTCTACAACAATATCTGTTTCTTTTTTTTCTAAATTCCAGATATCAACTGGTTTATCTTCTGCGAACGAATTTATCCCTAATAATAAATAAAATATTAAAATTGAAAAATATTTCTTATTTAACAATTTTAAAATTTTCATTTGGAATTATTTTTTCTATTTCTTTTTTAGGTGCAGGAAAGTCTAATGAGTTTATAAAAAATACTATTCCTATAACAACAATCAATCCAAGTGTTAATTTAATTACAATTCCTGTAATACTAGCTTTGCCTGAACTTGTGTTTTTAGTAAATTGCATATAACTTTAGTTAATTTCAAATTAAGACATATTTGTGTTTTTTCAATAAAGAAACTTATGAAATCAAAAGAAAATCTAGTGTTTTTAGGAATGATGGGATCTGGAAAGAGTTCTATAGGCATGCTGGTCGCAAAAAAACTAAAATTAAATTTTATAGATATAGATAGTGAGATTGAAAATAAAGTAGGAACAACCATAAGCAAAATGTTTGAGGATAAAGGTGAAGATTTTTTTAGAAAAGTTGAAGAGAAAGTAACACTAAAAAATTTAAAACTACACTCATCTGTAATTTCTCTTGGTGGTGGAGCTTTCATGAATGAAAATATTAGAAGAGAAGTTTTAAAAAATCATAAATCGTTTTGGCTAAACTGGAATAGTAATATTTTGTTAGGGAGAATAAAAAATAGTAAAAAAAGACCTCTTGCGATAAATTCATCGGATGATCAAATAATTGAATTAATTCAAAAACGCTCTAACGTCTATGCAAAAGCTTTATTTGAAATTAAATGTGATAACTTAACTAAAAATGAAGTAGTTAATAAAATAATTAAAATTTATGAGTCAAATTAAATTAAATATAGAAACAAAGACACAGAAATATCCTATCTATATTGGAAAAAAAGTATCTGCGAATATTTTTCAAATTACAAAATCTAACTCAATTAAATTTAACAGATGTCTTTTAGTTGTAGATAGTAATGTTCCTAAAAAGTTTGTTTCACTTATTAAGAAATCTTTAAAAAATAAAATGAGTTTTATCCATTATTTTAAAGCTAATGAATTAAATAAAAATATGAATAGTATTAACAAGATTTTAGAAATTTTGTTAAATAAAAATTTTTCCAGAGATGACTGTTTGATATCTATTGGAGGAGGAATTACAGGAGATATAAGTGGTTTTGCTGCAAGTCTTTTCAAGAGGGGACTTAAGTTTATAAATATACCAACTACTCTTTTGTCTCAAGTTGACTCATCAATTGGTGGTAAGACTGGTATAAATACTAAGTATGGTAAAAATCTAGTTGGGAGTTTTTATCAGCCAAATCTTGTTATTTCTGATACTGAATTTTTAAAAACATTGCCTAAGAGAGAGATAGTTTGTGGATATGGAGAGATTTTAAAACATTCAATTATTGGAAATAAAAAATTTTATAATTTTTTAAACAACCATAAAAACGAAATTTTAAAGCTCACTTCTCCGTTTCTTGAAAAAGCTATTCATGAAAGTTGTAAAATTAAAAAAACTGTAGTTCAAAAAGACGAAAAAGAAAAGGGTTTAAGAAAAATTTTAAATTTTGGTCATTCCTTTGCGCATGCTTATGAAGCAACATTAGGATTTAGCAAAAAGTTAAATCATGGAGAAGCAGTAATACTTGGAATGAAAACTGCACTCAATTTTAGTCTGAAGGCAAAATTAATGAATAAAAGGGAGTATTATTCTATTTTAGATCATATTAATAATTCTGATTTACCATCTTCTGTAAGTAAATTTTTTAGTCCAAAAGATGTAAACAAAATTTTAAGTTTTATGACAAAAGATAAGAAAAACAGATCAAATAATATTAATTTGGTTTTACTTAAAAAAATTGGAACCCCAATAATTAATAAAGAATATTCTAAAAAAAAAATAAGCTTATTTTTAAAAATTTTTTTACAAAATTAAGATTTGTATCGAGTGAATAGACTCTTTCATTTCCTTATCTAGAATTTTGTAAATTTTCTTATTACTTTCTATCTTACTCATAGTCTTAAGTTCACTAGAGATTAAACTTATTTTCAAATGGGATTTACCTTCTTGATTGCCAGTATGGTTTTTGTGAAGAAAAGATTTATCCTCAATTTTAATGTCTTCAATGTTTATCTGATTTTGTAATTTTTTTTTTACAATTGCAATTAAGTCATTTATATCCATAAGTATAATTTATTATATCATGAAAAATATTTGTGACTGGAATAATTGTAATGAAATTGGTGAATATAAAGCACCAGTTGAAAAAGATAATAGTAAAAAATTTAGAATGCTATGTCTAGAGCATGTCAAAGAATTTAATAAAAATTGGAATTACTTTTCAGGAATGAATGATGACCAAGTAATGAATTTTTTGAAATCTGATATGATATGGCATAAGCCTACTCAGAGCTTTAGCTCTTCAGATAATTTTTTTAAAGTTCTCTGGAATACAACATTAAAAGATGAATTAGATAAAGATAAAATAAATGGTGACTATGATCATATGCGTCAATTTAAATTTGACCACAAAGATATCAAAGCGTTTGGTATTCTTGGTATTTCCGTCGGTCTAAAATGGAAGAAAATACAAGATAAATTCAAAGTACTTGTGAAAAAATTCCACCCTGATATGAATTCTGGAAATAAAAAATACGAGGAAAAACTTAAATTAATTACTTTAGCTTATACTCAGCTTAAAAATACTTATAGAGATAAAATTGACACCAAATCTTGACATAAAACCAGATATCAAAGTTTCTTTAAAACAAACGTTTGGAATTGAGTCAGAAATGGAAGTTGATGCCTTTTCAAAAAAGAATGATTATGTTCCTGAAATTGATAAAAGTTATAAATTTGACAGAGATACTACTCTGGCAATAATTTCTGGATTTTCGTTTAACAAAAGAGTTTTAGTTCAAGGGTATCATGGTACGGGTAAATCTACTCATATTGAACAAATAGCTGCTAGACTAAACTGGCCATGTATTCGTGTAAATCTAGACAGCCATGTTAGCCGAATAGATTTGATTGGAAAAGATGCAATTGTTTTAAAAGAAGGTAAGCAAGTTACTCAATTTAATGAGGGAATTTTACCCTGGTCTATCCAAAATCCAGTCGCTCTAGTATTTGATGAATATGATGCAGGAAGACCTGATGTTATGTTTGTGATTCAGAGAGTTTTAGAAGCTGAAGGAAATTTTACGTTATTGGATAAAAATAAAGTAATAAAGCAAAATAAATTTTTTAGATTATTTGCAACATCAAATACCGTAGGCTTAGGAGATACCAGTGGTCTTTACCACGGCACTCAACAAATAAACCAAGGTCAAATGGATAGATGGAATATAGTCACGACACTAAATTATCTTAGTCTTGATAGAGAAATGGATATTGTTTTGGCTAAAAATAAAAATTTAAACAATTCAAAAGGCAAAGAAATTGTTTCCAACATGATTAAAGTAGCCTCTTTAACACGTAAGGGTTTTATTGCGGGTGATATTTCAACAGTTATGAGTCCAAGAACTGTTATGCACTGGGCAGAAAATTCAGAGATCTTTAAAGATATAGGTTACGCTTTTAGAGTAACCTTTCTAAATAAATGTGACGATATAGAAAAGAATACTATCGCAGAATATTATCAAAGATGTTTTGGTGAAGAATTGCCTGAATCACTTATAAATATTCAAATTTAAATGGGTACTAGAGAAAGTAATTTAAAAGAAAAATTTAGGATTGCATTAACTTCAACGGCAAAAGCTATATCTGACGACTTTGATTTAAATAAAAAACAGTCTGAAAAAAATAGGTCTCAAGATACAAATTTTATAGAAATTGATAACATAAATAGTCCAAGTGATTTTATAAGATTAAGAGCAGAAACAGACTCTTCTGCTTTAAAGAAAAAGTTTTCAAATGACGCTATTTATAAAAAAAATTTACCAGGAAATAACTCATCTAGATCCCTTTATAACATTGCAGAAAAAATCAGATATGAGGCGTTGGGTGGTCAAATGTTAAAAGGTATCGAAAAAAATTTTCATGAAAATTATTCTCAAATAATTACTCAAAAACGTAGAGATCAATTGAAAACCAAAGAAGATGTTACTGTTTCTGAGGCATTTGAACTTTACATGCTTAAAAATTTTCATAAAGTAAAACTCAATCCATTAACCTCAAAAATGCTTAATTTTTGGGAGAAAGATTTTGAGAAATCTATAGAAAAACACAAAGAATTTTTATTAGACAATCTAGAAGATCAAAATACTTATAGCTCTCGTTTTTCTAAGATTTTAGAGGAAATGGATATTTTTCAAAGTGAGGAAGATCAAACTAACGAGGAAAATCAAGATCAAGGGCAAGATAATCCTTCAAACGATGATCAAAATAATGATAATGAGGACAACAAAGATGAAAATGAAGATAAAGAAACACAAGCTACTATAGATGCAGATTATGATGTTGATGAATTTAATTTAGACGAGCAACTATCAGAGATAGAATCAGAAGAACAAAGTTCAGAGCAAATTCTAAAAAAGAACCTCGATAATCTCAATCTTAATTATAAAATCTTTACCACTCAGTTTGATGAAATTGTAAAAGCAGAAAACCTAGAAAATGCAGATGAAGCAACTAAACTAAGAACAAGTTTAGACCAACAATTAATAGGTTTTCAAGATGTCATCACAAAACTAGCAAATAAACTTCAAAGACAATTGCTTGCAAAACAAAATAGGGCATGGGAATTTGATTTAGAAGAAGGATTGCTTGATAGTTCAAAACTACCAAGAATAATTATGGATCCCTACAATTCCTTATCATTTAAAAAAGAAAAAGATTTAGACTTCAAAGATACTGTCGTTACTCTGTTAATAGATAATTCAGGATCGATGAGAGGAAGACCAATTACCATAGCTGCGATTTGTGCTGATATTTTATCTAGAACACTAGAGAGGTGTTCAGTTAAAGTTGAAATTTTAGGTTTTACAACTAAAAACTGGAAAGGCGGTCAGTCAAGAGAATTATGGGCAAAAAGTTCAAAACCAAAAACTCCTGGAAGATTAAACGATTTAAGACATATAATTTATAAAGGTGCAGATACTCACTGGAGACAAGCAAAAAATAACTTAGGGCTAATGCTTAAAGAGGGTCTACTAAAAGAAAATATTGATGGGGAAGCGATATCTTGGGCTTACAGTAGAATAAAAAAAAGAAAAGAGGAGAGAAAAATTTTAATGGTTATTTCTGATGGAGCTCCTGTTGATGACTCAACTCTTTCTGTAAACTCTGGTGATTTCCTTGAAAAAAATCTTAAAAAAATAGTCAAATATATTGAAAATAAATCAGATATAGAAATTCTCGCAATAGGAATTGGTCATGATGTTTCTAGATATTACGATAAAGCAATTAAGATTACTGACGTTAATGAATTAGGAGATGTAATGATTTCACAATTAAGTTCTCTTTTTGAAACAAAAAAAAATTTTCATTAGATGTTAAATAAGTCTGAGTTCTGCCAATGAATTAAAACTTCTGCTCCACTTCTAGTTTTAGAATTTCTAAAATTTAATGAAGCAAAGTTTTTTTCTAACAAGGTCTTTCCTATAAATAAGCCAAGTCCTAAACCTGTTTTTGATTTGTCTTCAGGATTGCTAGTTTTTAAGTAAGGTTCACCAATTTTAGATATAATATCTCTAGGATAGCCCTCTCCATCATCTTCTATTGTTATTTCTGTCATTTCACTGTCACTTCTTAAATTTATGAAAATTTTTTCTTTTGAAAATTTATTAGCATTACCTATAAAATTTCTTAATCCATATACAATTTCAATGGATTTTGTTATTTTTTTTGGGTTAGAGTCCTGATCAAAATTGAATATAAAATTTTTCTTACTTATTTCTTTGAAAGAAGAAATTATCTCAGTTAAGTATTCTCTTATAGTTATATCTTTATCTATAAAATCGTCTTCCTCAACTGGATTAAGACTTAATCTTTTTAAAATTTCATTACATCTTTCCACCTGACTATTTAATAACTCAAAGTCTTTTTTAAATTCTTTATTATTCTCTAATTGTTTTGATAGATCTTGAATAATTATTTTAATTGTTGAAAGTGGAGTGCCTAGTGAATGTGCTGCTGCTGCTGCTTGACCACCTAAAGATAATAATTCATGTTCTTTTGCCATTACCTCCTCCATTTTTGATAATGCATCTTTTCTCAATCGTGATTGTGAACCGAAGGTCATTGCAAAATAGTTTAAAAAAACCAAAGCAATTAACAACGCAATTGGTATAGAAAAATAATAATACGGGCTTACATGAAAATGATCGCTTAAAGGTAAGGGTAAATCTTTAGAATAGAAAGTTAAAAGTAAGACCAAAATTGCTGTCAAAATTACTAATAATGTATTAGTTTTAAAACTTAAATTAGAGGAAGAAAACACACTTGGTATTAAAAGAAATATAGCAAATGGATTAACAATACCTCCAGTCAAATAAAGTAAAGCACTCAGTTGAATTATATCAATAAACAAAAAAATAAATGCTGATCTGTCGGTTAGTTGAGTTTTTTTATAAATATAAATTAAATAAAAATTACTAAGTATTCCCAGCATAATTATTAAATTTGATAAAATAAAATCAAATTTAAAATTGAAAATTAAATATACAAAGTTTACAGCTCCAAATTGACCTATAATTCCGATCCATCTTAAATTTACATAAGTTGATTTTTTAAAAGAGTATTGCTTTGAAGTTTCAAAAAACTTCATTTTTATATGTCGAGATTCTGAACATTAATTGCATTAGAAACAATGAAATCCTTTCGTAATGCAACGTCATTTCCCATAAGGGTATGTATTAAATTTTGATCCCTTCTAAGATCTTTAGAATACTGTACTTGAAGTAAATTTCTTGTTTTTGGATCTAAAGTAGTATTCCACAATTCCTCTGGATTCATTTCTCCCAAACCTTTAAATCTTTGAATATTCATTTTGGACTTTTCCATATCTAGAAATTTAGCAAATTCTTTTGATCCTTTTTTTATTCTCTTAATTTCTTTATTATTCTTTAAAATATAATCTTCCAGTTCTTTTTCATCTTTAATATAAATACCTTTTGTACCTTTGTTGATTTTAAATAACGGTGGTTGAGCTAAATATATATGGCCATTCTCAATTAATTTATTAAATGGTTCGTTATTAAAAAAAGTTAATAATAAAGCTCTTATGTGCGAACCATCAACATCAGCATCTGTCATAATTATTATTTTGCCATATCTTAGGTCTTTTAGGTCTATTTCTTCTGCTTTAGGATCTAGGCCCAATGCGTTGATTAATGTTACTATTTCGTTTGAAGATATCATTTTTGACAAAGCTTTCGTTCTTTTATCCGATCCGTTTCCATTACCATTTTTTTTAAATGTCAAATCTTCAACATAAGTGTTTAATATTTTACCTCTAAGGGGTAAAACTGCTTGATTTGACCTGTTTCGTCCTTGTTTTGCAGAACCTCCGGCTGAATCTCCCTCTACAATAAACAATTCTGTCCCCTCCTGTTTTCCTATTTGACAATCGGCTAGTTTTCCAGGGAGACCGCTCAATTCAAGTGCTCCTTTTCTTCTTACGTTTTCTCTTGCTTTTCTAGCAACATCTCTCGCCACAGCAGCTTGAATAATTTTAGCTAAAATTATTTTTGCAACGGTTGGGTTTTGATCAAACCATGTGGATAACTTTTCATTAATTACCGTTTCTACTATCATTCTCACTTCAGAAGAAACTAACTTATCTTTAGTTTGTGATGAAAATTTTGGATCTGGAATTTTAGTTGATAAAACACACGTAAGACCTTCTTTTATATCATCCCCAGAAATTGCTAATTTATTTTTTTTTAACAAATTTTGTTCATTAGCATATTTATTCACAACTCGGGTTAATGCACTTCTAAATCCTAATAAATGTGTACCTCCATCTTTTTGATAAATATTATTTGTATAAGGAAAAATTTCTTCACCATAACCAGCATTCCATTTCAAAGAACACTCTATATCAATGTTATTTTTTTTTCCTTCTACATAAATTGGTTTTCTAAACAAATCATTACCATTTTTATTTTGCAATTTTTCTTTGTTTTTATCTAAAAAATCTACAAATTCTACTACACCGCCATCAAACTTGAATTCAGATATTTTTTCTTTTTTAAAACTAGCATCAACAAAAATTATTTTAATACCTTTGTTTAGAAAGGCTAACTCCCTCATTCTTTTAATTAAAATATTGGCACTAAATTTAATTGAAGAAAAAATTTCTGTCGACGGTAAAAAAGTGATTTTGGTCCCAGATTGATTTGATTTACCAATTTCTTTCAAAGGTGCTTTTGCTTCACCATTTTCAAACTCTATAAAATATTTTTTACTATCTCTATTAATTTCTAGTTGTAATTTTTTAGATAGCGCATTTACAACTGAAACACCTACTCCGTGTAATCCCCCTGATACTTTATAGGATTCATGGTCAAATTTTCCACCGGCATGTAGCTGAGTCATAATAACTTCTGCTGCAGATTTTTTTTCGGTCTTGTGCATATCAACTGGAATGCCCCTTCCGTCGTCACTCACAGAAGCTGTTCCATCTGGATTTATTCTAACATTTATATTTTTACAATGACCTGCTAAAGCTTCATCAATAGAATTATCTACGACCTCATAAACCATATGATGTAGTCCGGTTCCATCGTCTGTATCTCCAATGTACATCCCCGGTCTTTTTCTTACTGCTTCTAAGCCCTTTAAAACTTTAATAGAGTCTGCCTGATATGTATCTTTGTTTTTCATTTTTTAATCTTTGGAAAGAGACTAATCATAACATTTTTTAAAAAAAATGCTGATTTATCTTTGCAAAAAATGAATAGACAGAACAAATTAGTATTGATAATCAAGGCTTTTTTAATGGCGGAGAGAATGGGATTCGAACCCATGATAGGGCTTCCCCTATACACGCTTTCCAAGCGTGCGCCTTCAACCACTCGGCCACCTCTCCATAAAAATTAAATATTTTTTATTTTTTAATTAAGATTTTTTTTTCAATATTTTTTTCCTTTACTATAAAATTATCTTCAAAACCTAGTTGTGTGTAATGAATGATATTTATTTTTCTATTAGGAAATGAAGGTGTATAAAAATCATTGTTTATTTTCTTAATTTTTTCAGATCGACTAACTAGCCAATTACTTGTTGAGTCTAAGATAGAAATCTTCTCAAAGTTTTCATAAATTACTTTATTCAGAGATAGTTGATCAGTTTTTATACCATAGCTTGTTTTTGCTTTATTCAAAGCATTTTGATACTCTGTTTTCCACAAATCCCAAATTTTGGATTTTGATTTCAAACAAAAAACTCCATTATTAAATAACGGTTTAAAAAATAAATCCTCTCCTAATTTGTTTGAGAAATATTTTTTATAATTTTTAAAAGACCAACCCGATATTTTGTAAAATGAATTGAAAATTTTTTTTATACCAAATTTACTATTTTTAGATACATATGACTCATTTATCTCGGGAGCGATAGCTAATTCTTTATCCTCACATGCATTTATTATATTTAAAATACCATCATTGCTAAGAACTTCAGTATCAGCATCCATCCATATGTATTTTTCATATCCAGGGAAATAGTCTCTCATAAACGGCCGTTCGGTTAATAATTTGAACCAGTCTTGCCTATCTTTAAAAAAAATTTTTAAATTATAATTAGCTTTTTTCTTTTTGGTAATTCTACTGTCAATTTCAGCTAGATAATGGCTATTATCTTCAACATCTAAAATACATAAATCACATATCTCTAATGAGTTAGAATTAATTAAAGAATTGACTAAATTTTTTAGAAAAGGATAATATTTTTTATCACTTCCAGTAACTATTACATTTTTTTTCATTTTATATAATCCACTTACTATAAAGTTTTTTATTTTTTATTAAATATGCTGGAAAACTTTTATCTAATTTTTTTTTTTTAAATTTTTCTTCCCTCCCAAGTATTGGAAGACCATTTTCAATACTTTGTTTAAATAAACTTTCTTTTAAATATTTTTTTGAAATTTTATCCTTAAAAACAAATTCATCGTTGGTTTCACACACGTTTTTATATTTATATAATAATTTTTTTGGTGATTTTAAATTGCAGAAATGCCACCCTCCATCTTCTAAAATATTGTTTAGTCTATATTTGTCTAACCTCCAAAAAGGTCTTTTTTTAAATTTAAGCTCTCTTAACCATTGAGGTGATTTTAAAAACTTCTTTATACAAATTCTAGTTCCTAGCCAGACAGGGTATGTTTCTGATTGTAAATTAAACTTATAATAATATAATTTTTGCTCCAATACTGCGTACCTCATTGTTTTTTTAAAGAATTTTATTGCCTTAGGATTTGGTATCTCATCAAGATCTGATATCATTATCAGGTCATCATCATAAGCTTTTTTTAAGCCTCTACTTACACAATTTCTTTGAAAATTTTCGCGCAGCCAAGGATTCTTTCCATTTGGAAGATCATCTACTTTTATATAAATTATTTTATTTTTAAACTTTTTAAATTTATCTATTCTAAATCTAAATTTTTTTTTATTATTTTGCCAAGTTTTATTACCCTCAACTATAACAAAATAATCTACATATTTGTTTAAAATATTCATTCTCAGATCTAACAAAAGATCTTCGTCCCAAAACATAAAACAATCATAAATTTTCATTTATTTTTCTTTACTTATTTTTAAAACTCCAATAAATGCCTCTTGAGGAATTTCTACTCTTCCAAACTGTTTAGATCTAGCCTTACCTTTTTTTTGTTTTTCTAAAAGTTTTCTTTTTCTATCTGTAGCCCCTCCACCATGAATTTTTGTTAAAACATCCTTTTTAAAACCTTTAATAGTTTCTCTAGCTATGATTTTTCCTCCTATTGCAGCCTGCACTGGAATCATAAAATTATGTCTAGGTATTAAATCTCTCAATTTTTCGCAAACTTCTCTCCCTGTTCTTTGCGCAAAATCTTTATGTATCATCATTGCTAATGCGTCAACAGGCTCAGCATTTACTAAAATTCCTAATTTTACTAAATCTCCCTCTCTATGTTCGATTATTTCATAATCAAAACTAGCATAACCACTTGTCATTGATTTTAGGCGATCATTAAAATCAAAAACTACTTCGTTCAAAGGTAGCTCATAATTTACTACTGCTCTATTTCCTGAATAACTTAAATTTGTTTGTATTCCTCTTTTATCCTGACACATTTTAATTATTGATCCTAAATACTGATCTGGGGTTATGATCGTGGCTTTAATCCATGGTTCCTCGATCATTTTAATTAATGTTGGGTCAGGTAAACTAGATGGATTTTGTAAATCTAGTATTTTTCCATTATTAAGATGAACTTTGTAAACAACTCCTGGGGTAGTGGTTAACAAGTTTACATCAAATTCTCTCTCTAATCTTTCAGTTACAATTTCAAGATGTAATAGGCCCAAAAAACCACACCTAAATCCTAACCCTAAAGCTGAAGATGATTCAGGTTCAAATGAAAAACTTGCATCATTTAATTGAAGTTTAGCTAATCCATCTTTAAGTTTTTGATACTCTGAACTATCCACGGGAAACAAACCACAAAACACAACTGGCTTGCTAGGTTTAAATCCTGGTAGAGCCTCCTTTAATGGTCTTGCTGCATCACAAATAGTATCACCAACTTTTGTTTCTGATAGAACTTTAATTCCTGTTGTTATAAACCCTATCTCACCTGTATTTAACTCATTAATATCAGTAGGTTTGGGGGTGAAAACACCAACTTTTTCTACAATATATTCCTGATTAGTTGACATCATTTTAATTTTCATATTTTTTGTTAATTTACCATCAATTACTCTAACTAAAATTACTACTCCTAAATAAGTGTCATACCAACTATCAACAAGCAGACATTTTAAGTCTGATGTGCTTTCTCCCATTGGAGAAGGTAAAGTGGTTATTATTTGTTCTAAAATATCTTGAATACCTTCTCCGGTTTTTCCAGAACACGGAATCGCATTTTCAGTATCAATACCAATGACGTCTTCAATTTGTTTTTTTGTTTTTTCTAAGTCAGACGCGGGTAAATCAACCTTGTTTAATACTGGAACAATTTCATGATTAGTATCTAAAGCTTGATAAACATTAGCTAATGTCTGGGCTTCAACACCCTGGGTACTATCAACAATAAGAATTGAACCCTCACAAGCATAAAGAGATCTACTTACCTCATAGCTAAAATCAACATGTCCAGGTGTGTCTATTATATTTAAAACATACTCTTTTCCATTTTTAGCTTTATAATTTAATTTTACGGTTTGAGCTTTAATTGTAATCCCTCTTTCTCTTTCAATATCCATAGAGTCCAAGACTTGAGCTTTCATTTCTCTTTCTGTTAATCCTCCACAACTGTGAATTATTCTGTCTGCGATTGTAGATTTTCCGTGATCAATATGCGCAATAATTGCAAAATTTCTTATATTATCAATTTCATTGGGCATTTAGGACCTAATTTTCGCGCCTGATCTAGTCTCAACTGTTGAAACTATTAGTTTATTAATTTTTTCAAGATCGCTTTCTTCTAATGTTTTTTCTGAAGATTGAATGGTTACATTAAGAGCTATAGACTTTTTATCTTTAGGAATATTTTCACCTTCATAGACATCAAAAATTTTAACTGATTTAATTAAACTTTGATCAATAGAAGATATTATTTCTATTAAATCTTGAGCTTTAAAATTTTTATCTACCACAAAAGCAAAGTCTCTGTCTGATTTTTGATAATCAGAAAATTGAAATTTAGATTTTGAATCTTTGAGTTTAAGTTTTTTATCTTTTAAGTAATCTAAATAAATCTCAAAACCGACCAATGCCTCAGTATTTATATCAATTTTTTTTATGATATTTGGATGAATTTCTCCAAAATAAGCCACTGGATCAATATCGTCTTTATCAAGATACACAGAGCCAGATTTTCCTGGATGATAATAAGATGGTGATTTTTCTCTTATAAACAAATTTTGCCTATCATATCCAGCTTCTAGTAAAGTCTGAATTGCATCTTTTTTTGCATCAAACACATCAACCGGTCTATTTTCTTCATTCCAGTTTAATCTTGATATCTTTCCTGATTTTATTGCTCCTATTACCGTTAATTGTTCACCAGGTTTTTTATCCTTAAAAATTGGACCTATTTCGAAAAGAGAAATATCTTTAAAATCTCTATCTAAATTTTTCTTGAGATAGAATGTCAAATTAGAAAATATTGAATTTCTTAAAACATCTAAGTCTGAACTTATTGGATTCACTATTTTTATTTCTTTATAATTTTCTTTGAAAAGATTATTTATTTTTGAGTCTGTAAAAGACCAAGTTACGGTCTCAAAATAACCTTTTGATGCTACAGAACGTTGTAAAAAATGAAAAAGTTTTTGTTGTTCATTAAGTGTGTCTTTAATTCTATATTTTTGTGGTTCTAGAATTTCTATATTATTGAAACCTTTTATTCTTACTATCTCCTCGACTATATCTATAGGTTGAGTGATATCAGGTCTCCATGTAGGAATTGTTAATTCTAATTCAGATTTCTTTTTAGAAACTTTAAAACCTAAATCTATTAAGATCTTTATGACCTCTTTATTTTTTATTTTAAAGCCTGCAATTTTTTCAAACAAAGATATTTTAAATTTGATTTTATTTTTTTTAACATTGCTAATACTTTGAACATCGAACTTACTAACTTTTCCCCCACAAATTTTAGCTATTAATTGTGCAGCTTTATTTAGGCCTATTTGAATGGATTGAGGATCAATACCCCTTTCAAATCTAAATTTTGCATCAGTATCAATGTTTAACAACTTTGAAGTTTTTCTAATAGATCTAGGCAAAAAATATGCAGATTCTAACAAAATATTTTTAGTATTAAACTCAGTACCTGAGCGTTTACCTCCTATTATTCCACCCAAACCTAATACGCCAGACTTATCAGAGATAACACACATATCATTGTCTAATTTATACACCTTGTTATCAAGAGCTTCAAATGTTTCACCTTTTTCTGAATTTCTCACAATAATTTCTTTATCAATTTTGTCTGAGTCATATGCATGAAGCGGTCTATTTAAATCCAGCATCACATAATTAGTTATATCTACAATTGCTGAAATAGGCTTCTGACCTAGAGATATGATTTTATCCTTCAGCCACTTTGGACTTTCTTTGTTTGTAACATCTTTAATTAAACAACTCCCAAATATGGTACAACCTTGATTTTTATCTTTTATAATAGAAACTTTAATTTTTTGAGGCCCACTAATTTTAATTTTCATATTAGAAATATTTTTTAATTTACCAACTCCTGCTGCTGCAAGATCTCTTGCTACTCCTCTTACACCTAAACAATCTGGACGATTAGGAGTGATAGATAAATCAATAACTTTTTCAGTATTATTTTTAAAAAAATTTTTACCTACTTTGTCAAAGTACTTTTTTGACTTTAGTTCTGTTATTCCGTCACCTCCATCAGATAAATTTAATTCTAATTCTGAGCACAACATCCCATATGAAGTCACACCCCTTATTTTGCTAACTGTGAGTTTCATGTTATTTTTTGGAATCACAGATCCAGGTCCAGCATAAACAGTCAAAAGGCCTTTCTTGGCATTAGGTGCTCCACAAACAACTTTTACCGTATTTTGTTCCCCTATATCAACATCACATATTTTTAACTTGTCTGCATTTGGGTGTTGCTCAACATTTATAATTTTTGCTACTTTAAAATTATCTAAATCAGAACTAACTTTTTCAAAGCTCTCAACTTCAAGCCCAATATCTGTCAACTTCTGAATTATTTGATTATCCTTAAACTTGGTGTGAAGATGTTCTTTAAGCCAGCCTATTGTAAATTTCATCGACTAAGACCTCTATAATTTGATGGTACGTCTAATGGATCAAACCCAAAGTGATTTAGCCACCTATAGTCAGTCTCAAAAAAAGCTCTTAGATCATTTATTCCATATTTAAGCATAGCTAATCTATCTATGCCAATCCCAAATGCGTAACCTTGATACTTGTCTGGGTTTATTTTTACATTTTTAAGTACATTTGGATGTACCATCCCACAACCTAAAATCTCCAACCATTTATCTCCTTCACCGATGACTATTTTACTGTCTTTCAATTCATAACCAATGTCAACTTCGGCCGATGGTTCTGTAAAAGGGAAGTGACTTGGTCTAAATCTCATTTTGATTTTATCAACTTCAAAAAAAGATTTTATAAAATAGTTTAAGCAACCTTTTAAATGTCCCATATTTATATTTTTATCAATGTGAAGTCCCTCAACTTGATGAAACATTGGAGCATGAGTTTGATCACTATCAGATCTATATGTTCTACCAGGAGCAATGATTTTAAAAGGAGGTTTCCCTTTTAGCATTGTTCTTACTTGAACTGGAGATGTATGAGTTCTTAAAAGTAATTCTTTTTTATCATCTAAATAAAAAGTATCATGCATGTCTCTTGCTGGATGGTTGTCTGGGGTATTTAATGCAGTGAAATTGTAATGCTCATTCTCTATATCTGGTCCTTCTTCAACGCTAAAACCAATTTCAGAAAATATAGAGGATATTTCATCTATAACTTGAGAAACAGGATGTATCTTACCTTGAACAATATTTCTTTCTGGCAGAGTTACGTCTACTTTTTCATTCTCTAGCTTAGAATTTATTTCTTTAACTTCTATTTCTTGGATTTTTTTATTAATTTTTTCTTGTAATTCATTCTTTACAAAATTTAAATCTGATGCAAATTTTTTCCGTTCTTCAGTTGGTAAAGATCCAAGAATTTTAAAAGAATTAGAAATTTTACCCTTCTTTCCAAATAACTCCGATTTGATTTGATTTATACTTTCAATGTCTAAATCTGCATTTAATTTATGTAAGAATTCATTTTTTATTTTTTTAATATCAGACATATCTGTAGAATATTTGTTAACCTTAGAAAAACAACAATGAAAATTAATTCAATGCTGATTGGGCTTTTTGTACAATTGTTTTGAATGCCTCTGGGCTATCATAAGCAATTTCAGCAAGAATCTTTCTATCTATTGCAATACCACATTTACTTAATCCGTTTATGAATTTAGAATATGTCATTCCTTCAGCTCTGACACCTGCGTTGATTCTTTGTATCCATAGAGATTTAAAATCTCTTTTTTTGTTTCTTCTGTCTCTATAAGCATATTGCATTGATTTTTCCATTGCCTGCTTTGCAACTCTTATAGTATTTTTTCTTCTGCCCCATTGGCCTTTTACAGCTTTTAAGACTTTTTTATGCTTAGCTTTGCTTGTAACACCTCTTTTAACTCTTGCCATTATTAACCTCTTAAACTGTACGGCATGTATGATTTGACAATTTTTCCATCTTGCTTGGACATTGTTGTAGTGCCTCTTAATTTTCTAATCTGAGAATTTGTTCTTTTAATCATGCCGTGCCTCTTTCCAGCTTGGGCTGTCATCACTTTCCCCTTCGCTGATATCTTAAATCTTTTTTTTGCTGAGCTTTTTGTTTTTAATTTAGGCATAATTCTGCGGACTTATACAAAGAATGGTATAATTTTACAACCTATATTAAAGCCTATAATGGTTGAATAACCATAATCATTTGCTTACCATCAAATTTTGGATGTAGCTCTACCTTGCCAATATCTTTCATGTCTTCCTTGATTTTACCCATTAACTCGTTTCCTAAGTGTGAGTGTTGTAGTTCTCTACCTTTAAATCTAATTGTGAATTTTACCTTATCCCCTTTAGCGATAAATTTTTTTGCATTTTTAACTTTAAAATCATAATCATGCGTTTCTGTTACAGGTCTCATTTTAATTTCTTTTAACAAAACTATTTTTTGCTTCTTTTTTGCAAGATTTGCTTTTTTTTGGGCATCATATTTGTACTTACCCATATCCATAATTTTACAAACTGGAGGGTTCGCATTTGGTGCTATTTCAATTAAATCAAGCCCTTGATTTTTTGCCATTGAGATAGCTTCATTGGTATTAAGTACACCAAGATTTTCACCGTCGCTTGCTATAACCTGAACATCAGGAGAGGAAATTCTATTATTAGATCTTGGGCCTCTATCCTTAGTTCTTCTTTGAAAATAATTTTGTTTAAAATCTGCCACTTAGTTTGAAGATGCTTTGTTTAAAGCAGAGAAAGTTTTCAAGAATGTTTCTATATCCATATTTTCTTGTTTATTAGAGTCTAATCTTCTAATCGTTACAGAATTGGAGTCAACTTCTTTTTTACCGCAAATTAATAAAAGAGGTATTTTAGCTAACGAATGATCTCGTATTTTATAATTTAAATTTTGATTTTTTAAATCAACAGAAGAACTAATACCTTGATTTTTAATTTTATTAGATGTCTCAATAGCATAAGCATTAAATTCCTCTGAAATAGGAATTACCATTGTTTGCAAAGGAGATATCCAGAATGGAAACTTTCCCGCGTAATTTTCAATTAAGATTCCAATAAATCTCTCTAAAGATCCAAATAGTGCTCTGTGAAGCATTACAGGAATTTTCCTACTCCCGTCTTTATCAACATAAGAGGCACCTAATCTCTTAGGTAAATTTAGATCAACTTGCAAAGTTCCACATTGCCAATCTCTTCCAATGGCATCCCTTAGAACAAACTCAATCTTAGGACCATAGAATGCACCTTCTCCCTTGTTGATACTATATTCTAATTTTGAGGCTTTCACTGCCTCTAGTAATGATGCTTCTGCTTTATCCCAAACTTCGTCATCACCAACTCTTACCTCTGGTCTATCTGCATATTTTAGAATTACATTTTCAAACCCAAGGTCTTTATAAATATCCAAAATTAAATTAGTAACAATTAAACACTCACTTGTAATTTGATCCTCCGAACAAAAAATATGCGCATCGTCTTGTGTAAAAGCTCTCACTCTAAGTAAACCATGTAAAGCTCCTGATGGTTCATATCTATGAACTTTTCCAAACTCTGCATAACGCAAAGGAAGATCTCGATAACTTTTTAGACCTTGATTAAATACCTGAACATGTCCTGGACAATTCATTGGTTTTATTGCAAACACCTTCTCATCTGGTGTTTCAGATGTATACATGTTGTCACCATATTTCCCCCAATGTCCTGATTTTTCCCATAATTGTCTATCCAATACTTCAGGTGTATTTATTTCTTTGTAGCCAGCTGCATCCTGTCTATTTCTCATATAATTAATTAAATTTTGGAATAAAGCCCAGCCTCTTTCGTGCCAAAAAACAGATCCTGGGCTTTCTTCCCTAAAATGAAATAAATTCATTTCTTTTCCTAATTTTCTATGATCTCTCTTTTCTGCTTCTTCTATTCTTTTAAGATGTTCATCTAAATCTTTTTGAGTTGCCCAACTAGTACCATATATTCTTTGAAGCATTTCATTTTTTGAGTCTCCTCTCCAATAAGCACCAGAGACTTTAGTTAGTTTAAAATACTTTCCAATTTTGCCTGTTGAGGATAAATGAGGACCTCTACAAAGATCATGCCAATCACCATGAAAATAAATTGAGACATCTTCTTCCTCTGGGATAGCTTTAATTAATTCAGATTTATAAACTTCACCTTTTTTTTTAAAATGGTCAATAGCTTTATTTCTATCCCAAACTTCTCTCTTAGTAATTTCATTTCTATCTACAATTTCTTTCATCTTATTTTCAATTTTGACCAAATCATCTTCGGTAAAAGGTTCTTTTCTTACAAAGTCATAGTAAAATCCATTTTCAATAACTGGACCAATTGTAACCTGAGTACCAGGGAATAATTCTTGAACAGCCATTGCCAATATGTGGGCTGTGTCATGTCTAATTGTTTCCAGCCCTTCTGGATTTTTTGAAGTAAAAATTTTTACTGAGCAGTCTTTTTCTATTAAATAATCTAAATCTTTAAGTTCACCATCAATACTTATAACCATTGCTTGTTTTGCTAATGACTTACTTATTTTCTCAGCTACTTCAGCTCCAGTAACTTTTTTTTTAAAATTTAGATTATTCCCGTCTGGTAATGTTATTGTAGGCATTTAATTTAATAGTCTTTTATACTCTGAATAAGTAGAAAAACACATTTTTTCAACATTAAATCTTTGAGTAACGTTTTTTCTTGCCTCTATTCCCATCATTTTTAGAGATGTTTCGTCCATATTAAGAACTTTTAAAATCTGATTACTTAAAGATTTGGCATTGTTTGACTCAAATAAAAAACCTGTCTTTTCATCAATGACTGTTTCATTTGATCCTCCAATATTGCTAGCTACTATAGGTTTTCCCATTGATTGAGCTTCCACTGACACTCTTCCAAAAGCTTCTGGTTCATTTGAAGCTGAAACTATTATATCTGAAACTTTGTAAGCTAAAGCCATATTTTTACAATGATCTATAAATCGTATTTGTTTTGACATCCTATATTGTTCTGAGAGTCTAATTAATTTTTTTTTATAGAGTTCACGACCTTGGTCACTACCAAGAATGACAGTATAAAATGCTTCGTATCCAAGTTCTATATTAATTAAATTGACTGCTTCAATAAATACTTCCTGACCCTTCCATGAAGTTAGCCTACCTGGCAGAAGTATAATTTTTTTATCTTTCTCAATATTCCATTGTTTTAATAATTTTTTTTCATCATTTTCAAGAGTTGTGGATGAGTCAAAATAATCAACGTTAATACCTCTAAAAATCACTAAGAATTTTTTTTTATAATTTAAATACATAGAATAATTTTCTTTAATATGAGAAAATATAAAATTTGATCCAGCAATAATTAAATCAGATCTTACCATTACCGAATTATAAAATTTTTTCAAATTAGTTTTAAAATTGTAAGTACCATGAAAAGTTGTTACAAATTTTCTTCCGGTAATTTTTGATGCTATCAAACAGGACCATGCAGGTGCTCGACTTCGAGCATGAACTATCGAAATATTATTAAATAAAATAATTCCAATTAAAATAATTGAGTTAATAAAAATTAATAAAGGATTTTTGCTTTGTACAGGAAGCTTAAAAATTTTTACCTTTTTTTTGTTAACAAACTTAAGTAATTCACCACCACTAGTTACAATAAATGACTCACAATTATTTTCAGACAAATAATGGGCTATATCAAAGCAGCCTGTTTCCGCGCCTCCATATCCCAATTTGGGTATAACTTGTAAAACTTTTAAATTAGTTGTCATCTGATAAACTTATATATTATTAGACTAAATATATAAACGAAATGGCAAGTTTCAGATATCACAAGATCTCAAAAACTAAGAAAATTAGATATATTTCTAAAATTTATAAAAATAGTTTGTCTATAGTTTTTCTGCATGGATTTATGTCAGATCTTGAAGGAGACAAGCCTAGAGCATTACTAAATTTTGCTAAAAAAAATAAAATTAATTTCTTGGCACTTGAATATTCTGGGCATGGTAAATCTTCAGGAAAATTTACAAAAGGTAATATTTCAAAATGGAGTGATGAAACATCAAGAATAGTTAAAAAATATGCAAAAGACCACAAAGTAATATTTATAGGTTCAAGTATGGGTGCTTGGATTGCTTTAAAACAATTTAAAATTTTTAAAAATCAAATTGTTGGTTTTTTAGGAATTGGGTCAGCTCCTGAATTTTTAGAAAATATTATGTGGAAAAAATTTTCTAAAAAAATGAAAAGAGAAACGATTAGAAAAGGGATTTATAATTTAAAACATGGAAATTATGAATATCCTATAACATATCAACTAATTAAAGATGGAAGAAAAAACAAAGTTTTAAATAAAAAAATTAATTTAAAAATTAAGGTTACTATGGTTCATGGAGAAAAAGATGAGGCCGTTAAAGTTTCTTACTCTAGAAAAGTTTTAAAACTTTTTCCAAATGCAAAGAAAAAATTAAATATAGTCAAAAATGGTGATCATAGTTTGTCTAGTAAGAAAGGTCTAAAAATAATACTTAAAGAGTTGAAACTATTAATCTAACTAACTTTTTTAATGCCTTTAAGAGTTATTGGGTTGTCTAGTTTATCTAACATTTCTTTAGGACAAACTTGAACAAAGTTAATTAACTCTTCGTCATAACTTTTAAGTATATTTCTTGAAAATTCAGATCCTGTTTCCTTAGAATGTTCAGATATTAAATTCTTTAAAATTTCTTTCCAATAATCTGTTTCTACAGTTTGCCAAACAACTGACTCAGGATTTACTTTTTTTGTAAATTGATGCGATTTATCATAAATAAAAGCCATACCACCTGTCATTCCTGCTGCAAAATTATCTCCTACCTCTCCTAAAATTACTACCATTCCACCAGTCATATATTCGCAACCATTTGAATCACATCCCTCAATCACTGTTGTAGCTCCAGAATTTCTTACAGCAAACCTTTCTCCTGCTTGACCTGCAGCAAAAAGTTTACCAGAAGTAGCACCATAAAGAACTGTATTTCCTAAAATTGTATTTTCATTAGAAACTAAATTACTTTCCTCTGGCAATTTAATTGTAATTGTTGCACCTGATAAACCTTTTCCAACATAGTCGTTAGCGTCTCCTTTAAGAACTAGTTTTAACCCCTTGGAAGAAAATGCTCCAAAAGACTGTCCAGCAGAGCCTTTAAAATTTAAAGTTAAAAAATCATCATTAAGTTTTTCATATCCATATTTTTTGTAGAGATGATGAGAAATTCTTGTTCCAACAGCTCTATGTGTATTTTGTATTGGATAAACCTTTTCAATTTTTTCTGAACTATCTAAAGACTTTTCTATTTCAGGCCAAATCTTTTGATCCAAAGTATCTGGTACATTGTTTATTTCTGGAATATCGCAATACCTTTTATTATTTCCTGTATCAGCTTGAACAAATAATGGATTTAGATCTAAATCGTCTAAGTTTGGAGATCCTTTGCTAACCTGTCTTAATAGATCAGTTCTACCAATTATATCATTTAAAGATTTAAATCCTAGTTTTGCTAATATTTCTCGTACTTCGGTTCCAATAAATGTGAACAGATTAACTACCTTTTCTGGTGTACCAGTAAATTTTTCTCTCAATTTTTCATCTTGGGTACAAACTCCTACTGGACAGGTGTTCGAATGACATTGTCTTACCATAATGCAGCCCATTGCTACCAAGGCTGTAGTAGCAACACCATACTCTTCAGCTCCCATCATGGCTGCAATAACAACATCTCTTCCAGTTTTAATTCCTCCGTCTGTTCTCAAAGTAACTTTGTGTCTAAGGTTATTTAAAGTTAAAACTTGATTAGCTTCAGTCAAACCCATTTCCCATGGTATTCCAACGTATTTAACACTTGTTTGAGGTGTTGCTCCAGTTCCACCATTATGTCCTGAAATCAAAATTATATCTGCTTTAGCTTTAGCAACACCAGCTGCAATTGTTCCAACACCAGAAGAAGCAACTAGTTTTACTCCTATCCTTGCTTTAGGATTAATTTGTTTCAAATCATAAATTAATTGTGCAAGATCTTCGATTGAATAAATGTCGTGATGTGGTGGAGGAGAAATTAATGTTACTCCTGGTGTAGAATGTCTAAGTCTTGCGATTTCCTTTGTAATCTTAAATCCTGGAAGCTGGCCGCCTTCTCCTGGTTTTGCTCCTTGTGCAATTTTAATTTCAATTTCATTACAATTATTTAAATAATTGACCGTTACTCCAAATCTTGCAGAGGCTATTTGTTTTACTCTAGAATTTGCGCTATCTCCATTTTCTAATACCTTAAATCTTTTTTCATCCTCTCCTCCTTCTCCGCTGCAAGAGGCACCTTTAATTCTATTCATTCCAGTAGCTAATGTTTCATGAGCTTCTTTTGACAAGGCACCATGTGACATGCTCCCACTTCCAAATCTTTTTAATATATTTGCTAGAGGCTCTACTTCTGAAATATCAATTGATCCTTTTAATTTTTTTGTTCTAAAATCAATTAAATCTCTTAAATTTATTGGTGGTAGATTATAAATACCTTCTGCATATCTTTTGTAAGCATCATAAGAATTAGAACCTACAGCACTTTGAAGTAAATGAATTAACTTTCCTTGATACTGATGAGTCTCTCCATTTTTTCTATACCTATAAATTCCACCTATAGGCAGGATTGTGTCACTACTTTCAAAAGCTTCTTTGTGTATTTCTCTAATTTTTTTTTCAATTCCTGTTAGTCCTATACCCGAAATTTTTGATACTACTCCAGGAAAATAGTCTGCAACTATTGTTCTACTTAAACCAACCGTTTCAAAATTACATCCTCCTCTATAAGAACTTAAAACAGAAATACCCATCTTAGACATTATTTTTAAAAGTCCTGCATTTACCGACTTAATGTACCTTTCAACACACTCATCAAAACTGAATTTTCCAAACAATTTCTTTTCATGCCTTTGATATAAGCTGTCAAAAGCTAAATATGGATTTACTGTAGTTGCACCAACTCCAATTAAAGTTGCAAAAGAGTGTGTATCCATTGCTTCTCCTGACTGGACATTGATAGAAACGTACCCTCTCAATTTTTTTTCAATTAAAAATGAATTGATCGCACCAACTGCTAGTAACATCGGAATTGGAAGCTTCACTTTTGAAAGCTCTTTGTCACTCAAAATTAATTGTGTAACTCCTTGTCTTACTGCTATTTCTGCGTCTTTTTGAATTCTTTTTATAGACTCGTGCAAATTTTCATTGTTTGAGAATGTGCAATCAATTATGGAAGAATTTTTACCAAAAAAATTAATAAATTTCTCAAATTGCGAATTTGATAAAATTGGACTGTTTAAAACGTAAATATTTTGCTTTGTCAGATTGTCAAAATTAAGGATATTTCCAAGATTTCCAAATCTTGTTTTTAGACTCATCACTTTATTTTCTCTTAAAGAGTCTATCGGAGGGTTTGTTACTTGACTAAAGTTTTGTCTAAAAAAATGATATAGAGGTCTATATCTGTCTGATAATACTGCCAGAGGAGTATCATCTCCCATCGATCCTATAGCTTCTTTAGCATCCTCTGCCATCGGATGCAATATCAATTCTAAATCTTCTAAACTAATTCCAAATGCATATTGTCTTCTTCTTAATTCGTCTCCAGAATAAGAATTTTTCTCATCAGAAATTGTTAATTTTTCATCTAAGTCAATAATTTGAGAATTAAAATGTTTGTACTCTTTTGCTAGATAATCTTTAATTTGCTTATTTTTAAAAACTTTTCCTTTTTCAATTCTAACACCAATGATTTCTCCTGGTCCTAATCTACCTTTAGAAAGTATTCTTTTTTCATTAAGTTCAATCATACCAGTCTCTGAACCTGCAAATAATAATTTATCTTTTGTTATTGCATATCTTAATGGTCGTAATCCATTTCTATCATTAGCCGCAATTACCCATTCGTTATCTGTTCCTGCAATAGCTGCGGGACCATCCCATGGTTCCATTGTACTGTTTAAAAAATTAAACAATTGTTGATGATCTTTAGGTAAAGTTTCATTTTTTTTAGACCACGCATCTGGAACCAACATTAACTTAGCTAGAGGTGCAGGCTGACCAGAAATATTGAGCAATTCAAACACGTTATCTAGCGCAGCAGAATCTGAAGTACCTTGTTGAATTACTGGTTTTAAATTTTCTATATTTTCAAAAAAATTGCTATTCATTTCTTGTTCATGAACTTTCATCCAATTTTTATTTCCCCTGAATGTATTTATTTCACCATTATGAGCGATTGCTCTAAATGGTTGGGCTAAATTCCAACTTGGAGCCGTGTTCGTCGAAAATCTTTGATGAAAAATTGCAAATCTTGAAATAAATCTTTCATCTTTTAAATCTAAATAAAAATCTGCAATTGCCTCAGCTAAAAACATACCTTTATAGATAATTGACTTAGAGCTTAATGAACAAATGTAAAAATGATTTAAGGATTTTTTAAATGCCTCATTTTCTATTTTTCTTCTAGTTTCATATATTTTTCTTTCTAGATCTTTATTTGTAAGTTCTGGATCATACGATTTAAACAAAACCTGAATGATTTCAGGCATAGTCTGTAGTGCCTTTTCGCCTAATACGTTTGGATTAATTGGAACTTGTCTCCAACCATAAATACTAAAACCATTTTTTGTTAATTCACTCTCCACTATTGTTTTGCAGCTTTCTTGAGCTTCATAATCATTTCTAGGTAAAAAAATCATACCAACCCCTATTTCAGAGTTATCATGGGTATGACCAGTCACCTCTATTTTTTCGACAAAAAAATCTTTTGGAATTTCAACATGAATACCTGCTCCATCTCCTGTTTTTCCATCTGCATCTACTGCGCCTCTGTGCCAAACAGCTTTTAAAGCTTCAATACCATACTCAACAACTTTACGAGATTTTTTACCTTCAGTGGATG
>CABZKL010000009.1 GCA_902526405.1 uncultured Pelagibacteraceae bacterium
TATTAAAAGTAGTTCCTAAATAATACATGTAGGTCGCCTAATGGGGCTTACTAAATATAAACTTGCTTAACAAAGGAGGATATTATGACAAGTAAGGATCTATCTATATTTAACTCACTTAGACCTTTTTCAATTGGCTTTGACGACATGTTTGACCAATTTGAAAATATGTTAGGTAACGGAAATTTGACAATGCAGTCAAATTATCCACCTTACAACATTAGAAAAACAGGTAAAGACAACTATGCGATTGAGGTTGCATTGGCTGGCTTTAATAAAAATGATGTTGAGGTTGAATTTGAAGATAATTTATTAACAGTAAGAACTAAACAAGTTAATAAATCTGAAAACAGTGAAGTTGATGGAGAAATCATTCACAAAGGTATTTCTCAAAGACAATTTGCAAGGTCATTCACTATTGCTGATGACGTAAAAGTAAATGGTGCTGAGCTTAAGGATGGTCTTTTAACAATATCATGTGAAAGAATTGTTCCAGAACATAAAAAGAAAAAACTTATTGATATTAAATAAGTTTAACCTTGCTTGCGGGGATCTACATCCTCGCAAGTTTGATTTAAAAGCATCCGTTAGAAACAAAACCAACAACAATATTTTCTGAATTAATTTCAAATCTTCTTTCACAAGGTATCAAGTATTTTTTCGTATTATATACAAACTCAAAATTTCCTTTTGCATTTTTAAAATCCTCATCAGGCTTTCCTAATTCCATTTGAAGCTTGCTTGCAGACTTTCCAATAAACTCACTCAATTTTTCATTTTCTTTTTCTACAATTGCATCTGTTTTTTGCTTAACTGTTTGACATCCAGATAAAAGAAAAAAAGTTGATAAAATTACTAAAATTATTTTAATTCTCATGAGATAGAATTAGCACTCAATTGTGTCAAAAGATTAGCCTTCAAGTTGAAAACTATTCATTTTATATAAAAAAATTACTTTTTTTACTGTATTTAATTGTACTAATTATTAATTCTAATTAATTTTAATTTATCAAATGAATACAAAACTCAAGGTATCTAAAGTCTCAAAAATTTACCCCGGTTGTATAGCAAACAATAATGTATCTTTAGATTTTGAAAGTGGAAAAATTTATGCCTTGTTAGGAGAGAATGGTGCTGGAAAGTCTACTTTAGTAAAAATATTATCTGGCGTAATTAATCCTGATGAAGGTCAAATTTTCTTAAACGATAAACTCCTAAAACTTAATTCACCTAAAGATGCCAAAAATAATAATATAGGAATGGTTTTTCAACATTTTAATCTTTTTGAAACACTGTCTGTTTTTGAAAATTTAAGCATCGATAGTGAAAAAAATAATTATCAATTAAGAATTCTAGTTAATAATATTTTAAAAAAATATAATTTTAAGATTGACTTAGATGTTCCAATTTTAAATCTTTCTGCAGGTCAAAAACAGAAGGTTGAAATTGTAAGATGTTTAATAAGAAATCCAAAAGTTTTAATAATGGATGAGCCTACCTCTGTTTTAACAGAGCAAGAAACTGAAGATCTATTTTTGTCTTTAAAAAAATTTTCAAGAGAAGGAATTTTAATTATTTATATTACTCACAAGTTAAAAGAGGTTTTGTCGTTATGTGATGAAGTTGCTGTTATGAGGAAAGGTAAAGTTGTATCTATTAGCAGAACAGTTGATGAAGAGTTATCAAGTCTAGCAAATAAAATGATTGGAGAAAATTTAAACAAAATAAAAAAAATAACTTCAAATAATTTAAGTGGAGAACAAATTTTGAGAGTTTCTAAGCTAAATTTTAATAGTGAGGATCCCTATGAGGTTAATTTAGTCGATATAAATTTTACTCTCAATAAAGGTGAATGCCTTGGGATAGCAGGCATATCGGGTAACGGCCAAAATGAATTATTTCAAATTTTAAGTGGTGAGACTCTATCAAATAATGGTTCTATTAAGTTTAGAAATAAAGAAATTAGCAAATTAAACCCTAAGGAAAGAAGGGAATATTTAATGGCATTTTCACCTGAAGATCGAATATCTCAAGCAGCTGTACCTTCGTTAAAAATTTACGAAAACGTAGCACTAAATAATTTTAAAACCTCTAATTTTTTTGAAAAAGGTCTTTTTAATGAAAAAAAAATTAAAGATCACTCAAAAAAAATTCTGTCAAATTTTTCAGTAAATACAGATAATGTTAACCTTAAAAGTCAATTTTTATCTGGTGGAAATCTTCAAAAATTAATTTTGGGAAGAGAATTAATTACATCACCAGAGTTATTGATATGTTTTAACCCAACCTGGGGACTAGATGTTGGAGCCATTAATTATATTCACCAAACACTTGTAAAAATAAATGAGCAAGGAAAATCTATAATACTTATTTCAACAGATAATGATGAGCTTCTACAACTTAGTGATAGAATTTCTGTAATTAATAAAGGAAAGCTCTCAAAAATAATGAGTGCTGACGAGGTCAATCCTGAAAAGCTAGGACTTTTAATGGGTGGAGGGTTAGTTGATTAAAATTGAAAGACGTGATGAAACTTCAAATTTAATTTATTTTTTAACCCCTGTACTTGCAATTTTTTTGACCTTAGTAACAGGGGCGATTATATTTTATCTCCTAGGTTTCAAACCTTTAGAAGCTTTAAAATTTTTTTTTATTACACCTATTTCAGATTTATATGGTCTAAGTGAGCTTCTTGTAAAAGCAACCCCACTTTGTTTGATAGCTATCGGTCTATCTTTTTGTTTTAAAAGTAATAACTGGAATATTGGAGCAGAAGGACAATTAACATTTGGTGGAATAGTTGGTGGAGGTGTCGCCTTGTTATTTTATAATCATGAGGGTTTTTATGTTTTACCTTTAATAATCTTGGCTGGTGCAATTGGTGGAATGGTATTTGCGATGATACCTGCAATTTTAAAAATTTATTTTAATACTAATGAAATATTAGTTAGCTTGATGCTTGTTTATGTATCTAAACTATTATTAGATTATCTTGTCGTTGGTCCTTGGAGTAACCCAGAAGGTTTTAACTTTCCTGAGACAAGACAATTTAATGACTCAGCTAGATTGCCTGTTTTATTTGAGGGTCTTCGAATTCATGCTGGGATTTTTATTGCTCTCGTCAGTGTTTTTTTAGCTTGGATTGTTTTATTTAAAACCTATTTAGGTTTTCAAATTAAAGTTTCAGGATTAAGTTTAAAGACTGCCAAGTACGCAGGTTTTAAAGGTAAAACAATGATACTACTTGTATTTATGGTTAGTGGTGCGTGTGCTGGTCTTGCAGGAGTTGGCGAAATCACTGGACCTATTGGACAGCTACATAGAATGATTTCACCTGAATATGGATTTACAGCAATAATTGTTGCTTTTTTAGGTCGTCTTAATCCAATCGGTATTGTATTTGCATCTTTAATTGTAGCATTGACTTACTTAGGTGCTGAAACCGCACAAATATTTTTACAAGTACCAAAGTATACAGGACAAGTATTTCAAGGAATGATTCTATTTTTTCTTCTTGCATCTGATTTCTTACTTTTTTTTAGAATAAAATTTTTAGGATTTAAAAAATATGAATATTGATATTAATTTTCTTGGAATTCTGATTGGGGCTATTATGGCATCTTCTGTTCCTCTGATACTTGCAGCCTCAGGAGAGCTTATAACAGAAAGATCTGGAGTATTAAATTTAGGTGTTGAAGGAATGATGATCATAGGTGCAATTTCAGGTTTTGCATTAATGGTAATTACTGACAATTTATTTTTAGCAATAATTGGGTCTATGCTTTCTGGCTTATTATTATCTTTGATATTTGGATTTCTCACTCAATCACTATTAACAAATCATGTAGCGACAGGACTTGCTCTTACCATTTTTGGTATTGGTTTGTCTGCAATGATTGGAAAAGATTTCGTGGGAATACCCGGAAAGGAATTTCCTTTGTTGTTTGTAAATTTAAAAGAAGTAATCCCTTTGTTTGGGCCCATTTTTTTTGGACATTCAATCGTTTTTTATTTTGCGTTTTTACTTCCTTTTGGAACTAACTATTTTTTAAAAAAAACTAAAATTGGCTTAATTGTAAGAGCAGTGGGAGATTCCCCTATATCTGCAGCAAATCAAGGTATTAACGTCTTACTAGTAAGGTATTGTTGTATCCTTTATGGAGGCGCAATGTGTGGCTTGGGAGGAGCTTACCTATCACTTATTTACACTCCTCAGTGGATTGAAAATATGACTGCTGGTAGAGGCTGGATAGCACTAGCATTGGTAGTTTTTGCAACATGGAGCCCTCTTAAAGTTTTAGTTGGGGCGATAATATTTGGAGGTATAACTATCCTTCAGCTACATATGCAAGCCATGGGAATAAGAATTCCAGTTCAATTTTTAAGTGCATTACCATATATAATGACAATTGTTGTTTTGGTAATTATTTCTCGTGATAGTAGAAAAATAAAACTTAATACTCCAACTTCATTGGGACAAATCTTCTATAAGGAAAAGTGATGTTAGCTATTCCAAAATAAATATTTTTTTTTAAAAAAATTTGTTTAGGCTACAGAATCATTAATTTAAAATTTAAAGGGGAAATAAAATGTATAAATATTTTTTAAGATTATTAGCATCAGTATTACTTTTACTTGGATTTAGCATGAGCGCAAATGCTGAATTTAAAGTTGGATTTGTTTATGTTGGTCCAACAGGAGACCATGGTTGGACATACCAACATGATGAGGGAAGAAAAGCAGTTGAAGCTGCTGGAATAAAAACTACGTATGTGGAAAGTGTTCCAGAGGGTGCTGATGCTGAGAGAGTGATTAGACAATTAGCTCAATCTGGTCATGATCTTATTTTCACAACAAGTTTTGGATATATGGATCCAACTAATAAAGTGGCTAAAGATTTTCCAAATGTAAAATTTGAGCACGCTACTGGTTATAAAAGAGAGCACTCAAATGTATCCACATATTCTGCGAGATTTTATGAAGGCAGAACTCTTTTAGGACACATGGCTGGAAAAATGACGAAAACAAACGTAATTGGATATATTGCATCTTTCCCAATTCCTGAAGTTATAAGAGGGATAAATGCAATGACTTTAGCGGCTCAAAAAGTTAATCCCAATATTAAAACTAAAATTGTTTGGGTTTTTACTTGGTATGATCCAGGAAAAGAGTCTGAGGCAGCACAAGCTTTAATAGATCAGGGAGCAGATATTATAATGCAACACACTGATAGTACCGCACCAGTTCAAGTAGCAGAAAAAGCAGGTGTTTGGTCCTTTGGACAGGCTAGTGATATGCAAAGGTTTGCACCAAAATCAATTTTAACGTCTATAATTGATGATTGGGCACCATATTATGTTGAAAGATCTATTGCAGCAAGAGATGGTACATGGAAACAACAAAATACCTGGCATGGATTAAAGGAGGGGATGGTAGCAATGGCTCCTTATAATTCTGCAATGGGAAGTGGGTTAGTTAAGGAAGTGGAAAAACTACAAAAAGACCTAGCTTCCGGTAAAGCTCATTCATTTACAGGTCCAATATATGATCAAAAAGGCAATTTACTTGTTGCAGAAGGTAAAGTTGCAGATGATGGAATGTTGGCAGGCATGAGCGTATATGTCAA
Source organism: uncultured Pelagibacteraceae bacterium (assembly GCA_902526405.1). Taxonomy (GTDB): domain Bacteria; phylum Pseudomonadota; class Alphaproteobacteria; order Pelagibacterales; family Pelagibacteraceae; genus Pelagibacter. The sequence goes on from CABZKL010000009.1 coordinate 5,627, forward strand.
AGGAGTTGAAGGAGATATCCCAAAATAATAATTGCATAAGAAATAAAAGGTCAGCTTTAACTGGCCTTTTATTTTAAGTGTTTTTTATTTAATCTATCAATATCAATTTCATCGTAATATTCATAAGGTTGAACAATCCATGGATCACCATTTAATAATACTGGACAATAATCTGGTTTGAATATTGAAGATTTTTTCTTCCACAAACATGCTGTCCTAATCTCTTTTATATGACCTTTAATAGGCTGATATTGGTTAAGCCAATCAATACTTTTATTTAATGTTAAGCCTGTATCAGATAAATCATCAACTAATAATATATTTTTAAAATCTTCATTTTTTGCAATTGCACTCATGTCTCTTGCAAAAATTAACTCTCCTTGTTGGTCTTCAACAGTTTCTCCTGAGTAGCTCTGAATTACAACATAGGCTGTAGGAACTTTAAAAATTCTAGATAAAATATCAATTATTGGTGCAGCACCTCTCATAATACCTACAAGCACAGATGGAGTGTAGTTTTGGTGTATTTGTAGTGCTAATTTTTCAACAGTGCTTGTATACTCTTCGAAAGAAATTATTAATTTATCAGCCATGAAATTTATTATCACAACTAAAATTATTTAAAAGGAGAAATCATGAAAGCTTACTGGATAAGTGTTTATAAAGAAGTTGAAAACCAAGAAAACTTAAAAAAATATGCTGAGGTGGTAACTCCAATAATAAAGAGTTACGGAGGAATTCCTCTAGTAAGAGGTGGAAAACACATAACATACGACGGGGATGACTTTTTTAGAACCGTTATCTGGGAATTTCCAAATTATGAAAAGGCTGTACAATGTCATAATTCAAAAGAATATTTAGATGGTTGGAATATTGCAAAAAATACAACCACCAGACATATGCAAATAGTAGAAGGTTTTAGTATTGAATAGGCTCCGGATCTATACTTCTCCACAAATACCAAGTTGCAACTGAGCAATAAGGCGAGAATTTTTTATTCAAAAATTTAACAAAATTTTCTGGTGGCAGGTATTTTTTATTATAATTTTTTGAAATTGCTCTTAATAAACCAATATCTTGAATTGGCCAAATATTTGGTCTATTATAAGTAAATAATAAGATCATTTCTGCAGACCATCTTCCAATTTGTCTCAATTCAGATAAATAAATTATCGCCTCTTCATCAGACATTTTGGAGATAAGTTTTGGATTAAATGTTTTATCAATTACTTGTTTAGCTAAACTTTTTATACCTTTTATCTTCTGCCTACTTAGACCGCAGCTTTTAAGTTGGGAGGTTGTTAACTTATTAACTATCTTGGCCGTAATTTTATTTTTGCATTTTTTTTTAAATTTTAAAAAAACTGCATTAGCAGCAGCAACGCTAATTTGTTGGCCAATAATACTTTTGCATAATGAGAAAAAAACATCTTTTCTGGAGGTCAAGATCGTCTCTGAAGGAGACTTATATTTTTTTATCAAAGCAAACATTATTTTATCCCTTCTGGATAAATATTTTTTTGCTGTGTTCCAGTATCTTGGAGAATTACTCATTTCGTGAAACTGACAGTTGATTCTTTAAAGTCATTTCTCTTCTAAAAATTATAAATGAAGATAATATTACTAATAAGGCTCCAATTAATGTTTTTAATGTTGGAACTTCACTCCAAATAAAATATCCAAATATTATAGCGAATACCAAAGCTAAATATTTCAGAGGAGTGACTAAACTTACTTCAGAATATTTATAAGATTGAGACAGCCATAAATTTGCAAGACCACCTAAAATTCCTACCATAGATAATAGAAATAAATCTAAAAAATTAGGCATAATCCAACCCTGAAATAAAGACAAAAGACCCAAAATTGCTATTGAAAAAGAAAAGAAAAAACTTATCAGCCATACTGGTTCTGTTGTAGATAATTTTCTGATTGCTATAGCAACATATGATAGGCCAAGACAAAAAATTATTGGATATATGTAATAAAAATTTAAAGAACTAAAGCCTGGCTCTGTAATCACAATTATTCCTATAAAACCTACTAAGACAGCTAACCATCTATATAAACCAACTTTTTCTTTCAATAAAAATATTGAGAAAATTGTTGTAAATATTGGTGCTGCAAATGTAATGCTTACTACTGTTGCTAATGGTAAATTCCTTAAGGCAATAAAAATTGCAACTAAAGCAATTAAGCCTGATAAACATCTCTTAAAATGAAGGAGAGGCCTTGTTGTTTTATAAAAATCTAAAAACCTGTCTCTAGGAATAAGAAACAAAATTGGAATTATTCCACAAAAACCCCTGAAAAATAAAACTTGTCCGACAGGATATGCATCTGACCACTTTACTAATACGTCCATTAGTGAAAAGGCACATACAGAGATGAACATGTAGAAAAAGCCTAATTGATTTTTTGACAACATAGGTTAACTTTAAATCAATTGGGTTAATTATCAATGGAAATAGCAATTTTAGGATTAGGATGTTTTTGGGGACCAGAAATTAAGTTTAGTAAACTTGATGGAGTTATTAAAACTGAGGTTGGATATTGTGGTGGTCATAATGCGGAAACAAATTACAAAGAAGTATGTACGGGTTCAACAAATCATGCGGAGGTGGTTAAATTAGATTTCGATCCAAAAATAATATCTTATCAAAAAATTCTTGAATTTTTTTTTGAAATTCATGACCCCACGACACTTAATTCTCAAGGACCAGATTTTGGAACACAATATAGAAGTGAAATTTTTTATTTAAATGATAACCAAAAAACAACTGCACAAAATATTATTAACAAAGAAAACGAGAGACTATCTGGAAAAGTCGTAACTAAATTATCACAAGTTAAAAACTATTGTCCAGCTGAAGAATATCACCAAAGATATTTAGAAAAAAGATAGAATGTCTTTAGTAGATACAGAATGGTTAGAAAAAAATATTAATCAAGTAAAAATTATCGATTGTTCTTGGCACATGCCGGCTGAAAATAGAAATGCTTTAGAGGAATTTAAAAATGAACATATTCCAAACGCAATTTTTTTTGATTTAGACAAAAATTCTAAAAATAATACAGATCTTCCACATATGCTTCCAACTTTAGATGAGTGGAATGAAATAGTTTCAAACTTAGGAATTTCAAAAGATGATAAAATAATTATTTATGATAATTCTAACGTAATAAGTTCATGTAGATGTTGGTATAACTTTATTTATTTTGGACACGATCCTAAGCTTGTTAGTGTACTAAATGGTGGATTAAGAAAATGGAAACAAGAAAATAAAAAGATATCCAATGAAGTAATTAAATTTACAAAAACAAATTATGAAGGTAAAGAATTAATTTCTTTGGTGAAAGATAAAAATAAAATTGATTTAAATATTTCAGAAAAAGTGTTTGTTGTTGTTGACGCAAGAAGTAAAGAAAGATTTGAGGGAAAAGTGCCAGATCCAAGAAAAAATGTTAGAAGTGGATCTATTCCTAATTCTATTTGTTTACCTTTTGTAGAAGTTATAAACAAAGATTTTTCATTTAAAAATGAAGAAGAGTTAAAAAGTTTATTTAATAATACACTTAAAAATACAATAGATAATCCAGTCTTTTCATGTGGGTCTGGTGTTACTGCTTGTGTTTTAGCCCTTGCATATTCTTTAGTTAACGCTAATTATCTGCCTGTCATATATGATGGTTCGTGGGCTGAGTATGGCAAAATCTAAGCTATGAAAAGATCAACAAAAATAACAAGTATAGTAATTATATTTTTTCTAATCATCGCAACAGTGATTGTTGGAAGAACTATGATTGGAAATCATTTTAAAAAAAAATTTAGTAAAAGGCCTCCACCAGGGATAATTGTAACAGCTGCAAAAGAGAGGATTTTTGAGAACATTATAAGTACTTATGGAACAGCAGCTCCAGTGCGGACTCAATCATTTAAAGTTGAAAAGTATGAAATTCTTAAACCTATCAAGTTTAATCAAAAAGTTAGAAGAGGTGATGTTATCGCTGATCTTAAAAATAGAAAAATTTTGGCACAATTTGATGGAATAATTGGAAAGAGAGAATTTTCTGAAGATTTAGAAGTTTCGAAATCGTCCATACTTATAAATCTAGAGGATACTAGTTCGATTTATTGTGATGTAGATATACCAGAAATATTTGTCCCTTTTATAAAAGTTGGTTTACCTGTAGACATAAAATTTTCTGGATACAAAAATAAAATATATAAAGGCAGTGTTGATTCATTTGCAAGTAGAATAAGCGAAGAGACAAGATCTTTGGCGACTAGAATTAAAATGGACAATCTTTCAGGAGAGATACTTCCTGGCTCATTTTTAGAAATATCAATTAAATATGATGTTAGAGAAAGTTTAAGTATTCCAGATACAAGTACAATTGTTGAAGGCGAAAATGTTTTCATTTATAAAGTCGATGATAAAAATAAAGCATTAAAAACAAAAATTACTACTGGTGACCGATACATCGGCTTTGTAGAAGTTTTAAATGGTCTAAATAATGGTGATAAAATTGTTGCTGAAGGTACAAAAAAAGTAAGACCAAATTTAACTATCAGACCAATAGAAAAAGGTTCTAAACAGAATCAAGTAAATTCTAGTTGGGGAAAAAAAGATAAATCTAATAATTAAATGTATATTACTGAAGTTAGCATAAAAAGACCTGTGGTCGCCTGGGTAATGTCTTTAATATTAATTATTTTTGGTATTTTTGTATTTGCAGAATTACCAGTAAGAGAATTACCAGATGGTATACAGCCACCTGTCGTACAGGTACAAACTGAATACAAGTCTGCCTCAGCTGAAATTATAGACGAAGAAATAACTCAAAAAATTGAGGATGTCATTGGTGGAGCAGAAGGAATTAAAAATATAGATTCAAGTTCTCTCAGCGGAAGAAGTAGAATAAATATTCAATTTAATACAGATATAGATTTAGATGATGCGGCAAACGATATTCGAGAAAGAGTATCTAGAGTAGTTGACAATCTGCCAAGCGAATCCAGTCCTCCTCAAATATTGAAACAGGCAGCCGGATTTACAACCACAATGTGGGTAGGTCTATCTTCCCCGACCTGGAGTGATCTAGAACTTGGAGATTATGCAGAAAGATATCTTATAGATGCTTTTTCGAGTGTACCTAATGTTGGAAGAATAAGAGTTGGTGGATTAAGAGAGTTAAGTGTTAGAGTTTGGATAGATCCAATTAAATTAGCCGCGAATAACCTTACTATTCAAGAGGTTGAAAGATCATTTAGGAATGAGAATGTTAATCTTCCAGCGGGTACCTTAGAAGCAAACAATAAAGATCTGACACTTAATATTGATAAATCTTATTCTAACATTGAAAGCATCAAACAATTACCATTAAAAAAAGATAAAGATAAAGTTATTATCTTATCAGATGTTGCAAATGTTGAGTTGGGACCAGTATCAGAAAAAACTTTATTTAAAGCGCAAAGAAAAAATGCGATTAATTTAAAAACTGTAGGGATTGGAATTTATGCTAAGAGTGGTGCTTCTACTGTTGAACTTTCAAATCAAATTAAAGAAAAAATAAAAGAATTAAATAGATCTTTACCAGATGGACTAAAATTAGAGGTCGCTTTTAATAGAGCTACATACGTTGGTGCAGCGATTGAGGAAGTTTATAAGAGTTTGATTATTGCATTTATTTTAGTTGTATTAATTATCTATCTATTTCTTGGTAATATTAAAGCGGTAATAGTTCCAGCAGTTGCTCTACCAGTCAGTTTAATAGGATCATTCTTAGGATTATACTTGTTTGACCTTTCAATTAATATTTTCGTATTACTAAGTTTTATTTTAGCCATAGGCATAATAACAGATGACTCGGTTATAATGACCGATGCCATATATACTAGAATTGAAAATGGTGAAACTCCGCTTGTTGCTGCATATAAAGGATCAAAACAAATTACTTTTGCAATTATTGCAACTACATTAATTTTAATTGCAGTTTTTTTACCTCTAATTTTTATAAAAGGTATTTCTGGAACTTTATTTAAAGAAACCGCAATCGCTTTATCTTTTTCTATAGTGGTTTCTTCTTTTGTAGCTTTAACGTTATCTCCAATGTTAGGTAGTAAATTTTTAAATAAAAAAGAAAAAATAAATTTTTTTGTTAAAAAATTTAATAATGGATTTAAATCTTTTACTAGCTTTTATATTGATACTTTAAAATATTGGATTAATAAGCAGAAAACTATTTCTGCATTCATTATTTTAGTAATTGCAGCTTCTGTTTTTTTGTTTGATTTTTCTAAAAAAGAACTAATTCCAACAGAGGACAGGGGTGTATATTTGATAATTGGATCTACTGATGAAGGAAGCTCATTTGAATATACTCAAGAAAAAGCTCAAATTATTGAGAACAGAATAATTAAATTATTACAAGCTAAAGATAGTCCATATGAGAGAGTTATTATGAGAGTTCCAGGATTTGGTAAGTCTGCAACAACTTATAATACATTCATAATTATTGCTTTATTAGATGAATGGAAAAATAGAGATAAAAGTAGCCAAACGGTATTAAGAGAAGCTATTGGACAAGTCGTTTCTGTTCCTGAAACTTTTGCTTTTCCAATATCTCCCCAGGCAATTAGAGTTTCAAGTTACAACAAGCCAGTTCAAATGGTAATTTATGGAACAAGCTACGAAGAGCTTGAAGAAATACAAAAAAATGTTTTGCGTGAATTAAGAAAAAATAGAAACATGTCGCGAATAGAGAGTGACTTCACAAAAAATAAACCTGAGGTGAAATTAATAACCAACAAAAACCGAGCTAATGATTTAGGGGTGTCTACAGAAAATATTGGAAGAACTTTAGAAATACTATATGGAGGCAAAAGGGTTACCACTTTCAGTAAAGAAGGAAGAGAATACCCAATTATTTTACAACAATACCTTGCAGATAGACGTGATAAAGACGGATTATCAAAAATATTTGTTAGATCAGAGACTACGGGAAAGCTAGTATCTGTTGCAAGTTTAGTGGAATTTAAAGAAAAAGGCACAGCAGAAGTGCTTCCCCGATATAACCGACAAAGAGCAGTTACAATTTCTGCAGCCCTTTCAGAAGATTATACATTAACAGAGGCTATAAATTATTTAGAGGATGTCATGATAAAAGTTGCACCTGAAAATCAAATTACCTGGAAAGGAAAATCTGAAGAATTAAAAGAAACGACTAATGAAATATACTTAATCTTTGCTTTGGCATTGATCACAGCATATTTGGTAATGGCAGCAACATTTAATTCTTTCATTCATCCATTCATAATTATTTTAACAGTTCCACTTGCTGTCTTTGGTGGATTAGTCTTTATTTTATTTTTAAATAGTTCGATAAATATTTTCTCACAAATTGCGTTGATTATATTGATTGGTATCTCAACAAAAAATAGTATTTTGATAGTGGACTATACAAATCAAATAAGGACAACTGGTGTTAAATTACAAGAAGCAGTCTTAAAAGCATGTCAGCTTAGAATAAGACCAATTATAATGACTTCATTAAGCACTATGATTGCCATGTTACCATTGGTAGTTGGAAATATTGGGCCAGGTGCGGGAGAAGGATCAAGATTAGCTGTTGGAGGAACTATTCTTGGAGGAATGATTATATCAACTTTCTTTACATTATATATAACACCAACAATGTACTTAGCATTGGCAAAAAAAACAAAACGTATTGATGCGGTAGACATAGAACTTAAAAAACAATTAAATTAAAAAATAATATATTTATTTGTAGATAAAGAATTTTTACAATCGGATAATTGTTTTTTATAGATATTTGATTGTTTTTCTACTCTCTTTGCTAAATTAATAACTTTCTTATTATTTTTATAATTTTTATAATTTCCCCAACCTTCATGGTAAGCAATATATTGTTTGAAAGTATCTGTTTTTGAAATTTTTAAAATTTTTTCAGTTTTGGTTGTATACCAACCAATAAAATCAACACTATCTTTAAATCTTGTTCTTGTAGCAAGTTTATTTCCAGTTTCAGTTTTATACTGTTTCCAAGTTCCCTTAACTGCTTGAGAATAGCCAAATGAACTAGAAGGTCTTTTGTATGGAACTATTTTAAAAAGTTTTTGCCTAGGTGGTTTTGCTAGCCAATCAAAATCTGACTCCATTTTAATTATTGCAAGTTGTAAATAAACTGGAGTATCCCACTTTTTTTCAGCTTTTTTAGCATGTTTATACCAGAAATAATTTTCATTAAATATAGAGCAGCTGTTTGATGTATTAGGTGGTATCGAGGAACAGGCTGGAATTAGAAAAACTATTATAAATAAAATTTTATTTTTTAAAAAAAAATTAATCATTAATAAGTATAGTTTTATTTATCAAATTATTCTAAAAGATAAACATATGAGTTATTTAATACTAGTAAGACATGGTCAAAGTGTATGGAATCTTGAAAATAAATTCACTGGATGGGTAGATGTTGACTTAAATGAAAATGGAAAAGCTCAAGCAAAGAAAGCAGGAGAATTAATTAAAGAAAAACAAATACATATTGATCTGTATTACACGTCATTTCAATTAAGAGCCAAAAATACTCTTAAAATTATACAAGAAGAATTAAAGGATTTTAAAAGTGTGAAATCTGCCTGGCAGCTCAATGAAAGGCATTACGGATCTCTTACAGGTTTAAATAAAGATGAGATGAGACAAAAGCTCGGAGAGGAAAAAATTCATCAATTTAGACGTTCTTGGGATTTAAGACCTGACCCATTGGATAAAAATAGCTCTTATCATCCTTTAAATATTAATATTTATAAAGATATACCACTTAATAAAATTCCTGATACCGAGTCTTTAAGAGATACATATGAAAGAGTAATCAAATTTTTTAATGAAGAGTTTAAAAACAAAATTGAAAATAAAAATATTTTGATTTCAGCACATGGAAACTCCATAAGAGCTCTGTGCAAATATCTTTTTAATTTAGATGACAATGAAATTTCAAAGTTAGAGATACCAACTGGGAATCCTTTACTCATTCAGTTTGATAAAAATGGCAAAATTTTTAGTTGTAAATATCTTGATGCTGAAAGAGCTAAAGATCTTTTAGTTTATTAAAGGTATTTAAATCTGTTAAGTGGTAAAATTTTTTTTTACTTTCAAAACCAAATAATTTTTTTTTATCGATTAATTTATTCCAAATATTTAAAATAGAAAATTTATTAACATTTTGATTGTTTAATATTTTTTTGTTTATAATTTGACAACCAATATAAATAAAATCTGCTTTATCATTTTTTGAGATTATATTATTCGTAAGATTGAAATCGCCTGAAAAATTTTTATCGAAGCTTAAATTTTTATTAACTAACAGAAGAATATTTTCAATTTTTTTTAAAAAATAAATTTCTTCCATTTTTAAGATTTCATTTTTATAATCATTTGACCAAATTGTATCAGGGTTAAATACAATAAAATCATCATCAGTTGATTGATTTATCATGTTGAGTATGCCTCCTCCTGTATCTAAAATACTTTTACCATCATCAACAATATGAATATTAATATCAAAATTTTTGCTTTTTATAAAATTTGAAATATGATCTTTTAAATAAAAGGTGTTAAGAATAATTTTATTAATACCTAGCTCCTTTATTAAATTTATACTTTTCTCAAGCATAGTAACATTATTTATTTCAATTAGTGGTTTTGGTTTCTTTAAAGTAATAGGATTCAACCGTTTACCAAGGCCAGCACATAAAATTAAAGCAGTATTTATTTTCACAGTTCTAGTTAATTAATTTAGGGAAGTAATTTTTTAATATTGATTTTAAATTTTTAAATTCTTTATTGTTTTTTATTCTATAATTAATCATCTTCCAGGCATAGGGAATCATTTTAGTGTATTTTTTTTTATTATCTCTTATTGCTAATCGAGTAAAAATACCAATAATCTTTAAATTCCTTAGAACAGATAAAATTTCAAAATCATTTATAAATTTTTTAATTTCATTCTTTTTTAATGTTTTAAGATAATCATTTAAAATTTGATTTTTTAGCTTATTTGATGTTTTTATTCTAACGTCATCAATGAGCGATGCTAGATCATAAGCTTTGTTACCAACTAACGCATCTTGGCTATCAATTAATGCTATATTATTTTTAAAATTTATTAAATTTGAAACATGAAAATCTCTATGAACAAAAGTATCATTTTTAAAATTCAATTTTGATATTAATTTTTTTATTTCCTTTTTATATTTTTTTTTAAAATTTATATTTTTAAAAGAATTTAATTTTCCTGGTGTATACCATTCAGAAAACAAATTTGCTTCATTAGATAATGTTTTATTATCATATTCCATAACTATGTATTTTTGATTCTCAAAATTAATTATGTGTTTATCTTTAATTGATTGTAATTTAATGAGAATTTTTAATATTTTTTTAAAAATTAATATTTTGTTAGTTTTTTTAAGTTTTAGTAGTTTATTTAATACATCATCGCCAAAATCTTCTACTTCAATATAGTTATTTTTATAATTTTGGCCTAGCAGCTTAGGTGCTAAAATTTTATTTTTTAATAATATTTTATTAATAGCATCATAAATTAAAAGATTTTTAACTTTATCCTTTATAGCATAAACTACAATTGAGTGATTTTTTTTATTTCTATAAAATTTACGGAAAGACGCATCACCCTTAATCTCTTTTAATTCTTTAAAATTTAGCATTTTACTAAATTTAATTTAATCCTTTTATCTGAACTGTTCTATTTTTTAATTCATTTTCATAAGCAAAAAATAAATCTATAGATTTTATCTTGGCATTATTCTCTAATATTTGAGGCCATTCAATAAAGGTAATAGTTTGACTCTTCATATCAAAAATATCTAAATCTTTAATTTCCAAACTATTTTTTATCCTAAATAAGTCATAGTGTTTAATAGTAAAATGTTTAGTTTCGTACTCATTCAGTAAATTAAATGTTGGACTAGTAACCTCTGTAAGTTTTAATTGCTCATCAGTCTGAAATTTGTTTATAAAATATTTTACAAAAGTTGTCTTTCCTACTCCCATCTCACCATGCAAAAAAATATATTCACCACCTTTAAAATAAGAAGTTAATTTTTCTGCTAATTCTCTTGTGGACTTCTCTGAAGTTATATCAATTTTGCTATCTTTAATAGCGGTAAGCATCTGGTTTAAAAGGACCTTCTGTTCCTACGCTTATATAATCTGCTTGATCTTTAGATAGTTTAGTAAGTTTAGCACCAACTTTTTTAAGGTGTAATGTAGCAACTTTTTCGTCCAAATGCTTTGGTAATACATAAACCTTATTTTCATAATTTTTGTGATTATGCCAAAGTTCTATCTGCGCAATTACCTGATTAGTAAAGGACGCGCTCATAACAAAACTAGGATGTCCAGTTGCACAACCTAAATTTACTAATCTTCCCTCTGCTAATAAAATAATTCTCTTACCTCCAGGAAGTTCTATTTCATGGACTTGAGGTTTAACTTCAGTCCATTTATAATTTTTTAAAGCTTCAACTTGTATTTCGTTATCAAAGTGACCAATGTTACATAATATTGCCCTATCTTTCATATCTCGCATGTGGTCTGCAGTGACTATATCTTTATTTCCTGTTGCAGTTACAACTATATCTGCTCTACTTATAGCTTCTTCCATTAAAACTACCTCATATCCCTCCATTGCTGCTTGAAGAGCACAAATTGGATCGGCTTCTGTAACTAATACTCTTGCTCCACTTTGTCTCAAGGATGCAGCACTTCCTTTTCCAACGTCTCCAAAGCCAGCAACAATTGCAATTTTACCCGACATCATTACATCAGTTGCTCGTCTTATGCCATCAACTAAACTTTCTCTACAGCCATATAAATTATCGAATTTTGATTTAGTTACAGAATCATTTACATTTATAGCTGGAACTAAAAGAGATTTATCTTTTTCCATTTTGTTAAGTGCTTTAATTCCAGTTGTTGTTTCCTCTGAAACTCCTTTAACATCTTTCATCAATTCTTTATATTCGTTATGCATTATAGCTGTTAAGTCGCCACCATCATCTAGTAACATATTTGGTCTCCAATCAGGTTTACCAACAATAGTCTGTTTGATACACCATAAGTATTCTTCTTCGGTTTCACCCTTCCAGGCATAGACAGGAATACCTGCTTTAGCAATAGCAGCAGCAGCATGATCTTGAGTTGAAAAAATATTACATGATGACCATCTTACTTCAGCTCCTAAATCAACTAATGTTTCAATTAGTACAGCTGTTTGTATTGTCATATGTAAACAGCCAATAATTTTAGCACCTTTAAGAGGTTTCTTTTTTAAATATTCTTCTCTTAAAGCCATCAATCCTGGCATTTCACTTTCTGCAATAGAAATTTCTTTTCTTCCAAAGTCAGCTTGTGAAATATCTTTTACTTTATAATCTTCCATGGCAAGGTTTATAACGTTAAGTATTAATTTATCAACATTAGATTAAATGGTTGGAAATCTAATTTCTATCATAGCACCATGAGTATCAACTCGATTAGATGCTACAATTTCTCCGTCATGCAAATCAACTAGATTTTTAACGATATTTAATCCTAGTCCTGAATGTTCTCCAAACTTTTCAGGTCGATTACTATAAAATCTCTTAAATATTCTTGAGGTATCTTTTTCCTTAAACCCTTCTCCTTCGTCAAGAATTTTGATTGAAACATTATTGTCTGAACTGTCAGAAACATTGATTAAAATGCTGGAACCTTTTTTACTAAAGGATATAGAGTTATCTAATAAATTTGCAATTATTTGCTCAATTCTGTTTTCTATACCCTTGATAAAATATTCTTTTTTTCCATCATTTTCGTATCTTACATCAATATTTTTTTTAAATTTATGTATGTTGTTATAATCATCTACAACTGATTGGATAATTGGTTCTATATTTATCCTGTTCATTTTTTCTTTACTCAAAGCAACTTCATCCTTTAACATTTGAGAGTAATCTGTAATTAACCTTTCAATACGCTGAACATCATGGCTAAGAATATTTATTAGTTTAAGTCTTTGATCTTTATCATTTGTATCTTGTAAAATTTCTGATGCACCTTTTAAAGATGCTAAAGGATTTCTAATTTCATGAACAAGATCAGTAGAAAAATTTTCTGCATGTGTTACTCTTTTTTGTAACTCATTTGTCATATCTTCAAGAGAAGTTGAAAGAAGACCTAATTCATCGTTTCTATTTTTTAAATTTTCAATGTTTGACTTGGTCTGATTTTTTTCTTTTATGAGTTTAGTATAATGAACTAAATTTTGAATTGGTTTAATAAAATATCTACTTAATACAAATGAAAAAATTAAAATTACGAATCCAACGGATATGGCAGTTCTAATTACAAAAGCCTTTCTCTCATCTGTTGCAGTTTTAATATCATTAGCAATCTCTGTTATTGCTAGATAACCTACTTTTAATCCTTCTCTTTCAACATCTTTTATAGTTGTTAATTTAAATTGATTGTAATTTTCTTGGATGAAAGTATATGGATTTCCAGATTTTTCAGATTTTGAGTAACCAGTCAAAATATCTCTCAAAGAGACCGGCTTTTCTAGATCTATATTAATATTTTTTTCCTCAATATTTTGATCATTTTTGTCCTCACTTAAACTTTCAAATTCAATCTCATCTATTCTTGTTGAGAATGATCTCGGGTCAAGATCTAATGTATCCGTGTCTCCAATTAGATTTAAGTTACTATCAAAAAAAATTACTCTATCTAAATTTTGAAATATAAATCTTGTTGAAAATAGAAATTTTCTTATATCATCAGCATCAAATTTTACATTTAATCTTGAAAGAGTATCGATAGTATTATTTATAATTTTTATATGATTTTGAGATTTCTTTTTTACTAAATTTGGTTGAATGTTATTTAAGTAAACTATTGTAAATAACCCAATAATGGTAAAGATAACAAAGTTAATAAATAAGAACTTTTTTAATATTGAGAGAGATTTTAAGTATTTACTAAACATCAGCTAACATTCCATCTATATCCACTACCATACCTAGTTTCAATAGCTGAAAAATCAGGGTCTACTTTTTTGAATTTTTTACGAATTCTTTTTACATGACTATCAATAGTTCTATCTTCTATATCTGTATCTTCCCTGTAAGCGATATCCATCAGTTGTGCTCTTTCTTTTATTATACCTGGTCTTTTCGCCAATTCTTTTACAATTAAAAATTCTGTTGTTGTTAGCTTATCTGGTAATGACTCCCCATTCCATTCACATTCAAGTTGAGATGGATCTAATTTTAATCTTCCATGAGTAATTAAACTTTTGTTTTCCTCCAAAATAGTTTTTGAGTCTTTTTTTCTTAATTGAACTCTAATTCTTTCAATTAAAACTTTTATAGAAAAACCCCCAGATTTTTTTACAAAATCATCTGCACCCAATTTCAAGCCTAAAAGTTCATCAATTTCCTCATCTTTAGATGTTAAAAAAATTACTGGTAATGACGTTTTTTTTCTAAGTTTTTTTAATAATTCCTCTCCATCCATCTTTGGCATTTTGATATCAATAACTGCTAGATCAGGTGGCATTCTTGTTAATCCAATTAATGCACTCTCTCCATCTATATAGGTTTGCACTTTGAAACCCTCTTTCTCTAATGCAATACTCAAGCTTGTGAGTATGTTCCTGTCATCATCGATTAAAGCTATAGTTTGTTTCTGCATATATACATTTTAAAAATACTAAATTGTCCTAATTTGGGCAATGGAATTAAATTAATGAAGCATTCCCCAATTATCACCCACATTGACATCAACTGTTAAAGGGGTAGAAAATGAATGAAAGTCGCTTTGAGCTACACTTGTCATCTCACTTTTAATTATTTTAGTCATTAACTTTTCATCTTTTTTTGGAACTTCAAAGATCAATTCATCGTGAATTTGAAGAAGCATTTTTGGTTTTGTAATTTTATCCTCAGACATTTTTTTATCTAATCTAATCATTGCCAATCTCATTATTTCTGAGGCTGATCCCTGTATTGGAGCATTAATTGCAGCACGCTCTTGAAAATTTCTCACATTAAAATTTTTATCGTTTATCCCATTAAAGTGTGATCTTCTTCCAAAAATATTATTCACATAACCACTTTTTCTGCAAAATTTAATAGTATTATCCATATAGACTTTAATTTCTGGAAACTTTCCAAAGTATGAATTTAAAAATTCTTCAGCTTCGTAGTTTGATACATTAATTTGCTTTGCTAAACCATATTGGGAAATTCCATAAATTATTCCAAAATTAATAGCTTTAGCTTTCCTTCTATGGTCCTGATTTACTTTTTTAATATCAATATTAAATATTTGGCTAGCTGTTAATGAATGAATATCCTCTTCATTTTTAAACGCCTTTTTTAATTCTTTCACATCAGCTAAATCAGCAAGAATTCTCATTTCAATTTGATTGTAATCTGCAGAAATCAATAAATAATCCTTTTTTGCCCTAAATGCTTTTCTTATATCTTTGCCGTCATCTGATTTAATTGGAATATTTTGTAGATTGGGGTCACTTGAAGCTAATCTTCCAGTTGTGGTAGCGGCTAATAAAAAGGAAGTATGCACTCTGTTTGTTGTTGGATTAACGTGTTCAGGTAATGCGTCTGAGTAAGTATTTTTTAATTTTGATAACTGTCTCCAATCCAGGATTAATTTAGGAAATTTGTTACCTTTAAATGCTAAATCCTCTAAAACAGAGGCATTTGTTGCAAATCCACCTTTTTTTGTTTTTTTTAAACCTGCTATTTTAAGGTCATTATAAATGATTTCACCTAGTTGTTTAGGTGAACCGATGTTGAATTCTTTTTTTGAAATTTTAAATATATCTTTTTCTAATGTTAGAATTTTTTTTTCAAATTTTTTTGAAAGAGAAATTAAAAACTTACTATCAATCTCAACACCCTCTATTTCCATAAATGCGAGAATTTTAATTAATGGCTTTTCAAAAATTTCATAAATATTAATCAGTTTTTCAGATTTTAGATTTTTAAGAAATTTCTTATAAAGTCTAAAAGTTACATCAGCATCCTCAGCTGCATAATCTTTTGCTTTATCAACTTCTACTTCGCTAAAATTGATTTCTTTTTTTCCAGTTCCCACCATTTCTTTAAAAGAAATCGTTTTATGTCCAAGATGTAACTCTGATAATGTATCCATATTATGTCTATTTTTTCCAGCATCTAAAACATAAGACATCAACATTGTATCTTCCATGGCAGACAATGTTATGCCGTGTTTAAATAAAACAATAAAATCAAATTTAATATTTTGACCAATTTTTTTAACACTTGGATCTTCTAATAATTTTTTTAGTTTTTTAATTACAACTTCTTTTTTGATACATTTTGATGATTTGTGACCAATTGGAATATAGCAGGCCTTACCTATTTTTGAAGAAAGCGAGATACCTACCAGTTCTGCTTGATGAGGATCAAGAGAATTTGTTTCGGTATCAACAGCAACCTCTCCTAACTCTTCAGCCTCTTTAACCCACTCATCTATTTCATCTGGGGTAGAAATCAAATAATAATTTTTATTATTAATTGGACTTTGCTTTTCTATATTTTTAGTTTCTAGAACAGAGCTCATTAAGTCTGGCTCTCCATATACAGAAATAGCAGAACTTAATAATCTATTAAATTCCATCTCTCTTAAAAATTTATATAATTTATCTTTGTCTATACTTTTTAACTGAAACTCATCTAGCTCTCTCTTTATTGGAGATTTATGATCTAATGTCACAAGTTTTTTGCTAATTAATGCTTTATCTTTATTTTCTATAATAGTTTCTCGTCTTTTGTTTTGTTTGATTTCATGAGCTGATTTCAATAATTTTTCTAGAGTTCCATATTTATTAATAAGCTCAGCTGCAGTTTTTACTCCTATTCCTGGTACACCTGGTACGTTATCACTACTATCGCCTGCTAAGGATTGAACATCTATTACTTTTGATGCATCAACCCCAAACTTTTTAATGACATCTTCTTCAGTTACAAATTTATTTTTCATTGGATCAAAAATACGGACATTTTTTTGATATAATTGCATTAAATCTTTGTCTGATGAAACAATTGTGACCTTTGCTCCTTTTTTGATTATTTGATCAACATAAGTTGCGATCAAATCATCTGCTTCATAATTGGGTAAATCTACAGATGGTAGGTTAAATGCTAAAACAGACTTTCTTATATATTCAAATTGAGGTGCCAAGTCATCAGGCGCCTCAGATCTGTTTGCTTTATATTCACTATAGATTTTATTTCTGAATGTTTTCCTAGCAGAATCAAAAATAACTGCAAAATGAGTTGGTCTCTGCAAATTTTGATTTGATTTTGAATCCTCTAAAAGTTTAAAAAGCATGCTACAAAAACCACTAACTGCACCTGTTGGCAGTCCGTCACTTTTTCTACTCAATGGTGGTAATGCATAATATGCTCTAAAGATATATCCGGAACCATCAATAAGATAAAAATGATCAGTTTTTTGTATTTTACTCATTAAAATTTATTAAATGTTTTAAGGTTAATATAGTCTAAACTTTAATTTAATCTACTAATCACTAGATTATATTAACAATTAAGAGTATTATTAATTTTATGGAATTAACAAAAAATCTTACACAACCTAAAATAATTAAATCTTTGTTAGCTATAGTACTTGGTTCAATAGTTTTAACTATTTCTGCAAAAATAAAAATTCCTTTTTACCCAGTTCCTATGACTATGCAAACTTTTGTAGTCTTATTTTTAGGAATTAGTTTAGGTTATAAAATCGGATTAGCTACTATCGGATTGTATTTAATTGAAGGAATTGCAGGATTGCCAGTTTTTTCAAATTCTCCAGAAAAAGGTGTCGGACTTTTATATTTCACTGGTCCGACTATGGGATATTTAATTGGATTCTTAACAGCATGCTATTTAGCATCTATGATTAAATATGAGGATGGTTTTTTTGTTGTTTTAGGTAAACTAGTGATAGCAACTTCGACTATATATATTTTAGGATTGTTGTGGTTAGGGACATTAATCGGATGGGACAAGCCTATTTTCGCATTGGGTGCTAAACCTTTTTTGTTGGCTGAAATATTCAAAATTGCCATTTTGGCATTATTAGTTAAGAAAATTATTAAAATTAGAAAATTTATCTAGGTGATCTTTTAGAGAGAATTCTTTGAAGAGTTCTTCTATGCATTTTAAGTCTTCGAGCTGTTTCAGATACATTTCTATTGCAAAGCTCAAACACTCTATGGATATGTTCCCATTTTACTCTATCTGCTGACATAGGATTTTCTGGAGGTGCAGCTTTCTTTGATGGATCTGCTAACAAAGCTTTTTCAACATCTTCAGCATCTGCTGGCTTAGCAAGATAATCAATTGCACCCTCTTTAATAGCTGCAACTGCTGTTGGAATGTTTCCATATCCAGTTAACATTATAATTCTACTATCATTATTTGAGATTTGAATTTCTTTTACTACTTCAAGACCATTTCCATCTCCAAGTCTTAAGTCTACTACAGCAAATCCAGGTTTTTTTGCCTTAACGGCCTCAACACCCTTTTGTACACTCTCTGCTTGAAAAACCTCAAAACCCTTTTTTTCCATTGCTCTTGCCAATCTTTCTCTAAAAGGATTATCGTCATCACAAATTAATAGCGATTTATTCTTGAAATCACTAAGGTTTTGAAGTGTTGCTTGTTCTTTCATAATCTTTATGTAGTAACTAAGTTAAATTTTTCAATATATGATTATTTGACAATACTGACTTGAATTATTTGCTTTACATTGGTGATTTTTAATTTTAGATGCGAAAAATATTAAAGTTTTTTTAATAAAAAGACTTTTTTTTGTTAAATTTTTTTTGGAGGCATTAAAAATGCAAAAATTTAAATCAGTTGAAGATCTTGTAAATCGACTGAAACCTGAAAAACCAGTATATTGTATTAGAAAAAGCTCAATTGAATCTGCTGTAAATTTTTTTTTAAAGAAATTCTCAGGATCTATTTTATATGCTGTAAAGACAAATCCTCATCCAGATGTAATAAAAACAACAATAGATAGTGGAATAGAGCAATTTGATGTTGCATCAATTGAAGAAATAAAAAGTATAAGGAATTTTAGTCATACTGCAAAATGCTCATATATGCACACTGTTAAAAGTAGAGAAAGTATTAGGGAAGCTTATTTTAAATATAATGTTAAAACTTTTTCATTAGATACTAAGGATGAATTAATCAAAATTATAGAAAGTACAAATAACGCAAATGATTTAGAATTATTTGTGAGAGTGGCAGTTTCAAACGAACATGCAGAAATAGACTTATCGAAAAAATTTGGAGCTTTAACATCAGAGGCAATAGGTTTAACTAGATTAGCAAAACAGCATGCAAAAAAAATAGGTTTAAGTTTTCATGTTGGATCTCAATGTATGCATCCAATTTCTTACTCGAAGGGTATAACTGAAATTGGAAATATAATTAAAAAAACAAAAATAGTTCCAGATTATATAAATATAGGAGGTGGATTTCCAACTATCTATCCTGATTTAATTCCTCAATCATTGAATAGTTACTTTGCTGAAATAAAAAAAAGTTTAGAAAATTTAAAACTTGAAAAATTGCCAAAAATAATTTGTGAACCTGGAAGAGCTTTAGTTGCAGAAAGTGGATCAACAATTGTTAAAGTTAATCTTAGAAAGAAACAAAAGCTTTATATAAATGATGGTACATACGGTACTCTTTTCGATGCAGGTACACCTAATATTGTTTACCCATCAAAAATGATTAAAGATAATTCAAATAAAATTATTTCAAAAAAATTAACTGCTTTCGATTTCTTTGGCCCAACATGTGATAGCATGGATTATATGAAGGGTCCTTTTTTGCTTCCAAACAATATTAAAGAAAATGATTATATAGAACTTGGTCAGCTTGGAGCTTATGGATTAACTTTTAGAACCCAATTCAATGGGTACTATTCAAATGAGATTTATGAAGTCGAAGATAAACCAATAATGAGCATGTATGATAAAGATAGCAATAAAGCTAATATGGTTGCTTAATGTCAGACCAAAAAAATCTAGGTCATAATAGTAAGAAAGATTTCTTAAAAACTCCAGTAGAACACATTGATATCACCTCCTTTGATGCAAGAAAGATAATTTCATCAATGGAAAAAATGTCTTTCGTGTCTAGAGAGACTGCTAATGCAGCGAATATTTATAATGAAATGTTGAAAGATAAAGATTGTACAATTTTCCTAACTTTGGCTGGATCAACATCGGCTGCAGGATGTATGAATATTTATAAGGATTTAGTGAAATATAATATGGTCGATGCAATTGTTGCAACTGGTGCTTCAATTGTAGATATGGATTTTTTTGAAGCACTAGGTTTTAAACATTACCAGGGCTCGCAGTTTCAAGATGATACCGAGTTAAGAAATAACTATATCGATAGGATTTACGACACTTATATTGATGAGGAAGAGCTTCAAATGTGTGACAAAATCATATGTGATATAGCAAATACATTAGAACCAAGGAGTTACACTTCTAGAGAGTTTATAAATGAAATGGGAAAGTATCTGAAAAGGAATTCAAAAAAGAAAGATACATTAATTGAAACAGCATTTGATAACGATGTTCCAATTTTCTGCCCTGCTTTTACAGATTCGAGTGCAGGATTTGGTTTAGTAATGCACCAGGAAAAAAA
Organism: uncultured Pelagibacteraceae bacterium; assembly: GCA_902526405.1. Lineage (GTDB taxonomy): Bacteria > Pseudomonadota > Alphaproteobacteria > Pelagibacterales > Pelagibacteraceae > Pelagibacter. The sequence continues at coordinate 26,442 of CABZKL010000009.1, forward strand.
TCCAAAAAAACATATGACAATTGACTCTGTTAGGGAATTTAGAGAACTTACAGAAATAAAGATTAAATCCAAAGGCTCGGGATTATTTATGATAGGTGGTGGAGTACCAAAAAATTTTATTCAAGATACAGTTATTTGTGCAGAACTTTTAGGAAAAGATGTTGATATGCACAAGTATGCCGTTCAAATTACAGTTGCAGATAGTAGAGATGGAGCATGTAGTAGCTCAACTTTAAAAGAGGCAAGCTCTTGGGGTAAAGTTGATATCACTAAAGAACAAATGGTTTTTGCAGAAGCTACAAGTGTTTTGCCTTTAATAGCTAGTGATGCTTACCATAGAGGGGAATGGAAGAGCAGAGATCGGAAAAATTTTTCAAAAATTTTTAAATAATTCATGGCAAAAAAAACTACAATTGGTTTAATTCAAACTAAAGTTTTTGATAATCAAAATAAAAATATAGAAAACTCTGTAATTAAGATTAAAGAAGCAGCAAAGAAAAAAGCAAAAATAATCTGTCTTCCTGAATTATTTTTATCTCCATATTTTTGTCAAAGTGAAAATCATGCTAAGTTTAAGTTAGCAGAAAAAATTCCAGGTAGATTATCAGATATATATTGTAAATTAGCTAAAGAACTTTCTGTTGTTTTAATGATTTCTTTATTTGAAAAAAAAACTACTGGTTTTTATCATAACACAAGCGTTGTAATTGATCACAGGGGTAAAATTATATCAAAGTATAGAAAAATGCATATTCCAGATGATCCAGGTTATTATGAAAAATTCTACTTCACTCCAGGAGATTTAGGTTTTAAATCTACAAAAACAAAATACGGAAAAGTTGGTTCTTTGATTTGCTGGGATCAATGGTTTCCAGAAGCTGCCAGAATAACAACGCTAAAAGGAGCAGAAATTTTATTTTATCCAACAGCGATTGGCTGGCACCCTAAAGAGAAAAAACAGTTTGGAAAATCCCAATTAGAAGCATGGATAACCATCCAAAGATCTCACGCCATAGCAAATGGTGTATTTGTTGCTGCTATAAATAGAATTGGTTTAGAGAAAACTGGAAAAAGAAAAATACACTTTTGGGGTAACTCAATGATTATCGATCCTAGTGGAAATATTATTGCGAAATCAAAATCAGATAAAGAGGAAATTTTAATTACTAGCATTGATCTAAATAAAATTGAAACAGCTAGAAATCATTGGCCATTTTTAAGAGATAGAAGAATAGATTATTATAAAGGACTTCTAAAAAACCCTAAAGATGAATAATAATTTATCTCTCATTGGCTACAGAATGCCTGGAGAATGGGAGTTGCAAGAAAGTGTATGGATAGCTTGGCCATATAACAAAAGTGACTGGCCTGGTCTTTTTAAAAATATCCCAAAAGTAGTTACACAAATAATAAGTGAATTATCAAAATCACAAAAGATAAATTTATTAATAAATAATTATAAAGACAAAAAAAAAATTATAAATTCATTAAGTAAATTTCCTAATAAGTTACAAAATATTTTTTTTTACAAAATAACCACTAATCGTATTTGGTTAAGAGACTCTGGTCCAATATATATAATAAATGAAAATACCAAAAAAAAGTTGATTATAAATTTTAAATTCAATGCGTGGAGTAAATACAAAGATTATAAAAAAGACAACAGTATCAATAATAAATTATCAAAATTAACTAAAGTAAAAAAAATAGATCCTGTTGTTAAGATTAATAATAAGTCAAAACAATTAGTGTTGGAGGGAGGTGCTATAGATGTCAATGGTAAAGGATCAGTTCTTCTAACGAAGGAATGTCTTTTAAGCAAAGTACAAGAAAGAAATCCTGGGATTACAAAAAAATCGTTAGAAAAGACATTAAGTAAATATTTAAATGTTAAAAATTTCATTTGGCTTAATAAGGGTATTAAAGGAGACGATACACACGGACACGTCGATGATATTTCAAGGTTTGTCTCTAAAGACGCAATTATGACTGCAGTCGAAAAAAACAAAAATGAAAAGAATTATAAAAATTTAAAAGAAAATTTAAATATATTAAAGAACGCTAAAAATATAAATAAAAGAAAATTTAAAATAATTGAGGTACCAATGCCTAAGCCTATATATATTAAAAAAGTAAGAGTTCCTGCAAGTTATATGAATTTTTATATTGCTAATAAAATAGTACTGTTACCAATCTTTAACGACAAAAATGATAAAAAAGTAATTTTAATTTTTAAAAAATTTTTTAGAAATAAAAAAATTGTACCAATTGACTGCACTAAACTCATTTGGGGTTTTGGAGCTATTCATTGTATGACACAACCAGAGCCCAAAATCTAAACTATACCGGCTTTAAAGTACCAAGAAGAATTCTGAATGGAATTAACATAACAAGAGCAACGAGTATCTTAACTGCTAAATCTCCTAAAGATAACGTAACCCATGGAATACCTGTTGCATAAAATGATATTGAAAAAAATAAAAATGTATCAATCGTAGATCCAATTAGAGATGATGTTAAAGGAGCAATAAACCACTTTTTTTTTCTCAATTGGTCAAATATTTGTACGTCCAATAGTTGAGCTACTAAAAAAGCTGTTCCTGAACCGATTGCAATTCTTACTGAAATTAGATCTGCGAAATTTGTTGAGAATATAAGAGTAAAACTTATTCCTATAGCAAAACCAATATAAACAATTTTTCTTGCAACTAATTTTCCATAAGATCTGTTTGCTAAGTCTGTTATTAAAAAAGCTATTGGGTAACTAAACGCTCCATAAGTTAGAATTTCCTCTAATCCATAATATTTAATTGGGAATTGAACTAAATAATTTGAGGATAAAACAACCACTCCCATTAGAAATGAGAGAAATAAGAATAATCTATTCATTACGCTGATTTTGCTAAAGGTTTTTTCTTAAATGGGGATTTAATTAGAATACCTTTTTTTAATTTTTTAAGTCTTGGAGATAAGTTTTTATTTTTTACAGTCTTTAAATATTCGTCAAAACTCCCTTTTTTATCAACTGATCTAACTCCAGCATTACTCACTGTTAATTTTAAGCTTCTTTTCATTAGCTCACTAGTAAACTTTACTTTTTTAAGATTAGGCAAAAATCTTCTCTTAGTTTTATTGTTAGCATGACTAACGTTATGACCTTTCATAGGAATTTTTCCAGTAAGTTCACATTTTTTCGACATAATAGTAGTGCCTATATAAGGTCAGATGTTGATGGCGTCAAGTTTAATAGAATTAAGAAAGAGTTTTATTTCCTACAATTTCGCTAAAATTCTTAACACCATCTCTAGTCAATAATTCTTTTAGGTCTTTTTTAATAATACTAGCTATATTTGGACCTCGAAAAACCATTCCTGTATATAATTGAATATAGTCTGCACCTAGTAAAAACTTTTCGTAAGCTGATTGTCCTGAGTCTATTCCTCCTACCCCAATAATCTTAATTTTACCTTTTAATAGATTATAAAACTTGTTTATTAATAAATTTGATTTTTTCTCAATAGGTTTTCCAGACAATCCTCCTTTTTGATGTCTTTGAATATTTTTTAAAATATCTCTTGATGATTCTGAGGTGTTTGAAATAATTATTCCACTTATATCATTTTCTAAAAGAATTTCTGAAATTAGATTAATCTGTTTTTCATCTATATCAGGTGAAATTTTAACCACTATTGGAATATTTGTATCTAAATTTTTTTTCTTCTCTGAAACAGATTTAAGTAAATCTTGCAATTTTCTTTCATCGTGAAAATTTCTTAAGTTCTCTGTATTTGGTGAAGAGATATTAATAGTAATATAATCTGCCACTTCATAGAATTTTTCAATTCCTATTAAATAATCATTTATTCGATTATCAGAATCTTTATTGGGACCAACGTTAATTCCTAATACACCAAGTTTATTGTTTGATTTAATCCTATTCAATACAACATCTGAACCATGATTGTTAAAGCCCAATCTATTTATAAGTGCTTGATCTTCTACTAATCTAAAAACTCTAGGTTTACTATTCCCATATTGTTTTACAGGTGTGATTGTGCCAACTTCTACTAATCCAAATCCCAAATTAAATAAAGGGTTATAGACCTCGGCATTCTTATCAAAACCTGCCGCTATACCGATAGGATTGTTTAACTCTTTGTTAAAAATTTTTGTCTTGAAAATAGGATCATTTTTATGCTCATCAAAAATATTTGAAACTAAATTGAGTTTAAGCGACTGTATTGCTAAAAAATGAGCTCTTTCAGGATCTATTTTAAATATTAAAGATCTTAAATTTGAAAACATTATTTTATTTTATTTGTTATAAGCTCTTTAGTTTCGTTTACACCAAAAAAACTTATGAAAAAACCCATTCTTGGACCATTTTCATCACCAAAAACAACCTCATAAATTAACTTAAACCAGTCTCTTAGTTTATCAGCATATCCATTTTCTTTACCAGCTGAATAAATTAAAGTTTGGATTTCTTCAGGTGACATTCCATCATTGCATGTTTCTAAAGTTTTAATTAAAGCTAGAAGAGCTTTTTTTTCACTTTCACTCGGTTTTTTATATTTTTTTTGTGATTTGATTACGTCATTAAAATATTTAATTGCATATCCAACTAATCCATCAAAGATTGGAGAGTTTTCTTCTTGGATATTTGGTTTATACTTTTTAACAAATTTCCAAAGTAAATCCTTGCTATCTGCATTACTTGTTTCAACCAAGTTAAGCAACATGGAAAAAGTCATAATCATTTCTTCAGTCGGGATTTTGCCTTCATGAACATGCCATACTGGATTCATTATCAGTTGCTGATCTGTTTGTTTTTTAGATTTTTCAATATTATCTAAATATTCATCTACAGCCTTTGGAACAATTTCCTTATATAGTTTTTTTGCCCTTTTTGGGTTTTGATACATATATAAAGATAAACTTTCAGGAGATGCATACTTCAACCATTGATCAATAGTAATTCCATTTCCCTTCGATTTAGAAATCTTTTCACCTTTTTCATCTAAAAATAACTCATATGCAAAGCCTGAAGGATTCTTTTTACCAAGTAAGTTGATAATTTTTGTAGATAATATTGCACTTTCAATTAAATCTTTACCATACATCTCAAAGTCAATATCAAGAGCATACCACCTCATAGCCCAGTCAACCTTCCATTGAAGTTTACAGTTTCCATCAAGAATACTTTTTTCAAGTTTTTTACCTTTGTTGTCGAAAATTATTTGAGATTTTTCTTTATTAATTTCTACAACTGGTATTTCAAGTACATGCCCAGTGTCAGGACATATAGGTAAAAATGGACAGTAAGTTTTTTGACGTTCTTTACCTAAGGTTGGGAGTATAATATTCATTATACCATCATAATTATCTAAAATTATTTTTAGTGTTGAGTTAAAGTAACCAGTTTTGTACAAATCCGTTGAGCTTTTAAAATTATATTTAAAGTTGAAACTATTTAAAAAATCCTTCAACATCTCATTATTATGTTCACCAAAACTGTTAAATTTCCCAAATGGATCTGGAACCTCAGTTAATGGTTTATGAAGATTTTCATTTAACAAATTTTGGTTAGGAATATTTTCTGGAACTTTTCTTAGACCGTCCATATCATCTGAAAAAGTTATAATTTCAGTAGGTAAATCAGTTAATTGCTTTAAAGCATTTACCATCATAGAGGTTCTTACAACTTCTCCAAAAGTACCGATGTGGGGTAAACCGCTTGGTCCGTATCCAGTTTGTAATGTTATTTTTCCTTTTTTTTGAATGAACGATTTTCTTTCTCTCATCATTTTTTTGGCTTCTACAAAAGGCCATGCACTGGTTTTGTCTAAAACTTCTTTTTTAATCATGAATTGTTCTCGTAAATCTCAAATTTGTGATTTTATTAATTCTTATAGAGTTGAAATTTATTTACCATAAAATAATGTTCTTTCAAAATGTCTAATTATAAAACGGTATTTTTTACACTTGGAATTTTACAAATTATCTTAGGGGTTTCTATGTTTGTCCCTATAATTGTACAATTTATTTATGCAGAAATTGACTCATCTTTTTTTGGAGCATCAATTGTAACAATAGTTTTTGGAGCACTTTTTTTTTTAACGAATATTGATCACGATAGAAAAGTTAATTTACAACAAGCCTTTTTGTTAACAGCTTTATCTTGGTTGAGTGTCGCAATTTTTGGATCTTTACCTTTCATTTTTTCTTCTATGGAAATGTCAATTACAGATGCTTTTTTTGAGAGTATGTCAGGAATTACCACTACAGGCTCAACTATCATATCAAATTTAGAAAATGCCCCTAAAGGTATTCTTTTATGGAGAGCTATTTTACAATGGTTAGGAGGTATAGGTATAATTGTTATGGCTATTACTCTTATGCCAATAATGAACGTTGGAGGAATGCAATTATTTAAAATCTCAAGCAATGACTCATCAGAAAAAATACTTCCAAAATCTAAAGAAATTGCTTTAAGGCTGATATATATTTATTCTGCTTTAACAGCTGTTTGTGCTTTTAGTTACTGGATTTTTGGAATGGGAAAATTTGATAGCTTAACCCATTCAATGACTACAATAGCAACAGGTGGATTCTCAAATTATAACCAATCTATAGGTTATTTTAATAGCGTTTATATTGAGATTTCCTCTATGGTATTTATTATTTTAGGAAGTGTTCCCTTTATTGCTTACATTAAGTTTTTAAATGGAAACAAAAAAATATTTTCAAGTGATGTTCAAATAAGATCTTTTTTAAAAATTACAATTTTATCTATAATTATTTTGAGTTTTTATTTATTTTTAACTAATAATGAAAACTTTTCATTTAGATCAACATTTTTCAATACCATTTCTATTTTAACTGGTACTGGTTATGTAAATGCTGAATTTGATAGTTGGGGCAGTTTTCCAGTAACTATTTTTCTTGCATTAATGTTTATTGGTGGGTGTGCAGGATCAACTACATGTGGAATTAAAATATTTAGGGTTCAAATTCTCTACCTTTTCATATTAAATCAACTTAAAAAAATTATTTATCCAAAAGGAGTTTTTTTAATAAAGTATGATCAAAATTCGGTTGATGAAAAATTTATTGCTTCAATTATATCTTTCATATTTTTTTATTTTGTAATTTTTTTTATTTTAGCTGCTTTATTATCATTAACTGGCCTTGATTTCATCACTGCACTATCTGGAGCCGCGACATCTATCTCAAATGTTGGCCCAGGTTTAGGGCCTATAATTGGACCGAATGGAGACTTTTCATCATTGCCAGATGTATCAAAATGGGTTTTGTCTGTTGGGATGATTTTAGGTAGACTTGAGTTGTTTGCAATACTAGTATTGTTTCTGCCATCCTTTTGGAGAAACTAAATGCTTGAGTTAAAAAAACAAACACTATCTGAAACTTTTTCTGTTTATTACGACAAAAGAATGCTCAGAATTCTTTTGTTAGGAGCCATCTCAGGTTTTCCTTGGGTCTTAATTGCTAGCAGTTTAAGTCTTTGGTTAAAAGAAGAGGGTCTAAGCAGATCTACAATTGGTTGGGCGGGATTAATCTTCGGTGTATACGCCTTTAACTACTTGTGGGCTCCAATTATCGATAGAGTCCAAATACCTTACTTAACAAAAAAATTAGGTCATAGACGGGGATGGATAGTCTTAATGCAAATCATAATTTTACTATGCCTAGTAGTTTGGAGCGCAATAAATCCAACAGAAAATTTAGCTCTATTGATAAGTGTAGGATTAATTATAGCTATAGCCTCAGCTACACAAGACATAACTGTAGATGCATTAAGAATTGAACAAATAAATGAAAATGAAGGAAAATCTATGGCTGCAGGTGCTGCAATGGCTGTTGTAGGTTGGTGGACAGGTTATAAATTGGGTGGTGTTATTGCATTGTTTACAGCTGAATTTTTTGAAAACTTAGGCGTATCTGACTATTGGCAAACTACTTTTTTAATTTTGGGAATTTTAATTATTTTAATGAACATTGGTTTAATGTTTGTTCATGAACCTATTCAAACAGATAGACAGGCTAAACAGAAAGAAACAGACCAACTAATTGAAAAAAAACTTGGATCGAGTAATTTTGTAACAAACTTTATTGCCTATATCACAGGAACTATTGGAGGACCCATTATTAGTTTTTTTAAAAAAAACGGCTTTGCTATCGCAGCAGGTATATTAGCATTTGTTTTTTTATTTAAAATTGGTGAAGCTTTTATGGGAAGAATGTCGATTGTTTTTTATAAAGAAATCGGATTTTCAAAAGGACAAATTGCGATTTACTCAAAAGGACTTGGTTGGATTACAACTGTAATATTTACATTATTAGGTGGTTTAATGGCTATGAGAGCTGGAACGATAAAAACAATGTTTTTTGCAGGAGGGCTAATGGCTGTAACAAATCTTCTATTTGCGGTTTTGGCTTGGACAGGAAAATCTGAAATTTTATTTGCAATCGCTGTAATTGCTGACGATATTACTGCAGCATTTGCTACAGTGGCTTTTGTTGCTTTTATTTCTTTATTGGTAGATAGAACTTACACAGCAACTCAATATGCATTACTTGCTTCAATAGGTACTGCTGGAAGAACTACTTTAGCATCATCTTCTGGTGCGTTAGTAGATTGGCTTAATGGAGATTGGGGAACATTCTTCGTTTTAACTACAATTATGGTCATCCCTTCTTTGTTTTGTTTATGGCTTATAAAAAATAAAATCAAAATTGGTGAAAAATAATTTTTACTTTAAAGGGAATTTTTCAAATATTTACAGAGAACCTCGCACGTCATCTGAGGTAACGTCTCAAATAATATACGGTGAAAAATTTAAAATTTTTTCTAAAAATAAAAATTGGATAAAGATTAAGTCTACATATGACAATTATATTGGATACATTAAAAATAAACAATATATCAAAAATTATAATCCAAAATATAAAGTAAATACATTAAAGGCAAAAATTTATATAAAACCTAATTCTGTCTCAAACAGCTACCTGCCACTAGGATCTAAATTAAGTTTAGAAAAAGAAAATAAGTTTTATATAAAAATTGACAAGAATAAGTGGATTAAAAAAAAAGATATTAAAGAAATTAATCACAAAGAAAAAAACTTTGTAGAATTTTTTTCAAAATTTCTTAATGTAAGTTATAAATGGGGTGGTAAGACTTATAAAGGTATTGATTGTTCAGCTTTATTACAAATTTTTTTTTATTATAACAATTTATTTTATCCAAGAGATACAAAAGATCAAATAAAGTATTCGGTGAAAAAAATATCAAAAAAATTTAAAAGGGGAGATATTATATTTTGGAAAGGTCATGTTGCCATTTGTTTAAACTCTAAACAATTGATTCACGCTTATGGTCCAAAAAAAAAAGTACTTATCATGCCAATAAAAGAGACAATTAAAAGAATACTTGATACAGCAAGTCTTGAAGTGAGAAAAATTTCTAAAATAAAATTTTAACTTCTACCAAAGTCAGGTTTGTTTATATCTTGTTTTAACCTAATAATTTTAGAACGAACTCTTTTAGTTTGAATTAATTTTTTTAATATTGATTTATTGTTTTTTAAATTTATATCTTTTTTAAAGGATGTTAGATTTTTGATAAATAAATCAATAGCTTTTGAAATGTTATTACTATTGTTAAAAAAAATATCTCTCCACATAATTTCATTTGAAGCTGCTATACGTGAAAAATCTCTAAGTCCTCCAGCACTAAACTTAATCAAATCGTAATTTTGTTTTTTTTCAAAATCTTGTGCTGATTTTACCAAATTATAGGCAATTAAATGGGGTAAATGGCTTGTTATAGAAAAAATTCTATCATGTTTTTCAGGTGTCATAACGATAACTTTTGAACCCATTTTTTTCCAAAAATTATTTAAAATGTTCAAATATTTTTTTTTTGTATTTTTTTCTTTTATCAAAATACACCATCGATCTTGAAACATATTTTCCTTTCCATGCTCTGGGCCACTAACTTCAGAGCCTGCAATGGGATGACTTTGAGTCCAAGATATATTTTTTTTCAAAAATTTTTTTATAAGCTTCGAGGTCTCTACTTTAGATGATCCGATGTCTGTAATTAATGTTTTGGGAGTAATAAAATTATTTATCTTTAAGATTAAATTTTTGTATTCACTCATTGGAGTGCAAAAAATAATTAGATCATAATTAATTGCTCCTTTATCTAGATTATCAATAACAATACCTGGAAGCCTTAATTTCTTAATTTTTGAAACATTTGATTTTGATTTTTCATAAATGAATATTTTTTTAACAATTTTTTTTTTATGAATGCGTCTCAATAAAGAGGATCCTAATAAACCACATCCAATAATTAAAATATTATTCATTTAATTTAATATTCTTTTTACAGTATTCATAAATTTTAAATTTTCTTCCTTAGACCCTATGGTTAATCTTAATTTATTTTTAATACCATAGCCATCCTCTGTTGATCTTAAGATAACACCTTTTTGTTTCAATTTTTCATATAAATATTTCGCTGAAATTTTACAATTATCAAAACTTAAAAATAGAAAATTTGCTGAAATTTTATTTGAAGAAATATCATAAACCTCAAGAAATTTTTTTAACTTTTTAGCATAATGTAAATTATGCTTAACAGATCTACTTATAAATTTTGTATCTCTTAACGACGCAATAGCTGCAAGTTGTGCTACACCATTTACATTGAATGGTGGTTTAATCACATTTAAAGCATCTATTATTTTTTTTGACCCATATCCCCAACCTACTCTTAAGGAAGCTAACCCAAACATTTTTGAAAATGTTCTTAATATAAAAACATTATCTTTATTTCTAAATAAATCTAAACCTGAAGTATAATCATTATTTTTCATATATTCTGAGTACGCATCATCAACCACTAGTAAAATATTTTTATTCATTTTATTCCTTAGTTCTAATATTTCTTTTTTAGTCAAATAAGTTGCAGTTGGATTATTTGGGTTAGCAATAAATACTATTTTAGTTTTTCTCGTGATTTTTTTTAAAATCTCTCTAATTGACACTTTAAAATTTACCTCTTTTGCAAATAAAACTTTGGCACCTACAATTTTTGCATAAATTCTGTACATCAAAAAACTATATTCTGGAACTATTACCTCATCTTTTGGATTTAAATATAATTGACACAACATTTGAATTATCTCATCAGAACCTGCACCACAAATAATTTTATTAAAATCACACTTATATTTTTTGGAAATTGCTTTTTTCAGATCTTGTGACTTTCCATCAGGATATTTATCCAAAATCATTTTTTTATTTGATATCAATTTCTTTGCCATTGGGCTGATCCCAAGAGCAGATTCGTTAGCTGAAAGTTTTATTACTTTTTTAAGCTTTTTGACCTTTGACTTGCCAGGTTTATAAGCTTCAATCTTAAATTTTTTAAATTTTGGAGTAAGCATTTTTTTTAATTTTATGAGCTCTTTATAGATAAAATTACAAATTTTTATAGAGAATAAGACAATTTTTAAAAAAATTGACATAATAAATAAGTTCTAGTACAAAAATTATGCGCTGATTTAACTGAATTGCGAGCGCTTAAAAAAAACCGCTAAAATAGTTTTTTTTCTCACAATTCAAACATTAGCTTTATTATGAATGCTGAGAATAATATTAAAACCTTGATAGTAAAAAAGCCATTAAAATTAGATTGTGGAAAAACTATTAATGAATTCCCAATTGCATATGAAACTTATGGTTCATTAAATAAAAATAAAGATAACGCTATTTTGGTTTTTCATGCATTAACAGGAGATCAATTTGTCACTGGCCAAAATCCAATAACAAAGAAAGATGGTTGGTGGTCTTATGCAGTTGGTCCTGACAAGGCAATTGATACCAAAAAATATTTTGTTATTTGTGCAAATGTAATGGGTGGATGCATGGGCTCATTTGGGCCAAGCCATGAAGACCCTAGTACTGGTACTGCTTTTGGTGCAAATTTTCCAGTTATAACTATAAACGATATGGTAAATGCACAATATAATTTGCTTGACCATTTTGGTATAGACAAACTTTTTTCAATCGCAGGTGGCTCAATGGGCGGTATGCAAGTACTACAGTTTATAAGTAATTTTCCTGATAAAGCTAAAACTGTTATCCCGATTGCTTGTACCTCTAGTCACTCAGCACAAAATATTGCATTTAATGAATTAGGAAGACAGGCTATAGCGGCTGATAGTAATTGGAAAGGTGGGGGTTATTCTTCTGAAGATACAATCCCAAATAAAGGTTTGGCTGTTGCAAGAATGGCTGCACATATAACTTATCTTTCAAAAAAAGGCCTCCAAGAAAAATTTGGAAGAAAACTTCAAGAACGAGAAGATTTGAAATTTGGTTTTGATGCAGATTTTCAGATAGAAAGTTATTTAAGATATCAAGGTTCAGTATTTGTCGACAGATTCGATGCGAATAGCTATCTTTATATTACAAGAGCAATGGATTATTTTGACTTAGCAAAACAATACAAGGGTAATTTATCTGACGCTTTTAGAGCTACAAGAGCAAAGTTTTTTATAATATCATTTACATCTGACTGGCTTTATCCAACTCAAGAAAACAAAGACATTGTAATTGCCTTAAATTCTATTGGCGCAGATGTAGGTTTTGTTGAGATAGAGTCTGACAAAGGTCACGACTCCTTTTTATTAGATGTACCAGACTTTTTAAGTGCGCTTAAAAACTTTTTAGATAAATCTTATACAGAAATTTAATTATGAAAAATGAATTTCAAGTAATAGCTGAATTAATTGAAAAAGATAAAAAAGTATTAGATGTAGGTTGTGGAGATGGAATTTTAATGCAGTTTTTAAAAAATAATAAAAATACTAATATTAGAGGACTGGAGATTTCAAAAAGTAAAGTACAAGAGTGTATTGCAAAAGGATTGACTGTCATTGAAGGAAATGCAGAAAAAGATCTAAAACAATTTCCAGATAAATCTTTCGAATATGTTGTTCTTAGTCAAACGCTTCAAGCTTTCTTAAATCCCGAGCTAGTTATAAACGAACTTTTAAGAGTTGGAAAAAAAGCAATTGTAACTATTCCAAACTTTGGTTATTGGAGAGTCAGACTTCATTTGCTCATAAAAGGGACAATGCCAATTACTAAGACATTACCAGATGAGTGGTACAATACTCCTAATATTCATATGTGTTCAATAAAGGATTTTTTTTACTTTGCAAAATCAAGAAACATCAAAATCTTTAAATCATTGGCTATAAACAATCAGAATGTTTCAATAGTAAATGATGGCAATTTAACAATTAAAAATTTTTTTGCAGATTTAGGAATATTTTTAATAGAGAAATAAAATGAAAGTAGAAATAATTTCATGTCTCCAAGATAATTATAGTTATTTAATTATAGATGAAACTAATAATTTAGCTTGTATTGTTGACCCAAGCGAGGCCAGTCCAGTAATTGATTATCTAAAAAATAAAAATATTAATCTAAAATATATTTTAAATACTCATCATCATTTTGATCATATTGGAGGTAATAAGGAATTAAAAAAAAAATATAATAGTATTGTTGTTGGCTTTAAACATGATTCAGAAAGAATTCCAGAAATTGATATCTGTCTTGAAGACAATGAAATATGGAAAAGTGATAATTTTGTAGCTAAAATAATTCATGTTCCTGGACATACTAAGGGTCATATTTGTTTTCATTTTTATAAAGATAAATTACTATTTACTGGAGATACTCTTTTTTCCCTTGGCTGTGGGAGAATTTTTGAAGGTACCTACGAACAAATGTTTAGTTCTTTAAATAAGATTAAAGCTATGCCTCTTGATACTCAAATTTATTGTGGTCACGAATATACTCTTAATAATTCAAAATTTTGTATCAAACATGATTCTGAAAATTTAAATCTTAAAAAAAAAATACAAAATATTCAAATAAAGTTAAAGAATAGCTTGCCCACAATTCCATCTACTCTTAAAGATGAATTGGATTGCAATATTTTTCTAAGAGCAAAAGATGTCAAAACCTTTTCAAAACTGCGAGATTTAAAGGACAATTTCTAGTTAATTCGGCTTGACTAAAACTTAGCTACAACTATATTGCGGATACTTAAATAAATATTCATACTATGTCATATGCAGTTATAAAAACAGGTGGAAAACAATACAAAGTTAAGTCTGGAGAAATTCTTAAGGTAGAGAAGCTTCCAGACTCAAAACCCGAAACAAAAATTGAATTTAATGAAATCCTAGCATATGGGGATGATAAATCTATTGAGGTCGGAGCTCCTCATGTAAGTGGTGCAAAAGTCGAAGCTGATTTAATTAAAAACAGTAAAAATAGAACCATACTAATTTTTAAAAAAAGAAGAAGACACAATTCAAGAAGAAAAAATGGACATCGACAAGAGTATTCTATGATAAGAATAAATAAAATTTTTTCAAAAGATGGTAAAGTTTTATCTGAAGCTGAAAAAGTTTCTAAGAAGCCAAAAAAAGAAGAAACTAAAGAAGTGGTAAGTAAATAGAACAAGGTAAATTATGGCAACAAAAAAAGCAGGTGGATCATCAAGAAACGGACGAGATAGTGCCGGACGAAGATTGGGTGTTAAAAAATATGGTGGTGAAGCAGTAGTACCTGGTAACATAATTGTAAGACAAAGAGGAACTAAAATTTTTCCTGGTGAGAATGTAGGTATGGGTAAAGATCATTCTATTTTTTCAGTGGTTAAAGGTAAAGTTGTATTCAAAAAATCAAAAGCAGATAGAACTTTCGTTTCAGTAAAACCCAATTAATAGTACAACCAAAGTAGATGTTGTATTATGAAATTTCTAGATCAAGTCAAAATTTATATTAAAGCTGGTAATGGCGGAGATGGATCCCCAAGCTTCAGAAGAGAGAAATATGTTGAATTTGGAGGTCCAGATGGTGGAGACGGCGGTAAAGGTGGATCAATAGTTTTAAAGTCAGAGGAAAATTTAAATACCTTAATTGATTATCGATATCAGCAGCATCATAAAGCAGAAAGAGGTGAAAATGGTGCAGGACAAAATAGGACTGGAAAAAGTGGTGATGATCTTGTTCTAAAAGTTCCCCTCGGTACACAAGTCTTTGAAGAAGACAATAAGACATTACTTTTTGATTTTAGTAAAAAAGGAGAAGAATTTATTGTAGCAAATGGTGGTAAAGGCGGTCTTGGAAATACCAGATTTAAAAGTTCAACGAATAGAGCTCCAAGAAAGTTTACTAAAGGAACTGTCGGAGAGGATTTTATAATTTGGCTTCAACTTAAAACAATTGCAGACATCGGTATAATCGGTTTACCAAATGCAGGTAAGTCTAGCTTGCTCGCTGCACTTACAAATGCAAATCCAAAAATAGCAAATTACAGATTTACTACATTAAATCCTAATCTTGGTGTTGCTTCTTATGATGATAAAGAAATTACAATTGCGGATATACCTGGATTAGTGGAAGGAGCACATGAAGGTGTAGGCCTTGGGACTCAATTTTTAAAACACATTGAAAGATGTAAATCGCTTTTACATTTAATTGACATTACAAATATTGATCTTAATGAGTCTTACGATCAGGTCAAAAATGAATTAAAAAGCTACAGCTCTAAATTATTAGATAAAAAAGAGCTTATAGTGCTAAATAAAATTGATTTAATTGATGAGGATACTGCAAAATCGGTAGTTGATCATTTTTCCAAAAATAAAAAATGTGAG
>CABZKL010000010.1 GCA_902526405.1 uncultured Pelagibacteraceae bacterium
TCTAACTAATTCTGATGGTAAATTGATTGTAGTTGATTTACAAAATAGCAGTATTATTAAGATAGAAAAAGTTTCCTCTAACCTTGTTTCAAAGCCATTTATATTTAATAATAATTTATTTTTGGTCAGAAATGGATCTATCATCCAGTATAATTAAACATGATCTTAAAATTTTTAGAAAAGATCGGAAGAAAAAAAGTTGTACTTGATAGAGGTCCTTCTCATCCTAAGTTTGATGAAGCAAAGCCTTGGATGAACCGGTATTATGTTTTAATGAGACATAGACCAAAGTGGTTTCCTTTCAATATATTAATTCATGAGATGCTAGCTGATGACCACGGTGATGGTGTGCATAATCACACTTTTCCTTATATCACAATAGTTTTAAGAGACGGTTATTGGGAGACTTTGAGTACAGGAAAATTCTGGAGACCACCTGGTTATATTGGCTTTAGATCAGCAAATAATTTGCATCGAGTGGATCTTAACCCAGGAACAAGACCATTAACTATATTTATTTCTGGTCCATTTGGATTACGTAGAGGACCAAGATCAGAATATGGTATTGATTTTAAAACTAAAAAATGAATTTAGAAAATCTTTTCCAAAATTTTTGTAAAAAAAATAATTTAGAAATCAATTCTTATCAATTAACTGTTATTGACGAATTAAAAAGTTATTATAAATTAAATTTTAATAAATCAATATTAAATAAATTTTTTTCAAAAAAAATTTCAAGACTAGCTTTTTATTTACATGGAGATGTTGGTGTTGGAAAAACAATGATCTTAAATTTTTTTTTTGATTTAGTTGAAGAAAAAAAATTAAGACAACACTTTAATGAGTTTATGCTAAGCTTTCATGATTTTGCACATGAAAGAAAGGAAAATAATGAGGAAAATATAATCAACCAATTTGTAAAAGATTTAAAATCTAAAACTAAATTAATTTATTTTGATGAGTTTCAAGTAACCAATATTGTTGATGCGATGATTTTAGGAAAATTATTTGAGCAAATATTTAAAGAAAATATTAAAATTATTTTAACGTCTAACACAAAAATTTCTGAACTTTATAAAGACGGACTTCAAAGAGATCAGTTTGAACCTTTTATAAAAATTATGGAGAAACATTCTGTTGAACTTGGGCTCAAAATAGAAGACGATTACAGAAAATCAAATGAAAATCAAAAACAAAGATATTTTTACCCTCTCAATCAAGAGACTAATTTTAAAATAAATAAATTTTTTAGAACTATCACAAAAGATAAAAATCATTTATCAAAAATAATTAACGTAAAGGGAAGAGATTTTAAAATAGAACATTTTTATGAAGGAGTAGCTAGATTTAATTTTGATGACCTATGTAATCGAAACCTTGGTGCTGAAGATTATTTAGAGATAATTAAAAATTGTAAATTTGTTACTCTTGATAATATTCCACAATTTAATGATATTAATTCTAATCAACAACAGCGATTTATAACTTTAATAGATGTTATATATGATAAAAATATTCCTTTGGCTGTTACCGCTGATCAAAATATAGATCAATTTACATCATCAAGATTATTAGAAAACCCATTTAAACGAACTATCAGTCGATTATATGAATTAACCTCTTTAGAAAAAAATTAATGAAGCAAGAGTTCTTTTATCTTAAAATAAGTACTAATGGTCAAAGGTTGTATAAATTTACTGATCAGACAATTCAGTGGATTAACAATAATAAATTTAAAAATGGGATACTTAATTTGAGTATTCAACATACTAGTGCATCCCTAATTGTTCAAGAAAATGCAGATCCAGATGTTCAAACAGATTTAATAAATTATTTTAATAAACTTGTGCCTATGAACAATAAATTGTACATACACACAACTGAGGGTAAAGATGATATGCCTGCACATATAAAATCTACATTAACAAACAGTCAAATTTCTCTTAGTGTTAAAGAAACTGAATTATTGCTTGGAACTTGGCAGGGCTTATATTTATTTGAACATCGTTTAAAGCCACAAAATAGAACAATTATTCACCATTTTATTGGTGAATAGAGCATTTATTTCTTAAGTGATTGAAAAGCCTCTAAAGCAGCAGCTCTTGCTTTTTCGTGGATTACAATAGGTTTAGGATAATCTTTCCCTATTATAGTCTTTATTGCTTCTTGATATTTGTGTTCCATTTCCCAAGGTTTATGGATGAATTTATTAGGCACTTTATTTAATTCTGGAACCCATTTCTTCACATACAAACCTTCTTTATCAAATTTTTCACCCTGTAAAATCGGATTAAATATTCTAAAATAAGGTGCAGCATCAGCTCCGCAACCAGCAACCCATTGCCATTGAGCTACGTTATTTGCTTTATTAAAATCTAATAAGCAATTTCTGAAATGTTTTTCACCCTCAGTCCAATTAATTCTTAAATGCTTAACCAAAAAAGAACCAACTACCATTCTAATTCTGTTATGCATCCATCCAGTTTCATATAACTCTCTCATTCCAGCATCTACAATAGGATAGCCTGTCATTCCCGATTTCCATGCTTTTAGAAGCTTTTCGTTTTTTACCCAAGGAAATCGATCAAATTCTTTTCTATAATTACCTTTTAAAAATTCTGGAAAATAATTAATTAAACTATGTGAAAACTCACGCCAACCTAACTCATTGATATATTTTCTGTAGCCAATTCCTTTAGATTTAATTTCATTACACTTTTGCCAAATAGTGCTTACATGAATTTGACCGTGTTTAATATAAGGAGACAATTTTGATGTCCCTTCAACCGATGGATAATCTCTAGCCGTTCCATAATCTTTAATTCTTTTATCAATTAAAGTATTAAGAACTTTTTTTGAGTCACTTTCTGAAACTTTCCAATGTCCTTCAAATTTTTTATACCAATTCTTTTTAGGCAAAATATCTTTAGGCTCAATACAATTCTCGAAAACTGTGATTGACTTTGTCTTTTTTTTTACAATATAATTTTTACTTGGAGGTAAACTTAAATATTTTTGTTCAGCATTTCTCCAAAATGGACTAAATACTTTAAAGGGTGTTCCATCATTTTTAGTTACTTCTTGAAATTCGTTTAAAATATTTCCTTTAAAATATTTAAACTGAACTTCATTTTTTAAAAAAGCATCCCTAATTTTTTTACCTTTAGCAATTACATCTGGTTCGTATATTTTATTCCAATAAACTGAAATGTTGTCTTTTTTTTTTATCTTTGATAACACATCTAGCTCATCCCCCTCTAATATTTGAAGATTTATTTTATATTTAGATAATTCTGATTTAAATTCTTTTAAAGATTTATAAAGCCACCATTTTTGTGCTTCTCGTTTTTTATCAAAATCAGTTTTGTTATAAATAAATAATCCAATAACATTATCATGATTTTGACTAGCAAAAGAAAGTGCTGGATTATGTTCAATTCTAAAATCTTCCCTGATCCAAAATATTGCATTTTTTGTCATGTGTATTTTATTTTCTTCCTTTAGATAGCAGTTGTTTGTAAAGTTTAACATCTGCATTACCTTCGCATCCTATTACCAAAACATTAGATTTTTCGTTTAGTTCAACGAGTTTTTTAGTCTTATAATTATTACAAACACCAATCAGGCTTATAATTCCAGGTGTAGAGCACTCTCCACCAATTATTGAATTTTTGCTGAGCTTTTTGTCTTTAAGCATTGCTACAGTTTTGGCAACATTCCGATCACTTACAGATACACAACAATTGCTTGCTTTTTTTAATATTTGCCAAGGAAGATATGACATTTCATTACATGACATACCGCCCATGATACTTTCTTTTTTAATCTTAATTTTTATAAGTCTATTAATTTTAATGCTCTGAAGTACACAATCAGCTCTATCAGGCTCAACAATTATAATTTTTGGAATTCTTTTAAAATATTTTGCGACACCAGCAACAACACCAGCAGCCATGCCCCCGACGCCAGCTTGCAAAAAAATATGGGTTATATATTGATTAGTTTGTTTAGATATTTCTCTTATCATTATGGAATATCCCGCCATTGTAAGTTGAGGAACTAATTTGTAATCTGTTGTCGCAACATCTTGAACAATTTTCCAATTATTTTTTTTCGATAACTTTTTACATTCATTAAGTGAGTTTTCGTAATCTCCTTTAACTCTTATAACTTCAGCTCCAAATTTTTTAATTTCATTAACTCTTGAATCACTTACGTATTGACTAACAAAGATTTTACATTTTAAACCTAATCTTTTTGCGCCCCATGCAACAGATCTTCCATGGTTTCCAGCAGTCGCTGAGGAAATAATTATATTTTTTTTTCCTTTAGATATTCTTTCAACAGCATATGCTCCCCCTAATGCTTTAAAGGATTTTAAATGAAATCTTTTGGACTCATCTTTATAAAAAATATTATTAACTTTTAAATTTTTTTGTAATTTATCAAGTTTAATTAAGGGTGTAGCCTTATAATTTTTCCATCTAGAAATTGATTTAAAAGCATTTGTCAATAACAAAGAGGGGACAAATCTTAAAACATAATTTCTTTTAAAACTGAAATTATTATTTTTTAAAGATTTTGTTAGCGCCCAGTTTTTAATACTTTTTAAACTCTTCACTTTAACAGTCTAGAGTATTTTGTCTTTCCCATTGCGTTACAGGTTTGGACTTATCGAAATTTTCTTTATTATCAAATTCATTAATTTCCGATTTTCTAAGTTTTATATAACTATTAATTGTTTCTTTTCCAAAAGCTTCATTCATTTTCTTATTATTTTTTAAAAGTTCTAGTGAGTCTTGAAGTTCATTTGGTAATTTAGGTAAATTAGGATATTTTTTGTAATCTGTGTACATATTACAAGTAAGAGGCTCTCCTGGATCAATTTTATTTTTTAATCCATATAGCCCAGCAGCTAATACACTTGCTTGTAATAAATATGGATTTGCAGATCCATCCATTAATCTTAGTTCAAATCTACCAGGATCTGGAATTCTTATCATATGTGTTCTGTTATTGCCTGTATAAGATATACTACTTGGTGACCATGATGCCCCAGATTTTGTTGGAGGTGCGTTAATTCTTCTATAGCTATTAATTGTTGGATTGAAGAAAGCAGATAGGGATGAAGCATTTTTAATTACTCCACCTAAAAAATTATAAGCCATTTTACTAAGTCCAAACTTGTCTGATTTATCTAAAAATTTATTTTTCTTTCCATCCCAAACTGATACATGGGCATGACAGCCATTACCTGTGAGGTTTTCAAATGGTTTGGGCATAAAAGTTGCTCTCAAACCATGTTTTTCAGCTATGGTTTTTACCATATATTTGAAAAATGTGTGTCTATCAGCTGTTTTTAGACAATCATCATAGTCCCAATTCATTTCAAATTGTCCATTAGCGTCTTCATGATCATTTTGATAAGGACCCCATCCCATCTCAATCATGCAATCACAAATTTCTTTAATTAAATCATATCTCCGCATTAACGCCGATTGGTCATAACAAGGTTTAGATTGAGTATCTCTTACATCAGCAATAGAATTTCCATCAGGTGAGATTAAAAAGTATTCACACTCTACACCTGATTTCATTGTTAAATTTTGTTTTTTTAATTTCTTAATTTGATTCTTTAACATTACTCTTGGAGAGGCTTCTACAGGTTTACCGTTCATCCATAAGTCTGATGCAAGCCATGCAACCTCTTTATTCCAAGGTAATTGAATAAGACTGTCTGGGTCTGGAATACCAAACATATCACTATCTGCGGGAGACATATCTAGCCAAGCCGCAAAACCAGCAAATCCTGCTCCTGCAGTCTGCATTTCTTTAATAGCATGCGCTGGAACTAGTTTTGATCTGAGTACGCCAAAAAGATCAACAAAGCTTATTAAGAAATATTTTATTTTTTTTTGTTTTGCTATCTTGAATAAGTTTTTAGCCATTACCTAGGCTATCACAATTATTTAAAAAATGAAAAGATAGTTTCCTTATATAAAATAAAATTTACAACTACTATTAAGATAATTGCGAGAATTACACCATACTTTGCTTTTGGAAAAGCAACCCCTCTCATTTTCGTTGGTCTTAGCTCTTCATTTTTATCTTCACTCATTATAATAAGATTATAAAAAAAGGGCGCTACATTCAAGTAGCGCCCAAATTTTCTTTTAATTACCAATCGGTAATATTGCTTTTATGATCGTTTGCACCGTGTCTTTTTCTAGATAATCTATCAAGTTCTTCCCTCTCAGATTTATCTGTGATGACACTCCATCCAATCCACACAGCAATTAACAATAGGACTAGTATAAATTCACTAGATCCTGCTCCGGGATAAACCGATCCAGCAACCTCTTCTGCAGGTTTATTTAGATGATCTATCCAGTTTGATACTGTAGCCATATTTTTCTCCTTTACCTGATTGCCGATGCAACTGCTTTTTCATCATCTTTTGCAGTCTCCATCATTTCGTAATCTAGTCCTGCTATCTCAACTTCACGAGGGATTCTTAGTTTACCCATTCCGTTAAGAACTCTAGCAATTATATATCCTGGTATAAGCCCAAGAACTACGAACATTATTATTGCTCCTATGAATTGACCCAATGGATTAATTGTTGCATAGGTTGATCCATCAAACATAGCTCCAACACTATAACCCGATGAAGGATAACCATTTAAAACAAAGCCACAGATTACAAGACCAATAAAGCCAGCATAACCATGTACAGCTACCGCCCCAACTGCATCATCAATTTTGAACTTTCGTTCAACCCAATAATGAAGTTTGTAGGAAATCACAACACCAATCATACCAATAATTAAAGCTTGAATTGGATGATATAAGTCATTTCCAGCTGATGCACATATTATACCTGCTAGTCCACTTGAGTAAGTCCAGAAAGGATCACCTTTTGCAATAACATATCCAGCTAACAATCCACCTGATAACGACATTAAGAAGTTCATAGTTATTCCACTTAATGTAGTAGGCGTTAAATAGATGTTAGTTGCAGTCCAGAATGTTACTCCTTCCATTCCATACTCTGGCCCAAGGTCATAAATTGGAACATTACATGCTGCATAAAATCCCCAGAAACCAGTATAAATTAGAAATAATCCAATAGTAACCAGCCAAGGATTTCTAGGTCCTATGTTTCTTGGTTCACCACTTGATGAGAACTTTCCAATTCTTGGTCCTAGAACCATTAGAACACCCAGTGCAAATCCACCTGCTATAGCATGAATAACACCTGACGCATAAGCATCATGATATCCTAAAAGTTTTAACATCCACCCATCAAAGTGCCATCCCCATGAAGCATCTATCGACCAGAAAACAGATCCAATTGCAATCGCTAAAACTCCGAATGCAAAAGTTGTTATTCTTTCGATGATAGCCCCAGAAACGATAGAAGCAGCAGTCCATGAAAATAATAAGAACGCCGCCCAGAAAACGCCCATAATATGATCGTTTAGATTTACTGCCATAAGAGCATTAGTTGGATTAGCAAGATCATTTCCTCCAAATCCACCACTTAAAACGAGTCCGGTGCTTTCTGTCATTATTGATGGAGCTAGTCCAGGTCCAGTTGGAAAAGCCCAATAAATCCACCAACCAAATAAAAACCATGTTACTGTTACCAAAGGTATAAGCATTGTGTTTTTCATTAAGGTATGTTGGTGGTGTTTGTATCTTGATGCTCCAACTTCGTACATACAGAAACCGACGTGAATTAAAAACATCAGTACTACTGTTACCCAGTAGTAAAATTCTGTAAATATAGTTGTAAGAGCACCTAACTGATCAGTCATTTTTTACCCCCATATTTGTTTAAGAAATCTTATGAAATTTTTAAAGGTGTTACAAACAAAACAATATTTAAAAACCTACTCTGGACAATAGATTTTAAAATAAAATCAACTCTTGATTGTGGTCTTAAAATTTTAAATAGGCTTTTTTAAGATCAACTAGTGGATGTTTAGGAGACATTTGAAACTTAACTAAGAGCTCTCTAGCTATCATATCTCGATCTTGTTGGTTATTAGGTAGTTTAATGGATTTTGGAATAGTAACCCATCCGTTAGCATTCCTACAAAATACGGCAGGTCTATCATCTTCATAACCCATATGAACATCCTCAAGCCAATTCAAATCATCCCATCCCATAGCTTCAATATATTTTTTTAAAAAAGGAGTAATCTTTGAATAATCAGGCAAAAGATTAACGTCATATCGATAACCAATTGTTTGGCCAATCATCTTTTCTCTTGCAGTTTCTTTTTTCTTACCTAACTGACCAACTACTTGTTTTTTTTTTGATGTTTTTTTTACTTTTTTCTTAGCCATATTTACACTTAGATTTTATGATAATTGTCAACTCCAACTGTATAATTAGTTCCAGCTAAAGGAACTTTTGCTAAAGCGGATGCCTCAGATGTTAGTGCAGCTAAATCTTCTGGCTCAAGTGAGTGAATATTTGTTTTACCACAAGCTCTAGCCAATAATTGAGCTTCTAAAGTCATTGAATGTAAATAATTATAAACTCTTAAAGCAGCATCATCAGGATTTAATCTTGCTCTTAGTTTTGGATCTTGCGTGGCAACTCCAACTGGGCAACGACCTGTATGACAGTGGTAGCATTCTCCCGCTTTTACACCAATTTCTTTTTCAAAATTAGCCTCAGGTATGTCTTTATTACAATTTAGTGCAATCATTGATCCAGTACCAATAGCAATCGCGTCAGCTCCTAAAGCTAAAGCTTTTGCCATATCTGCACCATCTCTTACTCCACCAGCATAAATCAGAGTAACTTTTCCAGTTTTACCTACGTCATCTATTGCTCTTCTTGCTTCTCTAATAGCAGCAATTCCAGGTATTCCAGTGTTTGCAGCAGCGATATGTGGACCAGCTCCAGTAGATCCTTCCATTCCATCTAAATAAATTGAGTCAGGGTCACATTTTGCAGCCATACGCACATCATCATAAACTTTCGAAGCTCCTAATTTTAATTGAATTGGAACTTTATTTTTTGTGAGTTGTCTTAATTCTTCAACTTTCAAAGCTAAATCGTCCGGACCTAACCAGTCAGGATGTCTCGCAGGAGATCTTTGATCAATACCAGAGGGCAATGATCTCATTTCAGCAACTTGGTCAGTTACTTTCTGCCCCATAAGGTGACCACCCATTCCAACTTTTTGACCTTGTCCAATAAAAACTTCTATCCCATCAGCTAATTGTGCATGGTGAGGATTAAATCCATATCTTGACTGAATACATTGATAGTACCATTTTTCTGAATATCTTCTTTCATCTGGTATCATTCCACCTTCACCTGAGCAAGTAGCACTACCAGCCATTGTTGCTCCTCTTGCTAAAGCAGTTTTTGCTTCATAAGAAAGTGCACCAAAACTCATTCCTGTAATATAAACTGGAATATCTAATTCAATTGGGTTTTCACATCTTGGACCAATAACTGTTTTAGTCTCACACTTTTCTCTATAACCTTCTATTACAAATCTGGTTAATGTTCCTGGTAGAAAAACTAAATCATCGAATGTTGGAATTTTTTTCATTAATGCCATTCCACGCATTCTGTATCTTCCTAACTGAGCTTTTATATGAATGTCGTCTATTACTTCAGGTGTAAAAATTGCGTTATGTCCTAATAAACTTTTATTTCTTTTTCCTTCTTCGTGTGCATGGACATCAGCTTTTCCACCAACACCTTTTCCGTTCTTTTTAACTTTTTTACTTTTTTTCTTAGGCATTAAATTGCTCCCTTCTTCTCTGTAGGTTCTAAATTGTCATAATTCCAAAGTTTTTTACCAGCTACAATTTTTTTCATTTTACTAACATTAAAATCTTCACCTATTTCTGCAACCTTGAGTTTTCTTCTTAACCAATCTTGATCACTAGGTGTTAATTCTGAATCTACAGCATCACTACCATAAGATCCAATTTCTCCACCTACGAAAATTGTCCCATCATACATAGAGTCTCCTAAATTTATTCCAACATCTCCAAGAATTATTATTCGACCTCTTTGCATCATAAAGCCTGTAAATGCACCAGCATCACCACCAATAATAATAGTGCCACCTTTCATATCTATGCCGGTTCTTGCACCAACACTACCCTTACAGATTAAATCTCCACCTCTGATAGCAGCTCCAAAACAAGAACCTGCATTTTTTTCAATAACAACTTTTCCAGCCATCAAATTTTCCGCACATGACCAACCAACTCTTCCATTAATTCTAACAATTGGACCATCACAAGATCCCATTCCAAAATACCCTAAACTACCCTCAAAAATTAAGTTTAGTTTATTCAAAATACCAACACCTAAACTATGTTTCCCTTGTGGATTTTTAATTACAATTGTTCCATATCCTTGGCTCATTAGGTTATCTATTTCCTTGTTAGCTTCAGGCGCAGACATATTCATTACATCTAAGTCTGTTCTTTTATTAAAATCAACATCGTATGTTCCAAAGTAATAAAAGTTTTCAGCCTCGTCTGGATTAAAAAACTTTTGCTGAGTTCTTCCTGTAAGAACCTCAGTATGCATACCCATTGATTGGGCTTTGGACTTTTTATCGATAGTTTTTATATTTGCCATACTTTTACCTCTCCATCAAAAGGATCGTAAGTGTCAATTTCATGTGGTAACACTGATCTTATCGCTATCTCTTCTGATCCCATTGCAACTAAATCATCTGACTCATAAAGCACTAATGGTTTTGCTGCCATTGTATCTTTTGCCATACCTAAAGAGTCTTTGGTTGCAACAAAATAGGTAAAAACACCATCAAGCCCAGATAGAGAATCTTTCATTCCTTCCTCAAGACTTGCTCCTTCTCTCATTTTTTGAGCTATATAAACCGCAATCAATTCAGAGTCGCATTCTGACATAAATCTCATTCCTTTATTCTCAAGAACTCTTCTGTTATTCCAATAATTTGTAAGTTGTCCGTTATGCACAACTGATACATCACTAAAAGGATAACCCCAGAATGGGTGGGCTGATTTAATATCTACACCGGACTCCGTTGCCATTCTTGCATGGCCAATAGCATGTGTTCCAACAAGTTTATCTAAACTATATCTGTCACATACCATTTTTGCGTTTCCCAAATCTTTAATTACTTCCAAAGATTTTCCCATTGATAATATTTCAACTCCAGGAATGCTTTCAATTCTTTGAGAAAAATCTAATAAATCTTTTGTTTCAAAATCAATTTCATATCTTAATGAGTAAGGGAGAGTTCTTTCTTCTTTGACAATTTTTGCACCCATCTCGGCTAAAGTTTGATCAACAATTTTTTTTCTTTCATCGTAGACAGAAACATCTTCCATAACTGAAGAACTACCTTCTCCAACATTTTCTCCAACTTTAAAACGCATGATAAAATTTTTACCATCCGTATCTCCGTATAAAGCATAACCTGTTGAGTCTTCACCTCTGTGTTTTAATGCTTGTAGCATGCCTTGGAGCTCACTTCCAACATTTGAGGATTTACCTCTATGAATTAAACCTGCTATACCACACATATTTTACCCTTCTTTTATTTATGACTTATGGAAGACAATCAAGATAAGTATCCAGATCCCATTGAGTTGTTGCACCTAAAAATCTTTCCCATTCATCATTTTTATACCAATGGAAAACCTTATACATTTCATCTGGCATTGCAGATTTAATTACTTCATCCTCTGCCAATCTATCCAAAGCTTCCCCTAAACTTAAAGGAAGTTTTTTAACATCTTTACCAGCTTTTTGTGCTTCGTAAATGTTTCTAGATTCTGGCGCAGCTGGCTTCATTTTTTTTGATATACCTTCATCACAAGCTTTCAATAATGCTGCTCCTAGTAAGTAAGGATTGTGCATTGAGTCCACAGATCTATATTCAAATCTTCCAGGCGCAGAAACTCTTAAACCACAAGTTCTGTTTTGGTAACCCCAATCAGCATAAACAGGTGCCCAAAATCCCTGGTCCCAAAGTCTTCGATAAGAATTTACTGTTGAAGATCCTAAAGCAGTCAAGGCAGGCAAATGTTTCATAATTCCAGCAATCGATTGCAATCCCACTTTTCCTGGCAGCTGCATATCTTTAGTATCAGGCATGAAAGTGTTGGTCCCACCTTCTACATAGCTAAAAACTTCTTCGACACCTGGTAACTTTTTATTTCCAAGTTTGTTAACCTTTATCTTTCCACCTTTCCAAAGAGACATATTTGTATGACATCCGCTTGCTGATACTCCCATAAATGGTTTGGTCATAAAACAAGCTATTAAACCATGCTCTCTTGCAACTTGTGCACAAATTTGCCTGTAGGTGGATAACCTGTCAGCATTTCTTAAAACGTTATCATATGTCCAATTAAGCTCTAATTGACCCGGTGCATCTTCATGGTCACCTTGAATCATATCAAGACCCATAGCCTTAGCATATTCGATTACTTTCATAAATACAGGTCTTAAAGACTCAAACTGATCAATGTGGTAGCAGAAGGGTTTTGAAAACCCTTTTCCTGTAGGTGTGCCATCTTCATTTTTTGTCAACCACATCATTTCTGGTTCAGTACCGACTCTTAACTCAAGACCATGTTTCTTTTTAAACTCATCAGCAAATATTCTTAAATTTCCTCTACAGTCAGAAGTTAAATGACCTCCAGGATTTTTTCTTTCTTCTCTATTTCTAAAACAAGTAACAAATACTCTTCCAACTCTCTTATCCCATGGTAATTGAACAAAAGTTTCTGGATCAGGAATTCCAACCAGCTCCATTGCTTCAGGTCCATATCCAATATAGTTATTGTGACGATCTAAAAATAGATTTGCTGTTGCTCCATAAACTAATTGAAAACCTTTTTCTGCAGTCCTTTCCCAATGATCAGCAGGTATACCTTTTCCAACAACTCTTCCAGTGACAGAGATAAATTGATAATAAATATATGTAATCCCTAGCTCATTAATTTTTTCTCTTACATTTTTAACTAATTTTGCTCTACCTGGCTGGTTCACATGTTTTTCTAGATCAGTCATTTTTCCCCTTAATCAATTATAAATTTTCTAAAACGTAGCTGAAAAATTTATTTGTGTCTAGGCTTGAAGTTTAACTCCAAGGGAACGGACTGTTCGAAGTAGGGTGAAGTTCTCCCTTCTCGTAACGGTTGTATCTAAACGGTTTTAATAAATCACTCTCAGTACCAAGAATTTCTTTTGCAACAAGCTCTCCTACACCAATCATTTTATAGCCGTGATTAGCGTCTGCTATCATATAAACATTTTCTAAAAATCTATCAAATATTGGGAAAGAGTCTGGTGTCATACATCCAAGCCCACCTGATGGACCTTTTCTATATAAGTCAGATTTACCCTCAAATCTTTTTTGACAATGAGCTAAAGCCGAACACCACATTTCATTAAACGCCTCAGTAGTTTGGTATTCGGGAGACTCTATTCCATATGGATCTACATTAACTTCATCAAAATGTTTATCTACAATATAAGGAGAAGTTCCTCCTTGAACTCCTAAACCTTCAATATCTGGTTTATAATAAATTCCCCAAATTTTATCTGTTAATAATTTTTTTGTTTTATCTGAATATAATGGTGCTGTTGAATCTACGTGAACTACAGGTGGTTGCTTACCGTCATTTGTTTTTAAAAAATCAGGCTCAACTCCAATTACCCCTTCTTGAAGCATCCAATATTTCCACATATCGGTTTCGTGAAGCTTACCATCTTTACCTTTTATTTTTGCTATCTTAGGAAGCTCTAACATATTCCAAAAATCTCTTGCCCATGGACCTGCACCAACAACTACTTGTTCACATTCAATTGTACCTTTATTGGTCTCAACTCCAGTAACTGCTTTACTATTACTACCTCTTTTAAAACCTGTTACCTTAACACCTTTCATTACCTGTACACCATTGCTGGTAGATTTATTTTCTAGAGCTTTAATAGAGTCTTTATTAAAAGCATATCCACCTTTTTTTTCGTGTAGAACTGAAGTAATACCTTTAGCCTGCCAGTCATCAAATATACCTTTCATATATCTCATACAATCTTTCTCACCCTCAATAAATTCTGACTCGTAACCAATAGCTTTTTGTTGCTCATAAATACTTGCAACATCTTTATGCATAACCTCAGGTGAAATTTGTAAATATCCAACTGCATTATATTTAAAAGCCTTAGGATCGCTTTCCCAAACTGAAACAGAATGAGCCATCAGTTCTCTCATTGCTGGTTGAAAATAATTATTTCTTACAACACCACATGCAATTCCACTAGCACCTGAAGCAGTGTCTTTTTTTTCTAAAACAACAATATCTCCTGGATTTTTATAAGTTTCTGATAGTTTCCAAGCAGTACTTAAACCATGTATACCACCACCGATAATGACTACTTTTGCTTTTGTAGGTAATGACATATAAAAAATCTTATTTTTTACAAATCATAATTGATATAATTATTTTTAGAACTAAAAAGTATATATATAATATATACACTTTAAACTTAGCTGAAATAAGTGCTTAATAACTTATGTTTTTAAGTGTATTTAAATATTCATTGAACTCTCTAATAAAAGAGTCGCTTGGCTTAATATTCTTAATTCTTTGATCTTTTGAAGTTTTCTCCAAATGAAAGAATCCTTTTTCGCATGCTTCATTAATAATCAGAGCTGATTTTGGCCTGGATGTTTTAAATAGTTTAGTTTTTAGCTGTTCAACAGATAATTTCTTATTTTCTTTGTAAGCAGACATTACTAATAACATCATATGATAATGAGAAGGTGATTTTCTAAAAAAATAATTACTTGAAGTATGAGATTCTCTCATTTGATCTTCCCAAAAATTTAAAAGAGTTTTTTTATCTTTTGGCATTTATTTTACGATTTTACTCTGGACTTAGTAGGATCATAAAAAGGAAATCCAACTACTTTTGCGCTTATTCTTTTTTGGTGACCGTCAATTTTTCCAACTTCAACTTCTGTTCCAATCTCTGAATATTGAACATCCATTCTACACAAAGCTATATTTTTATTTAATGTTGAGGATAAACATCCACTTGTAATTACTCCAATTTGAGATCTGCCAATATGAACACAGTCACCATGACCTGCAATCTCTTTACCATCTAACTCAAGCCCAACAAGTTTTCTTTGAGGATTATTTTTTCTTTTTATTAATTCATCTTTACCTACAAAATCTTGCATTTTTGTTTTTAACGGAACTGCAAAACCAATGCCTGCTTCAAAAGGATCTTGTTGACCATCAAATTCATTACCAAATAAAATTAATCCTGCCTCAATTCTAAGTTTGTCTAAAGCTCCAAATCCTGCAGGGATCAAACCATCTTTTTCTCCCGCCTCCATTAATTTATCCCAGACTTCAGGAGCATGTTTAGGGTGACACCAAATTTCATATCCAAGTTCACCAGTATAACCAGTTCTAGAAACAATCAATGGTATACCTTGCAAATCTTCTATTCTGCAAATGGTAAATCTAAACCATCCAAGTTCATCTATAGAAGGTTGAGTGGGAGGTGTAAAAATTATCTTTTTTAAAATTTCTCTGCTTTTTGGACCTTGTAATGAAACGTTACTTATTTGGTCTGTTGAATTTTTAATGTTTGCATTAAAATTTTTCTTTTTTGCAATTTCTTTTAACCATTCACCCCCATATTCATCTCCACAGATCCATCTAAAACCAGTTTCGCTTAATCTTAAAAGTGTGCCGTCGTCAAACATCATTCCATTTTCGTAGCACATAGCAGAATAAACAACTTGACCTACAGACAGTTTTTTAACATTTCTAGTAAGTGTATAATTTAACAATTCTTCTGCATCAGGACCAACAATTTCAAATTTTCTTAATGAAGATAAATCAATTAAAACTGCATCATTTCTACAAGCGTTGTACTCATTAACAAGCCCATGTTTTGTGTAATCATTTGGAAGCCAAAAACCTCTAGCATCTATAAAGTTTCTTGTTAGTTTTGAAGTTCTTTCATAAAACCCAGAATTTCTTGTTAGTTTTTTTTCAGAGTCTGTTTTCATCCTGAATGCAAATGATTTAGTAAATTCTTTTTTCTTGTCATATGTTCTAACAAAAATATTAGTTGGATTCCACGAATTACAAGGATCTATATCACTAGGACATGCTGTTGTTCCAATAGTTAAATCTTTTAAGGCTCTAAACATGACATAATCACCAGGACGAGAATAAGATTCATCGGAAATGACTGAGTTTAATCCACCTTCAGATGTGTTAAAAAATAAATTGATTGCGTGCCAGCCTTTTTGTTTTTGTAGACCATACTTTGACATACTTTCTGTAAGATTATCAGAGCAATTTGCATGGCCAAAATAACCAGCATCTTCATAGTACTTTGAAGTACAAGCAAGATTAAAAGTATCATGTTTACCAACGGTATCTCTAATTACTTCTACCAAAGGTTCATGGTCAGTATCATAAAATTTAGAAAATAATCCTGGACCTGGAAATGTATTTCCCATGAAAGTTCTAGTTGTTTGCCAATCCAAACCTTTCTCAATTCCTTTTTCTAATTTCCTTGTGTCAAATGCTACAAAGTCTGAACATTGTCTTCCAGTTGGACTTATCACTTGGATGTAGTCACCTTCTTTAACTTCATAAGATATACTACTTGCTTTATTTATATTCTCCTCGTGTGATGGTTCAAAGACGGGGTTTGGAATAACATTTAATTCTTTGTCATCAATAATATTTGCTCTTTTAATATAAATAATTAAATCTGTAGGAGGATTTTGCT
Source organism: uncultured Pelagibacteraceae bacterium (assembly GCA_902526405.1). Taxonomy (GTDB): domain Bacteria; phylum Pseudomonadota; class Alphaproteobacteria; order Pelagibacterales; family Pelagibacteraceae; genus Pelagibacter. The sequence continues at coordinate 16,817 of CABZKL010000010.1, forward strand.
TTGTAACATCCATGTCTTGTCCAGGAGCTGCAAATATTGCAAAACATTTATCTTTAGACTTTAAATTAATTTTTTCACCAATTTGGGTATCAATATCAAACACTATTGAGGATTTTGACTCTGAAATATTTAAGTTTAGTTTTTTAAGTTGATAATTGGTTGCTAGAATACTTTCATCTTTTTTACTTAAGATATCTCTAATAAAATTTTTATTGTTGTTACTTTTTAGGTTTAAAATACCTACATCTGATTTTCCGTCTTTGTTAAAACATATAATTTCGCAAATTTGATTTCCTTCGTTATTAATAATCTCTATTTCATCATCAGGGAAAATATGAAAAGCAGTAAGGCCACCACCATTTACAATATGTCTTTCAACTCCTGGTGGTAAAATATTTAGTCCTGGATATTTAATATCTTTACTGATTCCTAACATCTTCAATGTTTTATTATAATTTTATTGTGACCATATTATACTGAAAACGAGTTGACTATACCTTTAAATCAGAACATACTTTGTCATTAATATTAATAATTGAGGGGAAAAAAATGAAAAAAATAATATCATTATTATCTGCCCTTATAATTTCTGTCGTTAGTTTTGCAGGAATTTCTAATGCTGCAGATAGCAAAAAACCCATCGTAATCCCAACTCATAACTGGTCAAGTCAAATTGTAATGGCGTATGTTATTGGTGGAATTTTCGAAAGCATGGGTAACAATGTTAAATATGTAAATGCTGACTCACAAGCAGTTTACGAGTCAATCAGAATTGGAGATGTAACTATATCTCACGAAGTGTGGGAGTCCGCATTTGGTAAATCATTTACAACTGCTTTAGATAAAGGTGGTTTAATAGACATGGGTGATCATGAAGCAAGAACACTTGAAGATATGGGATACCCAAACTGGGTTACAGACAAAGGATTATGTCCTGGTTTACCAGACTGGACTGCTTTAAAAAATCCTGACTGTGCTAAAAACTTTACAACACCTGACTCTCCAAATGGAAAAGGAAGAATGTTGGAAGGTCCACAAACTTGGCACGGTGACTTAATTCCACAAAGGGTTGATGCTTTAGGTTTAGGTGATCTTTGGTGGGTTAAATTTGCTGGAAGTGCAGATGCGCTTTGGGCTGAATTAGCAGCTGCTGAAAAAGAAGGAAGAGGAACAATAATTTTCAATTGGACACCAAACTTTACAGATGGTGCTGGTTTTACATTTATTGACTTTCCTCCATACACTGCAGGTTGCAGACCAGAAGATGGTGGAGATGGAAAATGTGGTTCTCCAGATGGTTATCTGAAAAAAGCAGCACATGAGGATTTTCCAAAAACTCATCCAAATGCAGCTAAAGTATTCAAAAAAATGTCATTTTCTACAAGTCAAATTGGAGCAATGGCAGCTTTAGTTGATTTAGATAAGATGACTCATGAAGATGCAGCCAAAAAATGGTTAGCCGATAATAAGAAAGTGTGGGAAGAATTTACACACGATCATTAAGGTTAAAAATATAAAACTTATAAATCTCTCCCAACTTTGTTGGGGGGGATTTTTTTTTATTTAATTTTTGTATAAAATAAACCCATGAAAAATATTTTTTTATTTTTAATTTTAACTTTTTTTATTAGTTCATCAGCTTTTGCAAGAAGTACTGGATGTAAAGAGGGAAATTGTGAAAACGGATATGGAAAATGGATTTATACTGATAAAACTACTTATGAAGGAGAGTGGGTTGAAACCAAGAAACAAGGTCAGGGAGTAGAAACTTGGCCAAATGGATATATCTATAAAGGTGAATTTAAAAATAGTGTATGGAATGGACAAGGACTATTAACATTTCCAGATGGTTCTACTTATGATGGCGAATGGGCCAACGGCTTTATGAATGGTCAAGGAACATTCACTTGGGCTGACGGAAAGCAAAAATCAGGAATTTGGAAAAATGGCAAACTACAAGAATAATGTCTCAAGAAAATTATTTTAACAAATTAAAAGAATTACCAGAGCAGGTTAGACAGTTTGGTGGATTAATAATAATTACCTTAATCATCATTTTATCATTTGTTATTTTAAACAATATTTTTGGAGAAGGTGATGATTTAGTAAAAAGGATGAAAATAGAAGAAGAAAGAATTGCAGAAGAAAGAAAATTAAATGAATTAATATCAAGTCTGCCATCTGGAATTTTAGTTGCTTTTGATGGAACTGATCATCATAGACTATCTGTCGATGTTTACGAGAAAGTCTGTAAAGCAACAAAACTTATTCCTCAAAGAGCGATAATGGGGGCTAATTTTCTTAACTTTAGAGCGCATGAAATTTATACAATTAATGGCAACAAAATTGATGAAACATTTGTTGAATGGGATGAAGAAAAAAATAAATGTTTTGCAGGTTTCACAGTTAGTGGAAACAATGTTGGAGTAGATGAAGAAATTAAAGTAAGTGGGGAGGCGTTAAGTTTTTTAAGTACTGGTATTGATACTAGAATTTATTATATCAAAAATTTTTAATTAAGGAGAGACGAGTATTATATACATATTAATTCAACTAAATTTCGTATAACTTAATAATAATTTATGTCTGATACAGTTATTAAATGTGAATCTGTTTACAAAATTTTTGGAGTTAATGCCAAAAAAATGCTCCAAGAAGCCAATGGAAACGTAGATGCAAAAACTTTTCAAGAAAATGGATGTATAGTTGGAGTTAACAATGCTTCCTTTGAAGTAGCAAAAGGAGAAATGTTGGTTGTGATGGGTTTATCTGGATCAGGTAAATCAACATTGCTTAGATGTATTTCAAGACTAACAGATGCAACAGGTGGAAAAATTTTTATAGAAGGTCAAGATTTATTGGAGCTAAACAACAAAGAACTTATTGATCTTAGAAGAAATAAAATGGGAATGGTTTTTCAAAGCTTTGCGTTGTTGCCGCACAAAACTGTAGTTGAAAATATAGCATTTCCATTACAGATTAAGGGAATTGATACTGATGAAAGCATCAGTAAGGCAATGGATATGGTTAAGTTGGTTGGATTAGACGGAAGAGAAAATTATTTTCCAAGAGAACTTTCAGGTGGACAACAACAAAGAGTAGGTATTGCAAGATCCTTAGCTGTTGAACCAGATATTTGGTTTTTAGATGAGCCTTTTTCAGCATTAGATCCTTTGATCCGAAAAGAAATGCAGGATGAGTTTTTAAGACTTCAAGATAAATTGCAAAAAACTATAATGTTCATCACTCATGATTTTGACGAAGCTTTAAAGCTAGCTGATCGAATAGCAATTATGAAGGATGGTATAATTGAACAATTAGATACACCTGCTAAAATAGTTTTAAATCCTGCAACTGAATATGTGAGGAAATTTACTGAAGAAGTCCCAAGAGAAAAAGTTTTGTTAATTGAAGATGTAATGGATCAATCTACAGGTGATAATTTAGGAGATTTAAGAGTTTCAAAAGATGAGATTATTGAAAATGTAGCTGAAAAAATTCTAACTCAAGAAAAAACTGTAGGAGTTATAGATAGTAATAATAAAATTATAGGCTCTATTAATCCTACAAAGATAATTAATACAGTTTTTGGTGGAAGGAAAAATGGAAATTAAATTATGGAATTTTTAAAAAAAAATCCAAAAATATTTCAGTGGTTGTTTTTATTAATTGTTTTTTTTGCATTATGTTTTGCAATCGAAGTTCCTGAAACATATAAATTTATAAGAGGTCAGGCAGAGTTTGTTAAAGACCCCAATCAAAGCACCTTTGTTTTTGCTGGCAAGGAGGTGAGGTATTATGCTTTTGATGTCTTTTGGAGATTACCCCCATTACTTGGATGGTTACCTATATGGATAAATGACTCATTATTTTTTCTAATGAACGACTGGATGCCGATGGAGTTTTGGAATGAAGATACACAAGAATTTAAAACAAGACCACTTCTCTTACAAATAAGTAGAAATTTAACTGCATTTATGACCTTTATAATTGAGTTAATTAGAGAGATTTTATTAGGTGGATTAGAAACTATTGTTGCATTTACAAGTTGGGATTTTATTGATGCTAATCCATGGGCAGAATTACCAGGTTTACCATGGACTATAGTTGCAGCGGGTGCCACAATATTATCTTATAAATTGAGTGGTAAAGGTTTAGCCATTTTCGCTGGATTAACAATGGTTTACATTTCTATTTTTGGTCAGTGGAAACCATCTATGCAAACTTTATCGTTTATTTTAGTTGCCGCGCCATTGTCTTTCATATTTGGACTAGGTCTGGGTATATCTGCATTTAAAAGTAAACGAGTGGAAAAAGCTCTTTATCCAATTCTCTTAGTTATGCAAACCATGCCACAATATGCAGTTCTTGTACCTGCGCTAGTTTTATTTGGAGTAGGTGATCATGCGGCAGTAATTATAACCATGATAGTTGCCATTCCACCAATGATTTTACTAACTTTATTAGGATTAAGAGCCATACCACCTGAAGTAATTGAAGCTGGCAAAATGAGTGGATGTAACAATTGGCAATTAATGTTCAAAGTATTAATTCCTACGGCTAGAAGAGACATACTTATCGGAGTTAATCAGGTGATAATGGTTTGTTTTTCAATGGCGGTTATCTCAGCATTTATTGGAGCAAAAGGTTTAGGTTTTAATTTATTATTAGCTCTTAATCAGCTTAATATTGGATTAGCTTTAGAAGCAGGTTTGTGTATTAGTCTCATCGCAATATTATTAGATAAAATGTCCTTAGCCTGGGCAAATAAACAAAATGACTATTTTGGTAATCTTACATTTTTCGAAAGGAATAAAAATGCTATATTTTTTGCAGGAGCGTTTGTTGTAGGAATTATACTTGCATATATTGGAACTTTTTTGTTCAAAGGTACATTCAATTATTTATTTGAAATTCCACACAACAAAGGAATATCAACCGCAGATTTTTGGAACAAAGGAGTTGATTGGATCTTTGATACATTCTTCGTATATATAAAAGCATTTAACACATGGTTAATTCAAGAGGTATTACAGCCAATGCGAGCGCTTTATTTGAGAATGCCTGCTGTTGCTACAATCGTTTTAGTAGTTGGGGCTGGTTACTTAATTGGTGGAATTAGATCAGCATTAGTAGTATGTGGGTTAACTTTATTTATAGCTCTTAGTCCATGGTGGGACAGAGCATTGGTTACAACATACATGGCAACTTTTGGAGTTGTAATTTCGTGTTTAATTGGTTTTACAGTTGGAACCTTGTGTTTTCAAAGTAAAAGTGCAGCTAAATTTATGTTAGGAGTTTGTGATATATTTCAAACCTTTCCATCTTTTGTATATTTAATTCCGGTAATGATGTTATTTGGAATAACAGACACATCAGTATTAATTGCTGTGATTGTTTACGCAACAATTCCTGCAACTAGATATACAATTGAAGGCCTTAGAAGTGTTCCAGTAGGTTTACATGAAGCTGCAACGATGTCTGGTGTAAATAAGTTTCAACGATTAACAAAAATTGAATTCCCATTAGCTTTTCCTCACATGATGCTTGGTTTAAATCAAACAATAGTTTTTGCTCTATTCATGGTAATTATTGGAGCCTTCATTGGGACAGAAGATCTAGGTCAATATATTTTAAAAGCTTTATCTGATAAAAATGGTGCAGGTATAGGTCTGACATTAGGTATTTGTGTAGCATTTATAGGGTTAATTTTTGATAATTTGATAAGAACTTGGGTTAGTAAGAGAAAGAAACATTTAGGAATAGCCTAATCTTTATTATGAAAAAAATTTTGATTATAGGATCAGGAGCAATGGGAGCTGCTTTTTCTATTCCTTTAATAGAAAATAGACATCATGTAACACTTTCTGAGCCACATAATTTTAAATTAATTAGTAAATTAAATCTTAAAAAAAAGTTTCATCCATCTTTAAAAATTAATTTACCAAAAAAAATAAAAACAAAAAAATTTGTTCCTGAAATGTTAAATTTAAAGTGGGATCTTATAGTTGTAGCTGTAAGTTCCGTTGGAATAGAAATAATTAGTAAATATTTAGCACACCTTAAAAGTAAAACTCCTATTTTGGTTCTTACTAAAGGACTAAAGTTAGATAAAACAAAAAGAATTATTACTATGTCTGAACAGCTTAATAAAAATAATAACAAACTAAATATTTCTGTCTTAAAAGGCCCGTGTTTAGCAAAAGAGCTTGCACGAAAGATAAAGAGTTATACTGTTATTGGAAATAAAAATATTAAGGTAGCAAAAGATATTGGAAAGATAATATCCACTAAGTATTATAAGACAGAACATACAACTGATGTCAGAGGTGTAGAGTTTTCTTCAGCTATTAAAAATATATATTCTATGATCATTGGATCAGGACAAGGTGAGAACACATCTTCAGCTTTATTTAGGAAATCAATTGATGAAATGGATTATTTAATTAAATATTTTAAGGGAAAAAAAGAAACTGTTTATGGGCTTGCTGGTGTAGGTGATCTGTACGTAAGTGCTGTTGGTGGCAGAAATAGTAAAATGGGCGATTATCTTGGTAAAGGTTTTACTTTTAAATCTGCCAAGAAAAAATTTATGAAAGATGATACTGTTGAAGGTGCCGATCTTGCTTTCGAAATTGCTCCGTACATTTTAAAGAAAATTAATCGTAAAAAAATACCTTTAATGATTGCATTATTAAATGCAATTACAAAAAATAAAAAATTAAAAATAAAATATTAAATTTTATTTATTCAGAAAAGTTTTCATAGAATCGTCCATTGCTTTTTCCCAAGGCGTATGATGGATTGGAGCAATGGAACCAGTCACAGGTGAAGAAAAGGATTTATTTCTATAAGTTAGAATATCTTCAACTTTATGATGCTCCCACTCTTTGAAATGTTTTCTAATTAATTCAAAATCTATATTAGGATAATCCGACATTTCATGAAGTTCTTTAGTATATTCTGTTTGAAAATCTATCATTTGATCTGGATTTTCTAATTTTTCTTCCATACCAACCCACTTGTTAATGTCCTTTTCTATTTCATCATTAGTAGGCATTTTAATCTTACCCATAATAACGTCTCTTGCATACCAAGCTTGGCAATCAAACATATTAAAAGTATGAAATTGATCTTGCATTCCTAAATATAAAATTTTATGATTATCTTGCCATACTACCCCCTTGTATAATTTTGGTGGGTATAATCTATTATGAGTTTTTAATTTTAAACTTTCATCTAAAAATGGAAAATGATGTAGATAACCAGTGCATAAAATTATGACATCTGCCTCTTGTTTTGTTCCATCTTTGAATATTGCATTTTTACCATCAAGTTTATCTAAGTAATGAACTTCTTTCATACCTTTGGGCCATTTAAATCCCATTGGATTGTGTCTATAGCCAATAGTAACACTTTTAGCTCCATATTTATTACACTGTAGCGCAACATCTTCTGCAGAATAGCTACTGCCAAGAACAATTACATTTTTATCTCTGAATTCTTCAGCATCTCTAAAGTCGTGAGAATGCATAATTCTTCCAGGAAAGGAATTCATTCCCTCATATTCTGGGATAAAAGGAACAGAAAAATGACCAGTCGAAATAACCAAATAATCAAAATTTTCAGTTAAAATTTTATTATTAGCTTTATCTTGATAGCTAATTTCAAACTTATCATTTTTGAATGAGGTATTTGTAACTCGAGTATTAAATTTAATTTTATGTTTTAAATTACCTTTGCTTACTCGTCCAACTATATAGTCATATAGAACTTCTCTAGGAGGAAAAGATGGTATTGGTTTACCAAAGTGATCATCAAAAGAATAATCAGCAAACTCCAAACATTCTTTAGGACCGTTTGACCATAAATATCTGTACATGCTGTTTGGTACTGGATCTCCATATTGGTCAGAACCTGTTCTCCAGCTATAATTCCAAAGGCCACCCCAGTTATCTTGTTTTTCGAAACAAACTATTTCAGGTATTTTTTCACCTTTATTTTCCAAATGTTCAAATGCTCTTAACATCGAAAGACCACATGGACCCGCACCTATAATTGCTACTCTAGACATCTAAATTTTCCTATCATTAATAATTCTATAAATATATCTTACTTACAAAAAAAAGAAAAATAAAATTTTTATTTATTATGAAACATAATTGGAATTACCCAACTTTGATGTGGGTAGGCAAAAATAGGATCAATGATTTAGTTGATGCCTGCCAAGATCTAAAAATATCAAATCCATTATTCGTTACTGATAAAGATTTAATTAATCTTGATATGATTAAACGTATATTACAGAATTTAAAAAAAAAATTTAATAATTTAGAAATATTTTCAAACTTTTCGGGAAATCCAATAGGTCAAGATGTAGATGAAGGTGTAAAAGTCTATAACAAATCTAATTGCGACGGTGTAATAGCAATTGGTGGTGGAAGTGCACTTGATGTTGGTAAGGCAGTAGCATTTATGTGCGGTCAAGAAAGGCCAATTTGGGATTTTGAGGATATTGGAGACTATTGGAAAAGAGCTGAAAGCTCTAAAATTCCAAGTATTATAGCAATACCTACAACTGCTGGAACAGGTTCTGAAACTGGACGGGCTTCAGCAATTATAAATAAAGATACAGCTGTTAAAAAAATTATTTTTCATCCAAAGATGTTGCCATCAATTGTTATTTTAGATCCAGTTTTAACTCTAGATCTTTCGCCTAGATTAACAGCAGCTACTGGCATGGATGCTCTAGCACATAATCTTGAGGCATTTTGTGCACCAGGTTTTCATCCGATGGCAAATGGTATTGCAATTGAAGGGATTAAATTAATTAAAAAATATTTAATTACTGCCTATAAAAATGGAAAAAACATTGAAGCAAGAATGAGTTTACTCTCGGCTTCATCGATGGGCTCAACTGCATTCCAAAAAGGTCTAGGTGCTATTCATTCTTTAAGTCATCCAGTTAACTCAAAATTTAATATTCATCATGGTTTATCAAATGCAATATTTATGCCATATGTATTGTCATTTAATAAAAGTGAAATAGAACACAAGATATTAGAAATTTGTGATTACTTAAATGTAAATAAAAGTTTTGATAGCTTTTTAGAATGGATTTTAGATTTAAGAAAAGATTTAAATATACCTCATAAATTATCAGATGTGATGGACTGTAATAATATTAATCTTGATGAACTTTCTTTAATGGCTTTTGAAGATCCATCTACTGAAGGAAACCCAAAAAAAATTAATCAAAAGGATTTGAAAGAAATGTATGAAAAAAGCATTTCTGGAAATTTGTTTTAATGAAAAAAATATTAATTGTTGAAGGAAATTTGAGAGAAGAAAATCAACATTTTTCATCTGCAGGTATTCAAACACATACTGAAAGTTTGAGGGATAGTCTTAGTTTTTTCACAGAAGATTTAACTACAGATGTTGTTAATCCTTCATCAGATGAAAATATATTTAAAAATATAGACGATCTGAACAGTTACGATGGACTTATTTGGGGTGGTAGTAGCTTAAATATTTATAACGACACTCCTGAAATTAGAAGACAAATTCAGTTTATGAAAGAATGTCAAAAAAAAATTAAAAAAATCTTAGCAATATGTTGGGGTATGCAAGTAGCTGTCACAGCTGCAGGAGGCGAGGTCAAAAAGGGCACTAAAGGTTCACATAAAGGAATTGCAGTTGATATTGAAATAAATGAAAGGGGATTAGACCATCCACTTTACAAAAATAAAAAAAAAAAATTTAATACACCTGCTTTTAATTTTGATGAAGTAGTTACCATGCCACAAAATTCTGTATTATTAGCTTCAAATCCAATTAATAAAGTTCAAGGTTTAAACTTTAAAGTAAATGATTGTGATATCTGGGGGCTTCAATATCATCCAGAAATTACTTATAACAAAATGATTAACATTATTGTTTTTAGAAAAGAGAAGCTATTAAAAAAAGAAGCTTTTAGTGACGAGAAGGAAATTAACAGTCACATACAACATATTGAAAGTGAAAATAAGAAGCTTGATAAAATTTCTAGGATGAGGGAATTAGAAAATTGGTTAAATTACCTTAATTTAGAATAATCCTTCGATATCACCCTTATCATTTAGTTTTATAGAGTCTGCTGCAGGGACACGAGGTAGTCCCGGCATAGTCATAATTGCTCCACAAACAACAACAATAAACTCAGCACCTGACGAAAGTCTTATTTCTCTTACAGGCAAAACATGACCTGTTGGTGCACCTTTAAGATTTGGATCAGTTGAAAAACTGTATTGTGTTTTTGCTACACATATTGGCAATTCTCCATAGCCTGCCTCCTCAAAACCTTTTAATTGATCTCTTATTTTTGTATCAGCAATCACTTCATCGGCTCTATAAATTTCTTTTGCAATTATCTCAATCTTTTTAAACAGAGGTGTTTTACTTTCATAAAGAAAATTAAACCTGGCATCTTTTTTTTCGCACAAATCAGCAACATGTGCTGCTAATTCTTTTGTCCCTTCACCACCATTTGCCCAGTGAGTGCATAAACTTGCTTTAACCCCTAAGTTTTCACAAAAATCAATTAAAGCTTTAACTTCACTATCTGTATCTTTAATAAAATGATTAACCGCGATCGCAACAGGTAATCCAAATTTTTTTACGTTTTCTATGTGTCTTTCAAGATTCACTAGACCTTTTTTTAAAGCATCAACATTTTCATTTTTTAAGTCATCTTTTGCAACACCACCATGCATTTTTAAAGCTCTTATTGTTGCTACGATGACAACACAACTCGGTTTCAAATTAGATTTTCTGCACTTAATATCTAAAAACTTTTCTGCCCCAAGGTCTGCACCAAAACCTGCTTCTGTTACAACATAGTCAGCAAGTTTTAATCCAGTTTTAGTTGCTATAACGGAGTTACAACCATGTGCAATATTTGCAAAAGGACCACCATGAATAATTGCAGGATTATTTTCTAATGTTTGAGTTACATTTGGTCTGATCGCATCTTTTAATAATACAGTCATTGGACCATGTGCTTTCAAGTCTTTCGCGTAAACTGGTTTCTTATCTCTTGTATAAGCAATTGTAATATTGCCAATTCTTTTTTCTAAATCTTCCAAATCATTTGATAAGCAGAAAATTGCCATGATTTCTGAAGCAACGGTAATATCAAATCCATCTTCCCTAGGAAAACCATTTGCTACTCCTCCTAAATTTATATTTATTGATCTTAATGAACGGTCATTCATATCCATAACTCTTTTCCAAACAATCCGTCTTACATCTATATCTAATTTGTTACCCCAATAGATATGATTGTCGATTAATGCTGATAATAAATTATGAGCTGATGTAATTGCATGAAAATCTCCAGTAAAATGTAAATTAATTTGCTCCATTGGAACAACTTGAGCATAACCTCCTCCAGCTGCACCACCTTTCATCCCAAATGAAGGCCCAAGACTTGGTTCTCTTAAGCAGACTATAGATTTTTTTCCAATTTTATTTAATCCATCATTTAAACCAACTGAAGTAGTGGTTTTACCTTCACCAGCAGGTGTAGGTGTTATTGCAGTTACTAAAATTAGTTTCCCTTCTGGTTTATCTTTTAATGTGTCTAAATACTCCAGGTTAATTTTTGCAATGTGTCGTCCCATTGGACTGAAAGCAGTACTCTCATCTGGAACATTTATCTTTGCTAATACCTCATTTATAGGCTGCATTTTTGCTTCTCGAGCTATTTGGATATCTGATTTAACATCACTCATTATTAATCTTATAAATAATATGTTATCGTTGCAGACTTCTTATCCTTTTTTGTCATATTTGCAAACTTCTAAAAAATATATATAAAAAAAATAAGAACTATTTATATTCTTTGTTATAAAATTAATTAATGCAAAAATACTCCATATTTAATTTAGTTAAAAACGCATTTTCTAATCATGAAAACTGGGATTTAGCTTGGAAGGATCCAACCCCAAAAGAGGAATATGATGTAGTTATTATTGGTGGTGGAGGCCATGGACTTGCCACTGCATATTACCTTGCAAAAGAACATAATATTACAAAAGTTGCAATTATCGAAAAAGGCTGGATAGGTGGCGGAAACGTTGGAAGAAATACAACGATAATAAGATCAAACTATATGCATGATGAGAACGCACTCTTCAGTGAGTTTGGAATGGATCTGTGGAGAAAAATGAGCCAGGATTTAAATTATAACGTGATGTTCTCGCCTAGAGGAATTATTAATCTTGCACACTCCGATGCACAAATGAATACCTACGCAAGAAGAGGAAATTCGATGAGATTAAATGGAATTGATGCTGTTTTGTTAAACCGTGAACAAGTGAAAGAAATAATTCCAATGGCTGACTTTTCAGAAAATGTAAGGTTTCCAATTTTTGGTGGATTAATGCAGCCAAGTGCAGGTACAGCAAGACACGATGCAGTTGCTTGGGGTTACGCACGTCAAGCAGACTCTATGGGTGTTGATATAATTCAAAATTGTGAAGTAACTGGTTTTGATGTTACAGCAGGTAAGATTAATGGCATAAGAACATCTCGAGGAAATATAAAAACTAAAAAAGTTGGATTATGTGTTGCTGGAAGCACAAATATTTTAGCTGAAAAGTTAAATATGACTTTGCCAATAGAAACTCACCTTCTTCAAGCATGTGTATCAGAGCCTGTTAAACCAATTTTAGATAGAGTAGTAACTTTTGGTGCAGGTCATTTTTACATAAGTCAATCTGATAAAGGAGAAATGGTAATGGGTGGAGACCTTGATGGATATAATAGTTACGCTCAAAGGGGAAATTTACCAACTCTTCAACATGTTTTAACAGAAGGAATTGCAATGATGCCTTTTTTAAGCAAATTGAAAATGCTTAGAACTTGGGGTGGTATAATGGATATGTCAATGGATGGTTCACCTATTATAGATAAAACACATATTGATGGTTTGTATTTAAATTGTGGTTGGTGTTATGGTGGTTTTAAAGCAACGCCAGCTTCAGGTTGGACATTCGCTCATACAATCGCTCAAGATAGAGTTCACGAACTGAATGCTGGATTTAGTCTAAATCGATTTAGTACTGGATACTTAATTGATGAAAAGGGACTTGGTACTAAAACCTGGATATCTTAAATGCTTCACATTAAATGCCCGCATTGTGGGATGAGATCACAAAATGAATTTTCTTATGGTGGGGATGCTAGTGTAAAAAGACCTGAGCTTAATAAAGAAATCTCTGATGAAGAATGGGATAACTTTGTTTATAATAGAAAAAGTTTAAGAGGTAAGCACTTAGAGTTGTGGCAGCATTTATCTGGATGTAGACAATGGATTAAGGTGGAAAGAGACACTGCTACTCATGAAATATTTAATACATATAAAGCTGATGAGGAAATTTCTTAATGACTCAAAAATTTAGAATAGAAAATGGTGGACTAATTAACAGGGATAAAAAATTATCATTTAAATTTAATGGAAAAACATACTTTGGTTACGAGGGAGATACTTTAGCATCTGCTTTAATTGCTAATGGAGTACATTTAGTAGGTAGAAGCTTTAAATATCATAGACCAAGAGGGTTTTTTGGAGCTGGGGTAGATGAGCCTTATGCAATAGTTCAACTTTATAGAAATAATGAGACAGAGCCAAATATTAAAGCTACTGAGCAAGAGCTTTTTGAAGGACTAGAAGCTAAAAGTGTAAATTGTTGGCCAAGTGTAAACTTTGATATTGGTGCAATAAACAACTTTTTAAAAATTTTTCTACCTGCAGGATTTTATTATAAGACTTTCATGTGGCCTAAAAGTTTTTGGTATCGAGTTTATGAACCTTTTATTAGAAAAGCTGCAGGCTTAGGTGTTGCTTCTACAAAACATGATAAAGAGAGATATGAACATAAATATGAGTATTGTGACTTATTAATTGCTGGTTCTGGTCCATCAGGTTTAGCAAGTGCTTATGCAGCTGCAAAAAATGGTGCAAGAGTGATTCTAGCTGAAGATAAACCAAGATTTGGAGGATCCCTGTTAACTAGTGATGTAAATATTGGAAACCAATCAGGTGAGGATTGGGCAAATAGTATTATTTCTGAATTAAAAGAAATGCCAAATGTGATTGTTAAAAATAGATCACAAGTTTTTGGGTACTATGATCATAATATGTTAGTGATGTCAGAAAAAGTTAGTGATCATCTTCCAAAAACAAAAAAACATCATCCAAAACAAAGACTTTGGTATATTAGGGCAAAACAGGTTTTAATCTCCTCAGGATCAATTGAAAGACCACTAGTTTTTGGGAATAATGATACTCCTGGCGTAATGTTGTCCTCAGCAGCCAAAGAATATTTAAAAGTATATGGAGTGTTAGTTGGTAAAAATCCATTAGTTTTTACAAATAATGACAGTGGATATGAGACAGCAATTGAATTTAAAAAAAATGGAATTAATCCAATTATTTTAGACTCTAGAGTTAATCCACAATCAGAAATAATTGATGAAGCAATTAATCTTGGTATTAAAATAAAATTTTCGTATGTTGTTGTTGCTGCACAGGGATACAAAAAAGTAAGTTCAGCAGATATAGCAAAAATTTCAGATGATAAAAAGCAACTTGGTACAATTGAAAATATTAAGTGTGATTGTATTTGTGTTTCAGGCTTTTGGACGCCAACTATTCATCTAGCTTCACAATCAGGAAATAAAACTAAATTTAAGGAAGAAATTGATGCCTTTGTTCCTGGGACATCTAAGCAGAATGAAACAACCCTAGGTGCTGCTAATGGGATTTTTACATTAGAAGAAACGTTAAAAGACTCATTTATGGCTGGCCAAGATTTATCGAAAAAGATTACAAACAATGATAATAAAATTTCTTTCCCAAATGTTGTTGAAAAAAAATCTTCTCAACATGATAAGTTTTGGTGTGTGCCTCTGCCTAAGGGAAAAAGTTATAAGAGATTTTTAGATTTTCAAAATGATGTTGCTGTTTCAGATATCGAAATAGCTTTAAAAGAAGGGTATCGATCAATAGAACATGTTAAAAGATACACAACTCTTGGAATGGCAACTGACCAAGGTAAAACAAGTAATTTAAATGGACTACAATTAGTTTCTGATATTGAAAATAAAGTTGTACCTGCAGTAGGTCATACTACTTTCAGACCTCCTTATACGCCAATATCTATTGGAGCAATTGTAGGAAGAGAAGTTGGAAAGCACTCCAAACCTACTCGTAAATCTCCTATGCATTCATGGCATGAGAGAAATAATGCTGTATTTGTTGATGCTGGAGTTTGGTTAAGACCAAGATATTATAAGCAAGGCAACGAAAATCTTTTTGAAGCATCAAAGCGAGAAGCTAAAAATGTTAGAACAAATGTTGGTGTTTGTGATGTTACCACTTTAGGAAAAATTGATATCAAAGGTCCTGATTCAGCAGAACTACTAAATAGAGTTTACACAAATGCTTGGTTAAAGTTACCAGTTGGTAAAGCAAGATATGGAGTGATGCTTAGAGAAGATGGAATAGTTATGGATGATGGAACAACAACTAGGATTTCTGAGAACCATTATCATATGACTACTACTACAGCTCAAGCAGCAAATGTACTTTCTCATCTAGAATATTATCTGCAACTTGTTTGGCCAGAATTAAATGTTAATGTAGTTTCTACAACTGAACAATGGGCTGGTGCAGCAATTGCAGGACCAAAATCTAGAAAATTATTGGAAAAATTATTTCCCAATAATGATGTTTCAAACGAGGGACTTCCGTTTATGGGGTACATGGAGTCTGAATTGTTTGGAGTTAAAGCTAGAATTTTTAGAATCTCATTTTCAGGTGAATTAGCTTACGAAGTAAATGTAGAGTCAGATAATGGTCAGTTTATGTGGGAAAAAATAATTGAACTGGGTCAAGAGTTTCAAGTTCAACCTTATGGAACAGAAGCATTATCAACTTTAAGAATTGAAATGGGGCATGTAGCAGGATCAGAACTTGATGGAAGAACTATTTCTTACGATACTTCGTTAGAGGGATTAATTAGTAAAAAGAAAGATTTTATTGGTAAAAGGTCATTGAATAGAGAAGCTTTTACCTCAAGTGACAGGCAAAAAATTGTTGGAGTTGTCCCTATAGATAAAAAAACAAGCATACCAGAAGGTTCTCATTTAGTGAAAGACGCTCAGGCCCCTTTACCAAACAAAAAATTAGGACACATATCTGCTTCATGCTGGAGTGTAGAACATGATAACCCTTTTTCTCTTGCTATTTTAAAGGATGGAAAAAATATGATTGGAGAAAAATTATTTGTTATGTCTCCATTAAAAAACAAAGTAATTCCAGTTGAAATTGTTTCATCACATTATGTAGATCCAAAAGGAGAAAGAGTTAGATCATGAGTTCTATATCAGCTTTAAAAAACATTCATCAAAAAGGACAATTTGGTGATTATGAAGGAAAAAATGAAAAAAATTTAATTAAAATTTCAGAAATAAAAAACATATTTATTACTCAGATTGTTCAACATAAAAATTCGAATGTTGTATCTGAAGAAATTAAAATAGATAATATAAACTTAAGCTCAAAACCATTATCAGTAGAAAGTAATGAAAAAACTAGAATTCTTTGGAATGGGCCGAGAAATTGGTTAATTATTACAACTCAAAAAGAGATTTTTTCTGAAATCGATAAAAAAATTGAAGAGAAAGATTTTGCAGTTACAGATATTTCTCATTCAAAATCAATTATTGAGCTGGAAGGTGATGATGCAAAGGAAGTTTTAAAAAAAGGATGTCCTTTTAATTTCAATGAATTCCATAAGAATAATTGTTTGAATTCAACATATAATGGAATGTCCATAATTGTTGATATGATAAATAATAATCCTGATACATTTAGAATTTTTGCCCTAAGAAGTTTTGGAGAATCTCTTTATCATTCAATAACAGATTCATCCTTAGAATTTGGCTATATAGGAAAATAAATTAATCTCTTGTAGCTATATACACCCCAATTGTTGCGATTAAAAAACCTAAAAGATCTAAATTACTTAGGCTCTCGTTTAAAAAAAGCCAAGCCATGAGTGCAGAAGTAGGTGGAATTAAGAAAAAAATAGAAACGGTTTTGCTTGCAGAATTTCTTTTAATTAAAAACATTAAAATTGTAAAAGCTCCAAAGGAAACTAAAAAAATCTGATGGCTCATCGCAACTAAAAATGTAGTCGAGAAATCAATATAAGGTTCTGCAAAAAGAATAATAATTATAATATGAAAAATAAATCCTCCTAAAGCTTGATTCATATTACTGACTGATAAAGGTAAATTATTACTTAATTTTTTTTGCCAAATAGTTGATGTTGTTATAGCTATTAACGCAACTACTGTTGCAAGTAATCCAATAGTTGGAATTTCGCTACCTATGTCAAAACCTAATACCATTACAGCACCAGAAAAACCCAACAGAACTCCCACCCATTGTTTTGCAGAAACTTTTTCATTTAAAATTGGTCCACTCAATGCATTGGTAAGTATGGGTTGTAGTGTTACTATAAGTGCTGCAATTCCAGTAGGCATTCCTTTAGAAATTGAAAAAAAAACACCACCTAAATAAAAACCATGGAAAAGAACACCACTAAAAAAAGACTCAAAAAAGTTTTTTCTATCGACTATAATTTTTTTTTTTGAATAAATTGAAAATAAGAAAAAACCTAATGCGACTAAAGCAAATCGAAAAGCAAGAGCTGAAAAGGGGTCACTATTATCTATAATTGGTTTAGTGGTAATAAATGCTGAAGACCAAAGTAGAATAAAGATAAATGGAAAAACCTTAACCATTTTTGCTTTATAATTAATTATTCAATTTAGTCCTAATAATTTTGCTCGATTTGACTTAATTCTATCTTGAGTTGAATTTTAAAATAAGTATTAGTTTGATAACCCTTTATGAAAATATTAAAAATATTTTTTGGAGTTTTAAGTTTCGTAATTTTAACAGGATGTATTCAAACAACATCTCTTTTAGGTCCTAGTGTAACTGCAGCTACTACAGGAAATGTATTTCAAGCAGGTTTTCAATATGGGGCTAATACAGTACTGAAAAATGAAACTGGTAAAGATGTTGTGACCCATATTAAAGATAAAATTGAAGAAAATAATAAAGAAAAAAAACTTCATGCTCAGTTAAAAAAGTTAATAGAAAATAGAATTGAGACTACCAGACAAAAATTATTATCTAACTAATTCAAGATATCTAATTTTATTAATTTATCTTGTTTCGTCTCCTTACACCACATCTCGTAGCTTTCACATACTCGCCAAAGATGATCAAAAGCTCTTTGAGATATTTCTAAAGGAAAATGGCTTTTAGTATAATAAAGCTTAGGGATTTTAATTAAAAGTTTTATCATTGAGTCTTTTTGTAATTCTAATAATTTTAAAGTTTCACTGGTTATTTTTTTTCCTGTGATTTCATCAACAAACTTGTTCTTTTCTAATTTTTCAAACCATTTATCATGAAATTCACCTGAGCTAATTAATTCATATTCTTTAGACGCCATAAATGTCTCGAAAGCTTGAATATTGTTAGTTTCTGGGTTTTTATTTTTAATTTCAATTATTTTAAAATAAATAAACTCAGCAACTCTAAGCACATAAGGCTTTTCAATCTTTGATTGCATAACTTAATTTTTATGTTTTGCCATGGCAGATTCAGCCAAAATAAGATTTGGATCTAAAAATATTTTCGATGACTTTACATTTTTAAATGACTTAAATGCAAATATTGCTATTGGAAGCTCTGTACATCCCAAAATTATTTTTTTACATTTTATACTCATCAAATAGTTTATTGCTGGCTTAATGGCTTTTTCTGCAGCCCGTACATTTCCCATTTTTACAAATTTAATTGCTTTATTTACTGAGTTTTTTTGAATGTTTTCTGAAGGTATTACAAGATTATAATTTTTATCAAAAAAATTGTTATAAACACCAGTTCTTAAAGTACCCTCAGTTGCTAAGAGCCCAACTTTAGAATTTTTTTTACAATTTTTTTTTGTGAATTTAAATACCTCTTTAGGCATATTAATTATCGGAATATTTATTTTTTTTCGTAAATCATCATACCAATAATGAGCAGTATTACAGGGGATAACAATAAATTTACATTTATTTTTCTCAAGTAATTTACAACCTTTTAGTAAACTTTTTAAAACTCTTTCATACTTTATTTTGCTTTTTTTGTTTGTAGATTTATTAGAAAGATTTTTGGTTTGAGATCCAATTGACTCAGGTCTGCCAGGAATATTAGATTTATTGTAAAGTAAAAATAAGGGATATTCTTGATCAATTTTTCCTCTATTAAGAACAGCAAGCTTGTTACAAAAATCAAGTCCTGCTTGAGTTCCCATTCCGCCCAAAATTCCAATCATAATTTTTGATTAATTTATAAACTTTGATTTTAATTTTTTATAATTAATAATTGTGTTTATAAGTTGATTTTCAATATTTCGTATCGGCTGAAATATATAAAATAGTATAACTAAATTAATGTTTTCAGCCAATAGGAAGTGTGAAATTATGCAGTTTTTAGGTTAACTGCAGAAGGACCTTTAGGACCATCTTCAACATCGAAAGTCAAAGCTTGACCCTCATCTAAACCGTTCATACCAGCATCTCTTACAGCTGAAACATGTACAAACACATCTTTTTCTTTATCTTCTCTTTCAATAAAACCAAAACCTTTGGTTGGATTGAACCATTTTACTTTTCCTTGTAGACTCATATTTTTCTTCTTACTTTTTGTTATATTAATTTATTACTTATAATTAAGTAATCATAGCTTTGTTTAGATTTTCTAGGGTTTTGTCAACAAAATATATTATAAATTAAAAATATTTTCTAATTTGTGTCAATAATTTTAGTGAAATATACAGAATTTACATCTTCTTTATAGTGCGCAAAAGGTTGGCATTCTTCAAATTCACATTTTTTAAAAAGTTTTCTTGCTGGTAAAAAAAAATCTCCAGCTCCAGTCTCAATACTTAATTTTTTTATCTTTAGTTTCTTGGCTTCATTAATTAAATGATTAATTACATTAATTCCATACCCTTTATTTCTAAAATTATCATGAATTCTTATAGATTTGAATTCTCCATGACCCTCGTCTAGAAACTTGAGAGCACCGCAACCTATTAAATTTTCATATTGCCACAAGCTCCAAAATTTAATCGTTGATACTTTAAGACCAGGAATATCTAAAACATGGCCACTGCCTTCTGGAGATGCCGCTCTAAGCTCAACAAAGTGTTTACTAAGAAGTTCATGAACCTTAGGATTATCAAAATTACCTTCTAATGATTTAAACATTTAAATTAATATTGTGATATGACCCATTTTTCTTTTTTCTTTAATCTCTTTTTTTAAATAATCAAAGAAAAATTCATTCTTTTTTAAGTTAGGAGAATTTCTATATTGAGATATCTGATCACCTAATAAATTAATCATTTTTGCATTAGAAATTTTTTTCAATGGTATTTGCTCTAACCCACAAACTGCTCTAACATGATTTTCAAATTGACTCACATTGTATGAATTAATAGTAAGATGGCCAGAGTTATGCACCCTAGGTGCAACTTCGTTTACATATAAATTATCATTTCTGTCGATAAAAAATTCTACACACAATGTTCCCACATATTTAAGTTCTTCTGCAATTAGCATAGCCCAGTCTTTAGATTGATTAAAAATTTTCTCATTTATTTCAGCAGGTATTTTAGAATATTTTAAAATTTGATCTTCATGAGTATTCTCAATGGGCTCATATATTTCATATTTATTATTACTAAATCTGGTAATAATTATTGAGATTTCTTTTTTTAGTTTAACAAGTTTCTCAAGAATATGTCCACTGGAAAAATCTATATTAAGAGAATTTAACTCTTCAGTCGAATTTATTGGATGTTGTCCTTTTCCATCATAACCAAGTGTGGTAGTCTTTAATATTCCAGGTAAAAAATCTTTTAAGGCATCTATGTCTGACTTTTTTTCAATTGATACATACCGTGTGGTTCTAATATTTAATTTATTTATAAAATCTTTTTCAGCCAATCGATGTTGAATAAGTCGATTCACAGAAGGTTTAGGTAAAACTGGTTTTAATTTGTTTATTTTATTAAGGGTTTCAAATGGTATATTTTCAAATTCATAAGTTACAACGTTAACTTGATTAACAAAATCATCTATTTTCTCCTTATTATCATAATTTCCTGAAATAAATTGATTACAAAAGTTTTGAGCTGGAGCATCTTCATCGTCAGAAAAAATTACAGTTTTAACATTTAATTTTTTTGCAGCAATTGCTAACATGCTACCTAGCTGTCCACCTCCTATAATACCAAGAGTAATCTCAGACATTTATTTAGGATTTTTTTTTACTGATTTAGTTTGGCTAGATCTCCAGTTGCTCAATTTCCGTTTAATAGATGTGTTCTGGTTTGCTATTATCGATGTTGCTAGTAATGCAGCATTAATTGCACCGTCTTCACCAATCGCAAGTGTTCCAACAGGTATTCCTTTTGGCATCTGAGCTATTGATAAAAGACTATCTAGGCCTTTTAATTTTTTGCTTTCAATAGGCACACCAAGAACTGGTAATGATGTAAGTGCTGAGATCATACCTGGCAAATGTGCTGATCCTCCAGCACCTGCTATAATTACACCAATATTATTTTGTTCCGCTTTCCGAGCATAATCATACATTCTTTTTGGAGTTCTGTGAGCTGACACTATTTTTGTTTCAAAAGAAACACCCATTTTTTTTAAGGTTTTTTCCGCCAGTCTCATCGTTTTATAATCAGACTGGCTACCCATAACAATCGAAACTTTTAGATTTTTATTTTTTTTCATGAAAATTAGTAATTAGTTTATTTCAAAATTAACTTAAAATTTCAATAAAATTAATAGTATTTAAAAACATATTGATTAAAGTTAAACTAATATGAATTTTAAAATTGATAATCTTCAATATTGTAATTGGTCAAGAGAAACGCTTGAGTTTAATAGATCTGCAGGTCTTGACGCTGTTCACGTTACAATAGTTTATCATGAAGATTATAATGAACTATTAACTGTGACTAGAAAATGGGAAAAACTTTTTAAGGATAATTCAGATATAATATTTCAAGGTTGGGACTACAAGGACATAGAAAAGGCAAATAAAGAAAAAAAAACTGCAATTTTTTTTGGTTTTCAAAATTGTTCTCCCATTGAGGATGATATAAAATTAGTTGAAAAAATACATAAACTAGGTTGCCGATTTATGCAGCTTACTTATAATAACCAATCATTATTAGCTACGGGTTGTTATGAAAATACGGACAGTGGGGTTACTAATTTTGGACGCGAAGTCATAAAGGAAATGAATAGGGTGGGTGTAGTAATAGACATGTCGCATTCAGCTGAAAAAAGTACAATCGATGCAATTGAGTTAAGTGAAAAACCAATAGCAATAACTCATGCAAATCCATATTTTTGGTATCCTGCAAAAAGAAACAAATCCTCTGATTTATTAAAAATTTTAAGTGATAGTGGAGGTATTCTTGGGTTATCTTTATATCCTCATCATTTAAAAGATAACACAAATTGTACCCTTGAAAGTTTTTGTGAGATGGTTGCTAAGACAGCTGAAATAATGAATACTAAACAAATAGGTATTGGATCTGATCTTTGCCTTCAGCAACCTGATAGTGTTGTTGAATGGATGAGAAATGGAACATGGTCTAAAAGTAGAAATTTTGGTGAGGGTAATAAAAATAAACCTGGCTTTCCCAAACAACCTCAATGGTTTGAGGACGCTAGGGGTTTTTCAAATATCGAAAAAGGACTTAAAAAAGTTGGATTTTCTGATGAAGAGATAAATGGAATACTTGGAAACAATTGGTACAATTTTTATAAATTAATTTAGTTATGAAAATTAAACTTAGAGATCCTAATAAGATAATGAAATTGTCAAGATTGGGATCATTTCATCAGTCTAAACTGTCTTTTTTAAGAAGCTTTCTTAATGAATTTAAAGACTGGGAATTTAACAGAGATTTATTTAATTTAGATAGACTTGGTTATGGAGAAGCAGTTTACTCTCTTAGAAAAGATAAAAGAACTTATTCACTAGTTTGTTTTGCAAATAAAATTAATGATGACGAAAGATCGGACAGAGTAATTGCTACAAAGTGGGATGCTGCATTTACATTACATGATGGAGTTCCCAATAAAAAAGATATCGCTAGACTCAAAAATGAAGTTCCAAAACAAGAAGTTGGAAGACTTTCATTTAAAGAGTTAACTTTGTCCAGAGCGAATAAATCTCTTCGAGTTTTCAATCATGTGGTTGAAAAATTAAGTGAAGGCAAACAACCAGATTTAGAACTGCTATCAAATGTTGGATATTTGTATAGAACAACTGCAGTATATGGATCTGGAAAATTTGGCTTAGCTGATCGTTTTAGAATTAAGAATAGAGAAGAAATTAATGGACCTTTTAGACTTGAAATGATGCTAGTTTATCTAGTAAGACAATTTACATTTGATCAAGTAAACCACGTCGCTCATCATAAAAACCCTAGTAAAGCTGTTGCGTTAGATAAAAAGATTTGTAAAAATTTAGGTATTGGTAATTCTACTGGATTAGGTATGGCTCCATTTATTGTAAATCATCCAACCTTGCTAAATAATTGGGTAATGAGCAGAGAGATCGCCTTAAAAAAAATAAGAGAAATAAAAATTGTTAATAAAAAAGACAGTGATTTGTTTATTGAGTGTCTTAAAAAATCTTTAAAAAATATTACCAGTTGGAATACCAATAGCGAGTATCAGCAAATTAAAATTAAAAACCTATTAAAAGATATTAAAAAATTTATCCATTTTATCGATAATGATTTTAATTTTGAGGACGAATATCCCTTTAATAAAATATATCTTTGGTTGGAAGAGAAAGCATCTGAGGAGTGTATTGAATATGTAGTTTCTATTATGATGGAACCCTATAATGAAATAACTAATCCGTTAGTAAGTCAGATGAGTTCTAATGAGGATAAATATTTCACTATTCCATCCAGCAGAACAGTTAAAGATTTAATTAACATTGTTGAAAAAAAATATTCAAATATTTTAAAAATAAACTTTAAAAAGAGAGAAAATACTCAAAATTTTTGGTTTATTTCCAAGAATAAAGAGGAGCCTAGGCTAGCTGATAGGTTTAAAGAAGGGGGGTCTAAATTAGAGCAACCACTTGCAATAGCTAGAGATGTAAAAAAACTTCATAAAAAATTGTTAGATACGAAAAATAATTCTACAGTTGCTGAATTTTTGTCTAAAAATTCCAAGCTTCGACACATTGTTAGAAGAGCATTTATTCTAGAAAAATTTCCATATTCTGAGATACAAGATAATACTATTGGTAAAAATATAATGCCTATAGATATGCTTAGGTTAAAGCTATCTTTTTTTGGAGCTTTAAAATTTGATCCACGATCAGATAAATGGTTAAGAATTTGCATGTTCCAAGGAGCACCACTACCTGATGAATTAAAAAATTATGATGAACAGTGGGTTTATAAGACAAGTAATTAAATATGAAATCTTTAAGCGAGATTGAAACTACAGCTAAAAGAGCATCAAAAGCTGCTGGATTTTCTTGGGGTGAGTCTGAGGAAATTGGTAAATGTGTAAGACAATTAGAGATGTTTGGTTTACCCGGTATCAAACATTTAAACTCTTATTTTCGTGATAAAGAAAAAAATACTTATGAAAATTTAAGTTTGATAAATCAGTCAAATTCTTCTTCAAATCCTTATTGCCCAATCATTTTAGGAATTGGTTTTCTAGATCAGATAAAAATAATCGAAAATTATGAAAAAATTTATTTCTCAAACATTGCCTACCCAATAATTTTTTTATC
>CABZKL010000011.1 GCA_902526405.1 uncultured Pelagibacteraceae bacterium
AAAATTATTGCCCGATCAGATGCAAAAGGAGTTGAAGGTATTGAGAAAATGATTGAGAGATGTAAGGCGTATCTTGATGCAGGTGCGGAAATCATATTTCCTGAAGCGCTTCAAAATGAAAAAGATTATGAAAAAGTGAGAAAGGAACTCAAATGTTATTTACTTGCAAATATGACTGAATTTGGCAAATCGAAATTATTTAATTACAAAGAATTAGAAAATATGGGATTCAACATTGTTATTTACCCAGTTACTACGCAAAGATTAGCTATGAAGAATGTTGAGGATGGATTAAGAGACATTTATGCAAGTGGACATCAGAATAACATCATAGATAAGATGCAATCTAGAAAAAGGCTATATGAATTGGTTGAATATGAAAAATATAACTCTTTAGATGAAAAAATTTATAACTTTAGTACCGAAGGACACGAATAATGAGTGATGAAATCAAAAAAGGTTTATTAGGAATTGTTGTGGATGAGACTGAAGTTTCAAAAGTAATGCCAGAAATTAATTCTCTTACATATAGAGGGTATGCGGCTCAGGACCTATGTGAATATTGTAGATTTGAAGAAGTAGCTTACTTGATTTTAAATAAAGATTTACCAAACACAATACAACTGAGAAAATTTGAAAAAGAGGAAAAAAATCACAGAGAACTATCAAAAAACTTATATGAGATTATAAAGCATATGCCAAAAAAATCTCATCCAATGGACGTTGCAAGAACTGCAGTAAGTGTAATGGGTCTAGAAGATAAAGAAACTCAGGACTCTTCTCATGAAGCAAATATGAGGAAAGCTCTAAGAATTTTTGCAAAAACTCCTACTGCTTTGGCTGCATTTTATAGAATTAGAAAAGGTAAGAAAATAATAAAACCTAAAAAGAATTTAACTTTTGCTGAAAATTTCTTTTATATGTGCTTTGGTAAAGTACCTCAAAAAGAAATTGTTAAAGCTTTTGATGTGTCGTTAATTCTTTATGCTGAACACAGTTTTAACGTTTCAACTTTCACTGCAAGAACTATTACTAGTAGTTTATCAGATATACATGGAGCTATCACTGGAGCAATTGCTAGTTTAAAAGGACCATTGCACGGCGGGGCTAATGAAGAAGTAATGCACATGATGAACAAAATTAAAAAACCCGAAAACGCACTTAAATGGATAAATAACGCCTTAAAAAATAAAGAAGTAGTTATGGGCTTTGGTCATAGAGTTTACAAATCTGGTGATTCTAGGGTTCCTACAATGAGACAGTATTTCAGAAAAGTTGCAAAAATAAAAAAAGATAAAAAGTTTGAGAAAATTTATGACATTGTTGAAAAAGTCATGATCACTAAAAAAAATATTCATCCCAATGTTGATTACCCAACAGGTCCGACATACCATTTAATGGGATTTGACACTGATTTTTTTACTCCGATTTTTGTTATTTCTAGAATAACTGGCTGGTCAGCTCATATAATGGAGCAACATTCGGAAAACAAACTTATCAGGCCATTAGCTAGTTACAAAGGAAACAAACATAGAAAAGTAATTGGCCTAAATCACAGATAGCTTTTTGGCCTAACTAAAAGCTTCTACCCAGGTACCTTGTGTTGATGCTTTAGAATATTCTGTTGCACGACCTTCAAAAAAATTCATGTGCTCAACGGCATTAAGCATAGTATCTAACCATCCCAGAGGATTCTTATCAACATCATAAATACCCTCTAAACCAAGCTGAACTAGTCTTCTATTAGCTATAAATCGAATATAATCTTTAACATCTTTTGCAGTTAAACCCTCCATTGGACCCATTTCAAAAGCTAAATCAATAAAAGCATCCTCATGCTCTATGATTGTTCTACAAGCTTCATAAAGTTCTTTCTTCAACTTTGGTGTCCATATTTCAGGGTTTTCATTTATGAATTCTTTAAAAACTCTGATCATAGAATTACAGTGAAGAGTTTCATCTCTTACAGACCAAGTAACAATCTGACCCATACCTTTCATCTTGTTATGTCTTGGAAAGTTTAGCAAAATAGCAAAACTTGCAAATAACTGAAGTCCTTCAGTAAATGCACTAAATACTGCAACCGTTTTAGCAATATCTTCTTTTGAATTCACATTAAAGTTTTGCATGTAATCGTATTTATCTTTCATTTCTTTATACTTCATGAAAGCAGAATATTCAGACTCTGGCATTCCAATTGTATCTAAAAGATGCGAGTAAGCAGCAACATGAACTGTTTCCATTGATGCAAAAGCAGTCATCATCATTAAAACTTCAGTTGGTTTAAAAACTGTTGTGTAATGTCTCAAGTAACAATTGTTTACCTCAACATCTGCTTGAGTAAAAAATCTAAAAATTTGCGTCAATAGATTTTTTTCTGACTGTGATAAATTTTTTTGCCAATCTCTTACATCGTCACCTAAAGGAACTTCTTCAGGTAACCAATGAATTCTTTGTTGAGTTAACCAAGCATCATAACACCAAGGATATCTAAATGGTTTATAAACTGGGTTCTCTACTAATAATCCCATTTTTTTTGGTTGAATAATTTCTTTTTTTTCAGATTGAATAATTTCTGAATTTATTTTTTCAGCTACTGACATGATAGACACTCCTCGTATTCTGTTTCTTCAGTTTTGGTTGATTTATTTTTGTAAACATTCGCCATAATATCTGTTGATTTAGCATCATTGATATTTTCAGCTCTTTGAATTGATTTTGATCTACAATAATAAAGGCTCTTCAAACCTTTTTTCCAAGCATCAAAATGAATTTTATGAAGTTCTTTCTTATGAACGTCAGCAGGTAAAAATAAGTTTACTGATTGCGCTTGAGATATAAATGGTGTTCTGTCTCCACTTAACTCAATAATCCAATTTTGATTTAACTCAAATGCTGTTTTAAATACATCTTTCTCTAAATCAGTCAGAAAATCTAAGTGTGATATTGAACCTTGATTGGTTGTAATACTTGACCAAGTTTCATCATCATTTTTACCATGGCTTTCCAATATCTCCTCCAAGTATCTATTTTTAACATTAAACGAACCTGACAAAGTTTTATGAGTGTAACTATTAGCGGCAATTGGCTCTACTCCTGGTGAAGCCCCGCCGCAGATAATAGAAATTGAGGCTGTAGGTGCTATTGCAGTTTTGTTAGAAAATCTTTCTTTGTAACCATATTCTGCAGCATCGGGACATGCCCCTCTTTCATCTGCTAAATCCTTAGAAGCCTGATTTACTTTTGCATCTATGTTTTTAAATATTTTTTTATTCCAGGACTTGGCCATTACAGACTCTAGTGGAATTCTATTTTTTTGAAGAAATGAATGAAATCCCATCACACCCAATCCAACACTTCGTTCTCTTTCAGCTGAATACTTAGCGTCTTTAAATTCATCTGGAGCTTTATTTATAAAGTCAGATAAAACATTATCTAAAAATCTCATAACATCATTAATCATGTTTGGATCATCTTTCCACTCATCGTATTTCTCTAAATTTAAAGAAGACAAACAACAAACAGCTGTTCTGTCTCTACCATCTTTATCTATTCCAGTTGGTAGTGTAATTTCACTACACAAGTTAGAAGTTTTAACTGTTAGATTAGCTAATTTATGATGCTGTGGTATTTGTCTATTAACAGTATCAATGTAAATTATATATGGTTCACCAGTTTCTATTCTAGCAGTTAGCAATCTTATCCATAAATTTCTTGCCGAAATAGTCTGTTGAACTGTCCCGTCTACAGGACTTTTTAATGCCCATTGTTCGTCTGTTTCAACGGCTCTCATGAATGCATCTGAGACTAAAACACCGTGATGTAAATTTAATGCTTTTCTATTTGGATCACCACCAGTCGGTCTCCTCATTTCTATAAACTCTTCTATTTCTGGATGATCAACTGGAAGATAACAAGCAGCAGAACCTCTTCTTAGAGAGCCTTGGCTAATTGCCATGGTTAAGGAGTCCATAACTTTGATAAATGGAATTATCCCTGAAGTCTTTCCAACTTTACCAATTTTTTCACCTATTGATCGTAAGTTACCCCAATAACTTCCAATACCTCCACCTTTAGCTGCAAGCCAAACATTTTCACTCCATAAATCTAGAATACCACTCAAACTATCTGATGCTTCGTTTAAAAAACAAGAAATAGGTAATCCCCTTTTAGTTCCACCATTTGATAGAACAGGTGTTGCCGGCATAAACCAAAGGTTGCTTATATAATTATAAATTCTTTGAGCGTGAAGATTGTCATCAGCATATGAACTTGCAACTCTAGCAAATAAATCTTGGAAAGATTCGTTGTGACCAAGATATCTGTCTTTCAAAGTTGCTTTGCCAAAGTCAGTTAAATTTACATCTTTTGAACGATCAATCTTAATAATAATACCCTTGTCATTTTGAAATAGTTCTGTTTCGTTATTTAATGAGAAAAGATCAGGTCTTTTATCCTTTGAAATTTCATTAACTTGAGGGGTATATTCTGAGACAGCTTTCTTAAGGGCCTGCGATAAAATTTTATTCATAACTCTTGTTATATTTAGTTTATTTAACGAAAACAACTACATGTTGTAGGCGTTTTGACTTAATATACTATATAATCAGTAAATCAATAGAACATTTATAGAACATGACAAATTATATATCAATAAAAAAAATTAAAAAATTGGAGTTAATTAACATAAAAGAGATAAAAAATTAAAAAATGACACAAAATATTAAAATTGATCCCTATGGTTTTAGAGAATATGACGCGCGATGGTTGTATGAAAAAGACATAAATATAGCAGGAATTGAGAATCTCGGAAAAGGTTTAGGAACTCAAATAATTAGTCACACTAAAAAAAACAATCCCAAAGTTATAGTTGGACACGACTATCGCTCATACAGTGAGGAGATAAAAGAAGCTCTAAAAAAAGGATTGTTATCAACAGGTTGTAATGTTGAAGATATTGGATTGTCATTGTCACCTATGGTTTACTTTGCGCAATTTAATTTGAACTCTGATGCGATTGCAATGGTTACTGCAAGTCATAATGAAAATGGATGGACTGGAGTGAAGATGGGTATCAAAAGAGGATTAACTCACGCACCAGAAGAAATGAAGGAGTTAAAAGAAATAACATTAAATGAAAAATTTATATCAGGTCAAGGAAATGAAAAAAAAATTGAAAATTTTCAGCAAGTTTATAAAAATGATTTAATCAAAAATAATAAAATTAATAAAAAAATAAAAGCAGTTGTTGCATGTGGTAATGGAACTGCAGGTATATTCGCTCCTGATATTTTAAGAGGAATAGGTTGTGATGTAATCGAACTAGATTGTAATCTCGACTGGACGTTTCCAAAGTATAATCCCAATCCTGAAGACTTAGAGATGCTTCATGAGATTGCAAAATCTGTAAAAGAAAATAATGCAGATATAGGTTTTGGTTTTGATGGAGATGGTGATAGGGTTGGAGTAATTGATAACAAAGGTAATGAAATATTCTCAGATAAAATTGGTTTATTGATCGCTAGAAATTTATCTACAAAACATCAGAATTCAAAATTTGTAGTGGATGTTAAATCTACAGGTTTATACTCAAAAGATAAGTTATTATTGGAAAATAACTGTAATACAATTTATTGGAAAACAGGTCATTCACATATTAAAAGAAAAGTTAATTCAGAAAAAGCTTTAGCCGGATTTGAAAAAAGTGGACATTTCTTTTTTAATCAACCTTTAGGTTATGGATATGATGATGGGATTAATTCTGCAATTCAAGTATGTCATTTACTAAATAACCAAAATAAAGAAATGAGTGAAATTATCAATGAATTACCTATCACCTATCAATCACCTACTATGGCTCCTTTTTGTAAAGATGAAGAAAAATATCAAATAGTTGAGGAATTAGTGAAACAGGTTGAGCAAGTTAAAAATGATAAAACAAAAATTGATAATCAAGTCATAGCAGAGATTTTAACGGTTAATGGTATTAGATTTTCTTTTGAAGATGGTTCTTGGGGCTTAATAAGAGCATCATCAAATAAACCTTCGTTAGTTGTTGTTACTGAAAGCCCAACATCCGATGATAGAAAAGTTAAGATATTTAAGTTTATTGACAATTTACTCCAAAAAACAGGGAAAATTGGTGATTATGACCAAAAAATTTAAATGTTAATAAAAGTTATTTTCAACCATTAGGTGTTCAAAAAAAGTCTTAGAATCATTTAAATTCAAATAGTGAGGTGATGGAGGGAGACTGAAATCACCTCTTTTTTTTTGAAGGATTTTAACAAATCAATTTTTTATATATATCTAAAAAATGGCAGACAAAAAAATAAGATCAGTCGCGAAAACTTTTTCTTGGAGACTTTTTATTTTTATTTATTGGGTGATATTTGGCTATATTTATACCGGAACTTTCGTTGGAGCTGGAATTTTAGGCGTTGGCTCAATTATTCCTCTTTTTTTCTATTATTTGCATGAAAGAATCTGGAATAAAGTCAAATGGGGCACTAACTAAATAAATTTTTTAAGTTTATCTGAGATTATGACTTTTTTATTATTGATGTAGTCTTCATGATTTTTTTCAATGTTTTTAAGTTCATATAGATAGTTTACCATAACTCCAAATGATCTATTAAAGCCAACTTCAGATACATTTGCATTTATATTTATATCCTCAATTGTAGCTCCATTTCCTAAGTGAAATCTGGTTACATCATTAATGGGTAATTGTTTATGATTTTTTTCATTTATTAAATAATGAGCTACTAATTTTAAAATAACATCTTTATTTGAAACTATTCTGGTATCTCCAACTTTTAAATCTGAAGACTTTAAAAAAGAAATATTTTCTAAAGGTACATTACCTAAAATATTTTTTATTTTGTTATCCTCTAAATATGAAAACCAATCTCTAAATCCTGGAATAGGTGACAAAGTTCCAAATTTTTTAATATTAGGTAATTCTTCTTGAATTTCATAAACAACTCTTTTTATTAAAAAGTTACCCAATGTCACTCTAGATAAACCATCTTGACAGTTACTAATTGAATAAAAAGTTGCTGTATCAAGATTTTTACCTTTAACAGTATGTGGTTTTGTAATTTCTTGGATAGATTTACTTAAACCATTTGTAAGTGCTACCTCAACGAATATTATTGGTTCATCCTCAAGTGCTGGATGAAAGTAAGAAAAAAATCTTCTATCTTCACCTAGTCTTCTTTTGAGTTCATCCATATCTTTAATTTCATGAACTCTTTCATATTTCATAATTTTTTCTAAAACAGCTGCTTTAGTATCCCAAGTAATTTTAGCCAATCTTAAAAATCCAGGATTAAACCAAGATTTAAATAATTCTCGTAAATCATCATCTAAAGGCTTTAATTCTGGATTCTCTTTTAATACTTTTAGTAAATCTTCTCTTAACGAAACTATGGTAGAAATACCATTTGGGGCCATATTCATCCTTCTAAACAATTCTCTTCTCTTTCCTTCAGATACAATAAATAGTTTAAATAAATTTTTGTCATTCTGCGTTTTTTGATAAGTTTCTATAGCTTCTGAGACTTTGGTGTGACTAGGTTTAAATTTCTCATTGATTTTCTTGAAAAAAGCTAGTTTATTCTCGGGTGTAAGGCTTTGATAAAGATCTGTCACATCTCTTGCAACTGTGATACCAAAAGCTGCACCCTTGTTTGAAATTAAGTCATCACATAATGACAATATTGTATCTAAATCATTTCTTTTAAGCTCTTTTTTCTTGAATAGCTTTTGACCAACATCGGCGATAGATGAAATTATATCTTTTAATTTAAATATGTTTTTCATAATTAACTTATACTTAAATATTCATAAAAGGATCTAATTGAAACAATTAATAAAAATGTCCCAAAAATCTTACTTAATAGGCTTTTATTAATTTTATACACTGCCCTAGCACCAAGACGTGCCATAAACATCGTCACAGGTACAAACACAATAAACCCTAATAAATTTATATATCCAAAACTAAAAGGTGTATTTACATTATTGATTATTTTGCCTCCAATTATCATTGTAGTGGTTCCTGTAACAGCAATTAAAATACCTACTGCAGCAGCAGTTCCTATTGATTTTCTAATATCATAGCCAAAAGTTCTCATGAAAGGAACCATCAAAGACCCTCCACCGATACCAAGAGGAACTGAAATAAATCCTATAACAATTCCTGAAATATTTTTAACTATATTTGATATTTTTTTAGGATTTTCTAAAAGCTTCTCTCTAATAAATATGAAAAATAAACCAACAATAAATGCAAATATTGAAAAAAATAATACTAAGGCTGGTGTTTTTAGATTAACTGCTAAAAAAGTTCCAGATATTACACCTAATAAAATAAATATACCAAATGACTTTACCATCTTAAAATCTACAGCATCATATTCCATATGTGTTTTTGTAGAAATTATTGAGGTAGGAATTATGATTGCTAAAGAGGTACCAACTGAAAGATGCATTCTTGTAACGATATCGAAATCTAAAACTGTAAAAGCATAATATAAAGCTGGAACCATTATTATTCCTCCACCAACACCAAGTAGTCCTGCCATAAAACCAGCTACTGCAGCGGCAATAGCCAAAACAACTAATAAATTTATAATTTCATTAATATTTGAAATATCCATTATGTATTTGCTTGATTAGCTTTTTCGTTATTTTGAACAATTGTCATTATATGTTTCGTTTTTTGAAAATCAGACTCACGAGCCATTAAATTGTCACTTAAATATTTTTTCCATTCCTTTGATCCTATTTGTCCATGATATAATCCTACAGTATGTCTCATTATGTGGTTAACTTTAGTTCCTAACTTAACCTCTTTAGCTACATACTCTAAAAGTTGTTCAGCAACTTGCTCTCGAGTGGGATTATTTTTTGTATTAAATATTTCTTTTTCAATTTCTACTAAAGAATATGGATTTTGATATATGGATCTTCCAATCATTACTCCATCACAAATATTTAGATGTTTATTTATTTCATCTATTTTAGAAATACCTCCATTTATAATTATTTCTAGTTCAGGATTTTGTTTTTTAATTTCATAAACCATATTGTAATTAAGTTTTGGAATATTTAAATTTTGCTTTGGCGAAAGTCCTGTTAACATTGCCTTTCTAGCGTGTAAAATAAATGTTTTGGTGCCAGCATCTCTCATTTTGTGTATAAAATTGTTTAAATATTCAAACCTTTCCTCATTATCAAATCCAATTCTAGTTTTAGCAGTAACTGGAATTTTACATGAATTAACCATCGCACTTATGCATTCTGCCACAAGATCAGGCTCTTTCATTAAACAAGCACCAAACATATTTTTTTGAACCTTTTTACTAGGACAACCTAAATTAATATTAATTTCATTATAGCCTAAATCTTCTGCAATCTTTGCAACTTCGGCTAGCTCCTCTTTATTTGATCCACCAACCTGCAACGCTAATGGTTTTTCTTCAGGACTGTAAGATAATATTTTTTTTCTATCCCCGTGTATTGCAGATTTTGTTGCAACCATTTCCGTATAAAGCATCACGTTTTTACTCATTAATCTTAAGAAAAAACGATCGTGTCTATCTGTGCAATCCATCATTGGAGCAACTGAGATTTTTCTATTAATTTTATTTTTAATATCCAAGAGGTTTACCCATTATTTTATCAGGAAGCCATGTCACTATTTCTGGAAAGATACATAAAATTAAAATAGCTAATGCCATTATAATCATAAATGGTATTGAGCCTTTTAAAATTTCTGACAAACTTACATCTGGGGTAATGCCTTTTATTATATAAAGATTTAATCCAACAGGCGGAGTTATTAATCCTATCTCCATATTAATAGTAAATACAATTGCAAACCAATAGGGATCAAAACCTAATGTAGTAATTACTGGTAATAATATAGCAGAAGTCATAACGATAACTGCTACTGGAGGTAAAAAGAAACCAGCTATCAAAAGAAATATATTTATTAAAAGAAATACAACCCACTTATTTGAACTTAGCTCAACCATACTCTGGGCTAAAGATTGGGTTACATAAAGTTGTGAAAGTGTAAATGCAAATAGATAAGACGCTGCAATGATAAACATTATCATCACACTTTCCTTCATTGAAACTTTAACAATATTCCATATTTTTTTTGGCTGATAAATTTTGTAAACAATTGCTATCAAGACAAAAACTAAGAATGCTCCAACACCTGAAGCTTCTGATGGAGTTGCAACACCGCCATATAAAACGTATAAGACGCCTGCTATAATAGCTAAGAATGGAAGAACTCTGGGTAACACCTCAAGTTTCTCTCTTAAGGTAGGAGGTGTTCTGTTTTTTAGAGCCTTGGCAGAGTCTTTATCAATAAAATAGCTATGTATAAGAGCCCATATAGCAAACATGCCTGCAAGCATAAATCCTGGAACTAAACCACATAAGAACAATCTACCAATTGAAGTACCTGTTGCAATTCCATAAACTATTAGAACTATACTTGGAGGAATTAAAACTCCCAACGTACCACCAGCAGCAATAGTGCCTGTAGCAATTTGATCAGAGTAACCTCTTTTTCTCATCTCAGGTATTCCCATTGTTCCAATTGCAGCACATGTAGCTGGACTAGATCCACTTAGAGCTGCAAAAATAGAACAAGCACCTATGTTAGAAATAACTAGGCCTCCTGGAAGCCTCCAAAGCCACCTATCTAAGCCAGTGTATAAATCTTTTCCTGCTGGAGAATTAGCAACAGCCATCCCCATTAAAATAAACATCGGGATCGAAAGTAAAACGAATGAATTAAGACCTGCATAAAATGTTTCTGCAAAAACGTCTAGCATTTGAAAACCTTCAAATGATACTAAAAGAACAATTGATACAAAACTTAAACCAAATGCAATTGGAATTCCTGAAAATAATACAATTAAAGTAAAAACTGCTACGATTATTGCTATTATTAGAGGGTCCATTATTTTTGATCAGCCTCGTCGGTTAACTTTATGATTTCTGCAATATATTGAAGAATCATTAAAATAGCTCCTAACATCATAGATGAATATGGTATCCAAAGAGGTGGGTCCCAAACTGTGCCAGTTGAGTAATTTTTAGTAAATGCTTCTTCAACCATTAGGAAACCAAAATAAAATAGAATTAAAAAAAATAATAAACTTAGTAAAGATGTAAAAATTTTTAATCTTAAAATATTTTTTGAGGACAAAAAGTCATATATCCATTCCATACTAACATGTGCTTTTTCACTTAAAACATAAGCACTACCAATAAATGTAGATGCAACTAATAGCATTGTGACCAACTCAGTTTGCCATGTTATTGCTCTTTGAAAAAAATATCTTTCGAATACTAATTCGACAATTACAAGAATTGATAAAAGTAAAGCCAGAACAGCAAAAGCTCCGCAAGCTTTAGCTGTAAAATCACAGAATTTTAAATATTTATTTTTCATAAAAAAAAACCCCTACTTATTTTTGATAAATAGGGGTTCTTTATATATTAATTTATTTAACTGCCAAAGCCATTTCCATTAGTTTATCACCACCTGGAACTTTTTCAGCAAAAGCTTTATGAGAAGATTTCTTTGCAATTTCAACCCATGCCGCATGATCTTTTTCATCCATGTAGACTAATTTAACACCTGCAGCTTTATATGCGTCTTCAAACTTTTTGTCTAAGTTCTCAACTTGAGCTGTCATATATTTTTCAGCTACTTTACCCGCAGCCATTAGTGCTTTTTGTTGTTTAGAATTTAAAGCATCATATGATTTTTTAGACATTAGAATTGGCTCATACATAAACCATAATCCAAATTTTCCTGGAGGTGTTGCGCAAGTTACTTGCTCGTAAATTTTATAACTTACAAAACTTCCTGAACTTGTATTTGCACCTGTTAATACACCTGTTTGTAATCCAGTATAAATTTCAGATGATGGCATACTTTGAATACCTGCACCCGCTGCTTCTAACATTTGATTAAAAGCTTTTCCAGCAGCCCTCATGACCTGCCCTTTTGCATCACTAGGATTTTTAATACATTGAGATTTAGAAGCAAATCCGCCACCTAACCAAGCATCTGATAAAACAACAACACCTGCATCATTTATAATTCTTTTAATTTCAGTCATCATAGGACCTTTATTAAATCTTAATGCATGGTCGTGATTTTTTACAGTTCCTGGCATTAAAGTTGCGTCAAATTCTGGATGGAATTTAGAAGCATATGCTAAAGGAAATGCAGAAATATCCAATTGACCAGTTGTCATTGGTTTCCACTGCTCTTTTGGTTTGTATAAAGATTTTGCTGGGTAAATTCTTATATCTATTCCAACATTAGCCTTTTTAACCTCATCTGCAATTATTTGAACCATTTCATGTCTTGGATCAAATGAACCGTCAGCTCTTGGAGTTCCTGGCCATTGGTGACTTGCTTTTAAAGTTACAGCATAAGCAGATCCAATTAAAGTGAACGCAAGAACGAATGAAGTTAAATATAAAGATATTTTTTTTAACATTTAATTCTCCCTCTATTGTTATTTATGATAGTAGTATTAAAATGAAGATATCTTTAAGAGTCAAGGCTACAAAATACGATTAATTTTATATAACAAATGGATGGACCTTTAAAAAATCTATTGGTAGTTGATTTAACAAGGGTATTGGTGGGCCCTTATTGTACAATGATTTTATCAGACCTTGGTGCGAGGGTGATAAAAGTTGAGGCTCCTGAAATTGGCGATGACTCTAGAAAATTTGGTCCTTTTATTGAGGATTATTCTGCGTATTTTATGTCTCTTAATAGAGGAAAAGAAAGCATAGCTTTAAATTTAAAAAATTCTGATGATAAAAAAATATTTGATAAAATTTTGGCTAAAGCAGATATTTTAGTCGAAAATTTCAAACCTGGTACTCTAAAAAAGTGGGGATATGGTTGGGAAGAGGTTAATAAAAAATTTCCTAAATTAATTTATGCCTCGGCTTCGGGTTTTGGTCAAACTGGTCCATTAAAAGAATTGCCAGCTTACGATATGGTTGTTCAAGGTATGGGTGGATTAATGAGCGTAACTGGTCAGCCTAATTCAGAACCGACTAGAGTTGGAACTTCAATTGGTGATATTACGGCAGGCTTATTTACTGCCATAGGAATTAACGCAGCACTATATGATAGACAAATGACAGGCAAGGGAATGTATATAGATGTATCAATGCTTGATTGTCAAATTGCAATTCTTGAAAACGCAATTGCAAGATATTTATCTAAAAATGAAATACCTAAGCCTATGGGTTCAAGGCACCCTTCGATAGCTCCGTTTGAAGCATTTAAAACTAAAGATAGCTATATAATTATTGCTGCAGGAAATGATAAATTATTTGAAAAACTCTGCAACATTCTAGATATTTCAGAAATTTTTACTAATGAAAAATTTAAAACTAATTCTGCAAGAGCAAAAAACATGGATGAGCTTAAAGCAATTCTAGAAAATAAACTTTCTGCTAAATCAACAGATGAATGGGTTAGTAAAATGGAGAAAGATAAAATTCCTTGTGGTCCTATATTTAATATTAAAGAAGCAGTTGAAAATCCACAAATTGAAGCAAGAAACATGATTGTAAAAGCGTATCATAAAGTAATAGGAGATTTTAGATTGGCAGGAAACCCAATTAAAATGTCTACATATGACGATCCTGATAAAAGAGGTGATATTCCAGATCTAGATGAGCACAGAGAAAAAATAATAAAAGAATTTATAAATTAAAATTTATTGATCTTCTTGAGTATCCTCTTTAGTTGGCTCTTCACTATCTGAAACTTCGTCTAAA
Source organism: uncultured Pelagibacteraceae bacterium (assembly GCA_902526405.1). Classification (GTDB taxonomy): domain Bacteria; phylum Pseudomonadota; class Alphaproteobacteria; order Pelagibacterales; family Pelagibacteraceae; genus Pelagibacter. The sequence goes on from CABZKL010000011.1 coordinate 13,855, forward strand.
GATACTTCACCATCTTCATTCATAGTTTCTTCTCCAACTGAACTATCGACATCTGCTTTAGCAGTTTCAGATAATTCAGCTAAATCCTCTTTTGTAAGTTGAATTTTTTCTGGAGTTTTTCTTGCTCTTTTCGATGGAAGAATTGGGGTTCCACTTTTAGAAATTTCTCCTTTGTATAAATTTTCAAAATCATCACCAATGTCTTCATCATCTTCAGCGGTGTCATCGACTTGTTCAACATGTTTTCTAAGTTTATAAACTGCATTGTCCGTTAAATCAGATACTTGAATTTTTTCCTCAGCGATTTCTCTCAATGAAATGACTGTGTTTTTATCATTATCTCTGTTAATTGTTGGCTCTATACCAGCATTTAGTTGGGTAGCTCTTTCTTTAGCTACCAATACTAATTCATAGGGGCTATCTACTTTATCGATGCAGTCTTCTACAGTTACTCTTGCCATGCGAGGTATCTATACAGAGAGACCTATAAAAGCAAGGAGTTTTTTATATATATTGTGGATTTAGCTTACTTCTAACTAAATAAAGCAGAATTATTGAGGTCAAAATATATACCCCTGAAACAATAGCTATTTGCTCAATTGAAAATTTAATATCTATAAGTATGCCAAATAATGCTGTTCCAAAAGCAGTAGCAAATACCATTAATGCTGTTGTGAGAGCTTTAATAGATCCAATATGCTTAACGCCGTAAATTTCAGCCCATGTAGATGATCCTAAAACATTAGCTAGACCGTTAGTAATACCAAGTAAACCAAAGAAAAAAAATGATGAAATCTCAACATCAAAATAGAATAGGACTACAGTTGAAAAAAATAGAGGTACATTCATATAAATTAATAATTTTCTGCTGGTAAATTTATCAATCAAGAAACCTGAAATAAATAATGTTACCACAGATAATATTGAGTAGACCATGAAGGATTGAGCAATTACATATGGACCCCAATCTTTTGAACTTGTTATAAAAGATTGGTAAACAAATGTACCTGTTGCAATCCATGGCATAGCTAGCATAGTCATACAAACAATATAAAATCTATAATCTTTCAAAACTTCTATTCTTTTCCATTGTTTTATTGGTTTGGTGATAACTTCGTTATTACTATCTTCTCTGGTATCAAGTTTAACTTCTTTGACTAAAAAATATGAAGCAATTGGTAAAAATATAATTACTAAAATAGAAATAGAAACCCAAATATCTCTCCAATGTATAAATGTAAGTAAAAAAACAATTAAAACAGGTAAGATAAATTCTGCTAAAGATAAACCTAACCAGCCAGTACTTAAAGCTCTACCTCTATTTTTTTCAAAAAACCGGGAAATTGTTGTTGTTGCAGTATGGCTTGATAAACCTTGACCTGATAATCTCATTAAAAAAATTCCAACAAATAAAAAAATGACAGAAGAAATTTTAGAAAATATAAAACAAGAAATTGATAGAAATATAATTACATAGGATGCAAATTTTAAAATATTAACATCATCTATTTTTTTTCCTATCCAAACTAAAACGATACTACTTAATAAAGTTGCTGATGCATAAATTGAGCCAAATTGTCCGTGGGTAATTGATAAAGCATCTCTAATACTAGAATTAAAAAGACCAAGAAAAAAACTCTGTCCAAAACTTGAAAAAAATGTAAAAATAAAACCAAATATAATTACTTTTAAACTTAAACTTTTAAACATAGATAAAAATTATGACTTTTAATGTTGCTTTCATAGGTCTTGGGGTTATGGGCTACCCAATGGCTGGATATATATCAAAAGCCGGACACAATGTAACTGTTTTTAATAGAACAAAATCAAAAGCAGAAAAATGGATTGGTGAATACAAAGGTAAAATGGCTAATACGCCAGCTGAAGCTGCAGATAGTGCTGACTTTATTTTTACTTGCGTTGGAAACGACAATGATCTTAAAGAAGTATCTTTAGGAGAAAATGGATTATTTAACACGGCTAAAAAAGGTTGTGTTTATATTGATAATTCTACTGTATCAGCAGAAATTTCTAGAGAGCTTTACAAAGCTGCAAAAGAAAAAGGATTTGAGTTTTTAGATGCACCTATTTCTGGTGGTCAAGCAGGTGCAGAGGGTGGAATATTAACAGTTATGGTTGGTGGTGATGAAGATACATTTAAAAAAGCACAACCGGTCATTGATTGTTATAGTCAAAAAGTTAAATTAATTGGTCCTTCTGGTAGTGGACAGCTAACTAAAATGATGAACCAAATGTGTATAGCTGGAACTGTTCAAGGATTGTCTGAAGCTATTAACTTTGGAATTAATGCTGGGCTAGATATGGACAAAGTTATGGAAACTATTTCAAAGGGTGCGGCTCAGTCTTGGCAAATGGAAAACAGATATCGAACAATGACAGATGATAAGTTTGATTATGGTTTTGCTGTAGATTGGATGAGAAAAGATTTAGCAATAGTTATTGAGGAAGCTAAGAGAAATGGTTCACCTGTACCCATCACAGAAATTGTGGATGGTTATTATTCTAAAGTTCAAGAAATGGGTGGTAATCGTTGGGATAGCTCAAGTTTGATAGCTCTATTAAAAAAGAAAAAATAATTTGTGACTGATACTGTTCCTTATTACGAGGACTTTTCTGAGATCAAAAAGAAAATTTGGTCAATGTTGAACAATGCTGTCAAAGACAGAAGTTCTCAATTTAGAATCCCAGTTTTTTCGTGTGGAAACAATGACAACATTGAAAGTAGAATTGTAGTTTTAAGAAAATCAGATGAAAATAATAATATAGTCCAATTTCACAGTGATATTAGATCTGACAAAATAAATATTTTAAAAAAAAATCCTAAAGCATCTTTTCTGTTTTACGATAAAGAATTAAAAATCCAAGTTAGATTAAAAGTGGAAGCACTTATTAACCATAATAATGATATTGCAAAACAATCTTGGGAAAAAACTCAACATATAAGTAGAAAATGTTATTTAGTTGATAATGGTCCTGGCACAATTTCAGATGAACCAACTTCTGGCTTAAAACCAGAACTTGATAATTTTGATTATACAAAAGAGCAAAGTGAGGCAGGTTATAAAAATTTTACTGTTATTCAGTGTAAAATTAAGTCTATTGAATGGTTGTACTTAGCAGCTAAAGGTCACCGAAGAGCCAGATTTGATTTAGAAAATAATAAAGATAATTGGTTAGTTCCCTAATTATCTAATTTCAAATCCTAGACTCAATATATTTTAATATTTTTGTGTTGTAATGCTGAAAACAAGTAGCTTGATCCATTTGATGACCGTCATTAACTGAAAATTTATCTGTTGCTAATTTCCCTAATTTAAAACATTTTTTCCCATTAATTTTATAATCATCAGATATGATTATTCTTTCCATACCAGGAATTCTATCTATCCAATCAGACGTTAAGCCTTCATAAGAATCTTTTGGATGAGTAAAAATTAAAAGTGGAGTTTTCAATTGATCTAAAATTTGTTTGTTTAATTTGTCTCTAAGATCAGATTGAGCAGGTTTTTTTTTTTTAAATTTTGCTAAAGCAGCTTCTGAACCAACTTTTTTGGCTTTATATTTTTTACTTAACTTTCCAAAACATGCAGGAGCGTAAGCTATACCTCCTGCTGCTTTTTCAGGATACTTAGAAAAAAATAGTAAAGTTGTTAATCCACCACATGAATGTCCTGTAACAAATATTTGTTTTCTCGGTACACCTAAGGATACCAACTTGTCGATTAATTCAAGATTTTGCTCTACTCTCTTTTCAAGTTTATGTTTACCTACATACGGTTTTTTTGATATCCACCATTTCATACCCATATCCCCCTCGATGTGACCAGCGCAAAGATTGAAAAGCATAATGGTTTTTTCGTTAACTTTCTCGTTTACTAAAGATACTCGATTTCTTATTTGATCAATCGAGGTGCACCCTTTTTGTTTTCCATCATTGGTATTTTGACCATGATTGTTAATTAGTATTATTTTATTTTCAGGATTATCAATCGATGAAAGTTTTGTAATTTTAAAATCTTTAGAAACAAAACCCATTTTAGTAATCTTATGTCCATCACTTAGTGCAGCTGTAAAACTAAATAATGATAATAATAAAATTAAAAATATTTTTTTCATATTGTCAAAATTGTTTAATTAAATCTAGAATGGTATGTGATATGATCACATTATTTTCTCAAGTTTCCAAGCTTCATCTTTAGCATTAAACTTTGCGTTCCAGTCTTTAGATCTTTGATCTTCAAATAAAGCATAAAATTTTTCTTCATCAGTGACATTTGCAATAAAAATCATTTTACCTTCACGAATGTGAGCCCATTCAAATGATGACGTGCACTTTGCAAGATCATCTTTAAACATACTGTATAAATCATCTGCATCTTTTTGAGTTCCTTCATATGTTGTTGTTCCAACAAAGTTCATAGTTTTTCCTTTCTTTAATTAGGTTAATTTAATTAAATCATAAAATAATAAAAAAAAATAGAATATTTACTGAATTTTTATTGAGACAATTTGTAAAAGAAAATTGTATCATCTCATGCTAGATTATTAATTTTAAAGGAGGAAATAATGAAAGCATATATAATGGGAAACTACACTGAAAAAGCATTTCAGGGTTTTTTAAAAGATCCTAAAACTGATAGAAAAGCAGTTGTAGAACAATTAACTAAAGCTATGGGTGGAACGATGCATAGTATGGATATCGTTCGTGGGTCATATGATTTTGTAGTTGTTAATGAATTAGCTACATTTGAGGATTTTGCAGCTGTAAAACTTGTTGTTGAGGCTTCAGGAGCAATTAAAAACCTAACTATGTTAGAGGCTATTGATTTTACAAAAGCTACAACGAAAGCAAGTGAAGTAGCTTCAGGTGCCTATAAAGCTCCAGGTCAATAATTAAGATTGATTAATTTTTTTGTCGTTATCGACAACTAGGCAGATTTCTGACTTTGTCAGGAATCTGCGTCCTCGCCCATTATCAAGAGAGAACATTCCGCCAATTCCATTAACTGCGTCAATAGTTAAATCAGTATGTTTCCATTTCTCGTACTGATCCTCATTCATATAAAATGGAACACCATCAATATCTCCTAACTTGACGTCACTATCTCCAACTAGATATTCTTTGGCTGGATAACACATTGGTGCGCTTCCATCACAGCATCCGCCAGATTGATGGAAAATTAATTCGTCACCATGGTCTTTTTTAATATCATTAAGAAGTTTTTTTGCTGATAGAGTTGCGCTTACTTTCATAATTTATTCTGGCCCGTGAATCACGAGCCAGTATAACACTTAATTACAGATAAAATCCATCAGGTTCTTCCTTATATGAAACTAACAAATTCTTAGTTTGTCTATAATGATTTAACATCATTTTGTGAGTTTCTCTTCCAATACCTGATTGTTTGTATCCACCAAAAGCTGCATGAGCTGGATAAGCATGGAAACAATTAGTCCATACTCTTCCTGCTTCAATTGATCTTCCAAACTTATAGGCTGTATTTATGTTTCTTGTCCAAACACCAGCACCTAATCCGTAAAGAGTATCATTAGCAATTTCTAATGCTTCAGCTTTATCTTTAAAAGTAGTAACAGAAACGACGGGTCCAAAAATTTCTTCTTGGAAAATTCTCATTTTGTTATGTCCTTTAAAAACAGTCGGTTGGATATAGTTACCTTTTTCAAGACCACTATTTAATTTAGCAATATCTCCTCCAGCTAAAACCTCCGCACCTTCTTTTTTACCTAAATCGAGATAAGATTTAATCTTCTCCATTTGTTCAACTGATGCCTGAGCTCCAAGAGCTGTATCACTAATAAGTGGATTGTCTTGCTTAATGTTTTTTACTCTTTCCAAGGCTTTTTCCATGAATTTTTCATAAATAGATTCTTGGACAAGAGCTCTACTAGGACAAGTACATACCTCCCCTTGGTTGAAAGCAAACATTGCAAAACCTTCAAAACATTTTGAAAGATAAGCATCATCCTCAAGCATGATGTCTTCAAAGAAAATGTTAGGAGATTTACCACCCAACTCTAAAGTAATAGGTATTAAGTTTTGGGAAGCGTACTGCATTATTAATCTACCAGTTGTAGTTTCACCTGTAAAAGCAACTTTCTTAACTCTTTTGGAAGATGCTAATGGTTTACCAGCTTCTAAGCCGTAACCACTAACTACATTTAAAACACCCGGTGGAATTAAATCACCAATAAGATCCATCATCACCATTATCGATGCTGGAGTTTGTTCTGCTGGTTTAAGAACTATACAGTTTCCTGCTGCTAAAGCTGGAGCTACTTTCCATGCTGCCATTAAAAGTGGAAAGTTCCATGGTATAATCTGACCAACTACTCCAAGTGGTTCTGGGATATGATAAGCATACATGTCATTACTTATCTCAGCCACTGAACCCTCCTCTGCTCTAATTACGCCAGCAAAGTATCTAAAGTGATCTATTGTTAATGGAATGTCTGCACCTGCAGTCTCTCGAATTGGTTTACCATTATCCATCGTTTCCGCTGTGGCCAATAACTGGGCATTTGCCTCTAAAACATCAGCTATTTTATTAAGCATTATAGATCTTTCAGTTATCGAAGTTTTACCCCATTTAGGAAAAGCAGCGTGTGCTGCATCTAAAGCAGCCTCGACGTCTTGTTCATTCGAACGTGCTACAGAACAGATAGTCTCATTTGTTATCGGGCTTGGATTATCAAAATACTTGCCCGACTTTGGTTCAACAAATTTTCCATTAATATAGTTTCCGTATCTTGCTTTAAATGGAAATTTAACCTTTAAATGAGAGGTATCTAGTGCTGATGACACTTTCATTTCTTCTGCACTCATTTTTTTCTCTCCTCTTGTTTTGTTAGATTTAATGTTATTAGATCTTCCAGATTTTTTTACAGGTTTCTTGGTCGCAGACTTTTTTGTCCCAACTTTTTTAGTCTTAACCTTTTTTTTATTTTTTATTTTTCTAGAAGTTTTGACTAATTTCTTTTTTTTCTTTTTGGTTTTTTTAAGCAGTTTAGCCATTTATATAAGTGAAATTAAAAACCTATTAAAAGGACTTGTAAACAAAACAATTGTGTCTTCAATTCAAGGTTGTATTGATTTACTTGTTAAATAAAAAAAAAATTATTTAATTTCTAATTACCTATTTTGGACAATTTTTTTTTTAATTTTTTTGACAGTTTAGAAAACCATTCTTTCTCTTTCCCTGACTCAGGTAATACTGCACCATATTCAATCATTTGAGATGGTGGTAGGTCAATTATGTAAACCCAAACCTGTGTGTCATCTAATTTAGATTTTTTAATTATAACATCTCTTAAATTAGAAATTAATTTATCTTTTATTTTTTTTGGTCTTCCAGCTCTAATTTGACCAAATAAAAATATTGAAGGCTCTTTAACTTTTTTTCCTCCCATGAAATGATTGTTTTTTTTTGTTTTATTAAATATCACTTGTGCAAAATAAGTATTTGCACCCGTTACAACATTATGAACCTTGGTAATTCCTTCTGCTAAATTTTTTTGCTGTTTAGAACTTAAATTAAAATTTGAATTAGTAACGGTATAAGTTGGCATAAAAATTAGAATATAGATTTTGAATATTTTTTCCAGTTATCCTGGTAATGCTTTGTATTTTCAACTATCGCTTCTTTTTCATCCTCGGTTACTTCTCTTATAACTTTACCAGGTGAACCAACTACTAATGAGTTATCAGGTATTTCCTTATTTTCTGTTATTAAAGCTTTAGCACCAATGATACAGTTTTTTCCAATTATAGCTTTGTTAAGAATAACAGCACCAATACCAATCAAACTACTGTCACCAATAGTACATCCATGAAGCATAACCATATGACCTATAGTTACATCTTTACCAACTTTTAACGGGCAACCTGGATCTGTATGTAAAACGCTCCCATCTTGAACATTTGATCCTTCACCAATAAATATGTTCTCAACATCTCCTCTTAAAACTGCATTAAACCAAATACTTGTATTTTTCTCTAATGTAACATCACCTATTATAGTTGCATTTGGTGCTACCCAATTTTCGCCAGAGTTTTTTGGTTTTTTATCTTTTAAATCGTAAAACATAATTTATACATTATTACATTATGCCAATACAAACTCCAATATGTGATTTTGGTAAAAAAGCTGTTCCATTTGAACTAAAATCAACTGATGAAAAAATTCTTAAGCTTGATGATATTAAAGGAGAAAATGGAACTCTAATAATGTTTATTTGTAACCATTGTCCCTATGTTAAAGCAGTTACAAAAGATATAGTTGAAGACTGCAATAATTTAAAAAAATTAGGTATAAACTCTGTCGCGATTTGTTCAAATGATGCCGTTAATTATCCTGAAGACTCATTTGAAAATATGATAAAGTTCTCTAGTAGTAATAGTTTTAGTTTTCCGTATTTAGTAGATGAAACCCAAGAAGTAGCAAAGGCTTATGATGCTGTTTGTACTCCTGATTTCTTTGGATACAATAAAAATTTAGAGCTTCAATACAGAGGTCGAGTGAGAGAATTAAAAAAACTTATTCCAGTTAGAAGTGGAGATAGTGATCTATTTCAAGCAATGAAACAAATAGCTAAAACAGGTAAAGGTCCAAAAGAACAAATTCCAAGTGCTGGATGTGGCATTAAATGGAAATATGATTAATGTATTTAGTTGTTACTAGATCTTTTCCACCAGAGCTTGGTGGAATGCAAAGTTTAATGTGGGGTCTTTCAAGAGAATTATCAAAAAATTTTATGATTAAAGTTTTTGCAGATTATATTGAAGGTCATAAAGAATTTGATGAACAAGCATCTTTTTCAATTGAAAGAGTTGGAGGAATTAAACTTTTAAGAAAATACAGAAAAGCTCAATTAATAGATGAATTTATTAAAGATAACAAAATACAGGGAATTATTGCTGATCATTGGAAGAGCTTAGAGCTAATTAAATCATCTGAAAATAAATATTGCCTAATTCATAGTAAAGAAATTAATCATCCAAAAGGCTCAAGTTTAAATAAAAGAGTTTTAAATGTTTTGAATAATGTTGAGAGAGTAATTGCCAACTCACAATTTACAAAAAATCTAGCAATTGACTGTGGTGTTAATGAAAATAGAGTTGTTGTAATCAACCCTGGAGTAGATCCTGCTAAAGAATTAGATAAAAAAACTATGAATAAAGTTGAGAGTTTACTTAAAGTAAAAACACCTCGTTTAATTACAGTTTCAAGATTTGATAAAAGAAAAAATCATGAAAAAGTAATCATGGCTATGAGAAACTTAAAACAAATTTATCCTGATATTGTTTATATTTGTGTGGGTTATGGAGAAGAAGAAGAAAATATTAAAAATCTTGTCAAAGAATTAGATTTAGAAGGTCAGGTTATGTTTTTTAAGGATATAACTAATGATTTAAAAAATGCTTTGATTGCAAAATCTAATGTATTTGTTATGCCTTCTATAATTCACAAAACATCAGTTGAAGGATTTGGAATTGCCTATGTAGAGGCTGCTCAATATGGAATTCCTTCAATTGGAGGAAAAGATGGTGGTGCAGCAGATGCAATTGAGCATGAAAAAACTGGTCTAATATGTGATGGAAATAATTTAGATGATATCTACTCATCTATAAATGCATCTTTAGAAAATAAAAAATATTTGGAATTTGGAAAAAATGCAAAAGAATTTGTTACTAAATTCCAATGGTCTAAAATTATTGAAGATTATAAAAAAATTTTAAACTAATTCTTCTTCATAAAAGTTTTATATATATGCCAAATTACAATAAAGGCTGTAGTGAGCAAAATACACAAAGTTAACATTCTGTCCCATAAAAATTCCCATGAACCATTACTTAATAACAAAGATCTTCTTAAATTTTCTTCCATTAATCCTCCAAGGACAAAAGCTAAAATAAGAGGTGGCATAGGAAAGTCATATAAGCGCAAAAATGTTGCAACAACTGCAATTCCGATCATTAAATAAATATCAAAATTATTAAATGACATTACGTAAATACCAGTAATTGAGAAAAATAAAATTAATGGAATTAAATAATTTTTTGGTACAGCAAGAATTCTAGCAATATAGGGAATTAAAGGTAAATTTAAAATTAATAAAATAACCATCCCGATATACATTGACATAATAATTGACCAGAAAATTTCAGGGTTTGTCATATAAAGTCTTGGTCCTGGTTGAACACCAAATCCTAAAAGAGCACCTAACATCACTGCTGTTGTTCCACTTCCTGGAATTCCTAATGTTAGCATGGGCACAAATGAACCAGAGCACGCAGCATTATTTGCTGTTTCAGGTGCAGACAATCCATTTACACTCCCTTTACCAAACTTCTGTTTTTCATCATCATTGACTAAATTTCTTTCCATTCCATAAGCTAAAAATGATGCAATAGTTGCTCCAGCCCCTGGCAAAACACCAATTAAAAAACCAATTACTGAAGAACGAGGAATTGTTTTATACATTTTTTTTCTATCTTCTTTTTCAATTTTTATTGAACCTAATTCAGTTAAAGAAACTTGTTTAGCAGCAGCAGTTGGATCATTTCTTTTTAAAATAATTGTCAAAGCTTCGCTCATTGCAAATGTCGCCATTACAACTAAAACAAAACTGATACCATCTGTTAAATTCATATTATCAAAAGTAAATCTAGTAATATCTGAAAGGCTATCTTGTCCAACTGAAGCTAACATCAAACCAAGTACTACCATCATCATTGCTTTTAAAAACTGTCCTTTAGATGAGAATGCTGCTATTGCGGTTAAACCTAGAATCATTAAAGCAAAATAATCTGGAGATCTAAATGATAAACTAACTTTAGATAAACTTGGGGCCAAAAATAGCAAATAAATTGCTGAAAATGTTCCACCAGCAAATGAACTCCAGGCAGCAATAGCTAAAGCTTTTCCAGCTTTACCTTGCTGAGCCATTGGATAACCGTCAAAAGATGTTGCAACAGTTCCTGGGACGCCTGGAGCATTTAATAATATTGATGATGTAGACCCACCAAATACTGCTCCGTAATAAACACCTGCCATTAAAATTAATCCTGTTGCAGGATCAAAACCATAAGTAATAGGTATCATAAGAGCAATAGCAGTCATTGGACCTAGGCCAGGTAGCATTCCTATAATTGTTCCAAAAAAACAACCAATCATTACCATAAATATATTTTGTAGGGTTAGAGCAGTTGATAGACCGATTAATATTCCCTCAATCATCCCATCACCCCAATCAATTGTAAAAATGGATCTCTTAAATAAATCTCAAGCACACCATGTAACAAATACATAAACGCAGCTACAAAAGGGAATGATAATAAAAACATCAATATCCATCGTCTTTCACCTAAAAAATAATAAGAACCGAATAAAAAAAATGAAGTAGTTAAAAAATATCCAACTTTTAAAATTGTTGCTCCATAAATAATTGCAATAATGATTAATATAGTAGTTTTTTTATATTCTAAATTTCTATGTTCAACTTTAATGGTTTTAGGATCTGGAAGAATTAATTTTAATCCTGAAAAGAATAAACCTGCATAACCTAAATAAATTGGGAATGTTTTTGCATTAAATGGTGCGTTCTCATCAAATGTAAATACTTGAATTTGGTAAGCTGTATATAAATAAAATACAGAAAAAATAAAAAAGAGCAGTGATATAATTTTAGTAGTATTTATATTCACTGCTCTAATTTTTACTTGCTAATCTATAAGACTAGATAACTCCTAGCTTTTTCATAAGAGCTGTCATTTCCTCAGTTTGTTTTTCCAAGAAAGAAACAAATTTATCCTCAGGGTTATAAATATTTACCCAAGCATTTCTTGCTCTAACAGCTTCCCATTCTGAAGTTTTTTGAACATCACCAAGCATTTTAGCAATTTTAGATTTATCAGAATTGCTCATACCTGGAGGTCCAAAAAATCCTCTCCAATTTACAAATTGCACATCATAACCTTGTTCTTTAAGTGTCGGTGCATCTGGAGCATCTGAAACTCTCGATGGTGCGGTGATGCCAATAATTCTTACTTGATCTCTTGCACCCATAAGTTCCCCTAAACCTGTAGAGATAATTTGTGTCTCTCCAGATAAAAGTCCAGCCAATGCTTTTCCACCTGCATCATAAGGAATATATGCAACAGCATTTGGATCTGCTCCTGCAGCTTGGAATGCTAATGCACCAATCAAATGGTCCATGCTTCCTCTTACTGATCCACCAGCCATTTTAACTGAGTCTGGATCTTTTTTGTATGCATCGACCACATCCTTAAAATTTTTAAAAGATGAATTTTTAGCAACAGCAATTGCGCCGTAGTCACCAATTACACCAGCAATTGGCACAACATCTTTATATGATAAAGTTCCATTGCCTTTAACATAACCTTTATGTCTTGTTATTGATCTTAAAACTAATGGAGTAGATTGTACTAATACTGTGTTCGCAGGCTTAGTATTGATCATATAAGCTAGTGCTTTACCTCCACCACCACCTGACATATTTTCAAATGATGCGCTTTTTAACATTCCAGCTTTAGTTAAAGCTTCTCCAGTACCTCTAGCAGTTCCATCCCAACCACCACCAGCACCACCACCTATCACGAAGTGAATTTTATCAATCGCAATTGAACTAGTTGCAGATGCTGAGAATAATAGGATTGCCGAGAATAATACTGAAACAATTTTTTTTATATTTATCATTATATTCCTCTTTCTCTTATTTAAAGGTTAAATTAAATTACATTACCTTAGGTTATGCAACCTGTAATTTGTTAGTACAACTTTAGATTGAAATCATATTTCTGAAAAAATATTGTGAGTAAACAATAGAAAAATTTTTTTTTAAATAACAAGTTTTGAACTTTTAATCTAATTAAAATTATTAATGTTCAATTTTATTAATTACACAACTATTACAAATTATTTTAGTTCAATCATTAACAGTTATAAAGCTATAATCATAGGTTTAATAGGTGGTTATTTGGGAACAATAATTGGTCTACCTCTTCCTTGGCTGTTGGGTTCATTAGGTTTAAATCTTTGTTTTGCATTTACAAAATTTAAAATTGAATTTCCTACTAAATTATTAAATCCTGTTTTTTTAATAGTGGGTATTATTTTGGGTGGAACCTTGAATGTATCTCTACTTTATAAAATTCATTTGTGGATTTTTTCATCAATTGCTATGATTTTTTGTACAGTCATAAGTACTATATTGGCTGGATATTATTTTTTTAAAATTTGTAAGTTTAGTAAATTTATTTCAGTATTGGCTGCACTTCCTGGGGCATTTGTTCCAATTTCAGCAGCATTATTAGAATTTGGCAAAAGTAAAGATGATAAAAAAGTTTTGATCCCACAGGCCACAAGAGTAATTTTTATTGTTAGTTTTGTTCCTTTATTTTTCATTAATAATTTAGGCTTTTCAGAAATAACTGGTTATAATTTTTCTAATATTTATGATTACAATTACTTCTTAGAAATTATATTTCTCGTGTTTATTTGTTTTTTATTCGCAAATTTACTAAAAAAATTCAATATCCCTTCTCCTGCATTAATTGGTGCTATGGCTTTATCAGGATTATTTTATACCTTTGAAATTATTGATTCTAGGTTTCCAGATACATTTATAAATATTGCATTTGTCTTTTTGGGAACTGCATTAGGTACTAGACTAAATGGTTTAAAATTAAATGAATTGCTCTACTTTATATTTCATGGAATAGTTGTTAGTGCAATTTTAATAATTATTGCAATGACTACTGCTTATGTTTTAACTTATGCAGGTTTTGATTTTATTCCAACATTCTTAAGTTTTGCACCTGGAGGAATTCACGAAATGGTAGTTATAAGTGTAGCTTACAAAATTGATCCGATCTTCGTAAGTTATCATCATTTTTTAAGAATTTTTTTAATTGTGATGTTTTTACCTATTCTTTTATCTAAATTTTATAAAAATAAATAACAATCCTAATTTAAATGTAATAAAATATTCTCAAATACTTTATTTGCTGAAAGTTTTGAAAGATCACTTACTTGAATAGCTTTAAAATTTTCTCTCTCTATACTTACTTTATGTGCTGTTGTGTGTGCACCAAATAAAGCAATTCCTTTTGATCCTAAATGAGCTGTCATATGAGCAGGTCCAGTATCATTTGCAACAACGAAAGAACTATCTTTAATCAATGCTGCCAACTGAGAAATATCTAGGGGTTTACCATTATCCAATATACAAAGTGCATTTATACTTGCTGCGTCTTTAATTTCTCCTGGTCCAGGTGCTATAACTACTTTAAATTTATTTTCTAATTTTTCATTAATCAAAGAAATTAAATCATTATAATAAGACCATTTCTTTGAGGCTAGATGAGGAGAGCAGAAAGGGAAGAGAACAATATATTTTTCTAATTCATGGTGATTTTTTATTTGAGAAATATCTGATGTGCTCCATGAGAAATCAGGGGCTAAAGTATGATTAGTGTTAATTCCAGAACTTTTTAATTGATGATCAAATCTTTCTAACACAGAGTCTTTATCAAAATCCTGCTTAGTAGTACCTTCTGGTAAAGTAGTTTCAGTTGACGACCATATTTCCTTACCAACTTTAGGAAATAGAATCTTTTTATATAAAGAAGTTCTGCTAGAATTTTGAAGATCAAAAACTTTGGAAAAACTATATTTTTTAATTTCTCTCATTAATGAATATAAATAAATGAGATTTAATCTTGATAGCCGCTTATCTACAATTACATTTGAAATATTAGGATTTTTTTTAAAAAGGTCATAATAAGGTTTTGTCGTTAACAAATGAATTTGATCGTCTGGGTAATTTTCAGAAATATCTTGAATTGCTCCACAAGCTTGAGCTATATCTCCTAAAGAGCCGTGTTTAATAATTAAAATATTAGACATATTTAAAACAACTTAACATAGTATATTTATTTATGAATAAAATTCTGGTTGAAGTATCTGTTGGTGAGCTGTTGGATAAAATTTCAATTTTAGAAATTAAACAAAATAAAATTAAAGATCTTGAAAAACTTAAATTTATCAAAGAAGAGCATTCAATCCTTAATGATCAATTAAATAGAAATGTTAAATCTGATGAAAAACTAAATAATCTTTTTTCTTCATTAAAAGAGATTAACGCAAAACTTTGGGTGATTGAAGATGAAAAAAGACAATGTGAAAAAGATCAAAATTTCACAGATAAATTTATTAAACTTTCAAGGGATGTACATTTTTTAAATGATGATCGAGCAAAAATTAAGTTAGAAATAAATAATCATACTGGCTCAAAAATCAAAGAGATCAAAGAATATCCTAGCTATTAAAAGAATATTTTTTTTCTAAAAATTTAATCACATTATTAATAATAAAAGTCATAAATAAGTATATTCCTCCCGCAACAATAAACACCTCAATTGGCTTAAACGTTGTTGATATTATATATTTTGCTACACCAGTCAAATCCATTAAAGTAACTGTGCTAGCTAGTGAAGTTCCTTTCATCATCAATATTATTTCATTTCCGTAAGCAGGAAGAGATTGTCTAATAGCAATTGGAATTTGTATTTTATAAAAAATAATTTTATTTGGTATACCTAAGCTTTTACCAGCTTCAATTATTCCTGGCTTTATCGTTTGAAATGCTGATCTTAATATTTCAGACGTGTAGGCACCTGTATTTAAAGTAAAAGCTATAATTGCACACCAATAAGGCTCTTTTAAAATAACCCATAAAAATGTTGACCTTAAATATTCAATTTGCCCTAGTCCAAAATAAATTATGAAAATTTGAACTAGTAAAGGAGTTCCTCTAAACAAATAAGAATATACATAAGCAAATTTATTTATAAATATATTTTTATCTAATCTTAAGATTGCAAAAAAAAGCCCAATAAATAATCCAAAGAATAATGATGCAGATAATAATTTTAAAGTTACTATAGTTGCTGCTAAAAGTTTAGGAAAACTAGTGAACATTAAATCAAAATCCATTAATACCCCCTGCTGTATTTAATTTCTAATCTGTTAATAATTTTCATACTCAGATAAGTGAGCAGAAGATACAAAACTGCCGCAAAGCTATAAAAGAATAAAGGATCTCTTGTTGAGCCAGCTGCAATATAGGATTGTCTCATAATTTCAACAAGTCCTGTGACAGAAATTAATGATGTATCTTTTAAAGTAATTTGCCAAACATTGCTTAAGTTTGGAATTGCCAGTCTTAGCATTTGAGGCAAAATAATTTTAAAGAAGTAAATATATTTGTTAAATCCTAAAACTTTTGCAGCTTCAAACTGACCATTATCAATTGATTGTAGCGCTCCTCTAAATACTTCAGTCGAGTATGCTCCTGATATTATCCCTATTGAAAATGAACCGGTTAAAAAAGCATTAATTTCGATGTAATCATTATAACCAAATATTGAAGCAACAAACATAATTGCTCCACTTCCACCAAAGAAAAATAAATAAATTACAAGAAGCTCTGGTACACCTCTAATAACTGTAGTGTATGAATTACCAATTATGATTAAAATTTTGTTGTTAGATAATTTTAATGGAGTAAATAAAGCAGCAAATATAAAGCCTATTATCATTGCGGTTATTGAAACCGCAATCGTCATTAAAGTTGCAAAGAATAACTCGTCTCCCCAACCTTTATCACCAAAATATAGAAGTTCCATAATATAGGTGGCTAATTATAGCCACCCATAAATAATTTATTACATAGAAGCGTCAAAACCAAAATGTTTTATAGCAAGCTTACTAATAATGCCATCATCTCTAGCTTTATCAATTGCTGCGTTAAAATCATTTAAAAGTTTAGAGTCACCTTTTCTAATACCTACACCTACACCATTACCAAAATCTCCACCTGCAAATGTTGGTCCAGTTAATACAACTCCTTTACCAGATTTTTCTGCATAATCCGTAAAAGCAACTGCTGCGGCTAGTGCTGCATCTATTCTACCAGCAGATAAATCTAGGTTTACTTCATCTTGAGTTTTGTAAGTTCTAATTTTTACATTACCCATTAAACCAGATTCTAAGAAGTTTTGGTGAATTGTTGCTGTTTGTACACCAATAGTTTTGCCTTTAAATGCTTTGGTCAAAACATCTAGAGTTGCTTTTTCATCTGCACTTACGTCGGATAAATTTATAGCTGACATTGTTTTAAGGCCTTCGTTTTTCGATCCCTTCATAACAGCTAACGATGCAACTTCATCTGCATAACCTTGAGAAAAGTTTATTGTTTTCATTCTCTCACCAGTTATTGACATACCAGCCATGATGGCATCAAATTTTCTTGAGACTAAAGCTGGTATCATTCCATCCCAGTCTTGCTCTACAATAGTGCAATCATGTTTCATAATTTTACATAATTCATTTGCTAATTCGACTTCAAAGCCAATCAAATTTCCCGCTGAGTCTTTAGAATTCCAAGGTGGATATGCACCTTCAGTTCCTATTTTAATTTGATCTGCAATAGAAGAAATTGTTAGAAATGATGATATTAATATACCGAGTCCTAATACTTTTAGTTTTTTCATTTTTTTTCCTCCAAAATTTTTAAAGATTATTTCATAAAATTTACTAATTAAAAAGAAAAATCAATGGTTTATTGAAGAAGAGAAATTCCATGAACAATCAAAACTTGGTATGTATACTCTTGATAATTTTGTGTTTCCAAAATTTTGATTAAAAACATTTAACCAATTTTCAACCTGCTGTGGTTTTTTATCTTGGCTACCAACTTGTGCAGTGATAACTCCTTTTGGTTTTAAAATTCGAACTAACGAGTCCATATTCTTTGAAGCTAGATCAATGCAGAATTGGTCATCATTTAAATCTACATAAATATGATCGTAAGTATCATCACTTACAGACTTTATACTTTCAAAAGCATCTCCCCAAACACACTTTACGGAATTTTTTTCAGTTGCTTTTTTTCCTATATCTCCAAGATGTTTATTACATACATCAACAACCTCTGGATCTAATTCATACCAATCAATAAAATTAAAATTTTTTGATATGCATTCTCTGGCAACTCCTCCATCACCGCCACCAATTATAGCTGTTCGCTCACTGTTATAATTTAAATCTAGACCTGCTCTAACAAATGTTGAACTGTATAAATGTTCATCCGTAGTTGCTACTTGGATTTCACTGTCAATAAAAAGAGATTTTCCAAATTGTTCTAACTCTAGAATTTCAATATGCTGACCTACTTTTGACTTAAAATCTTCCAAAACATCCTTTACTATATAAGATTTTTGTAGACCTGGTGAGCTGTAAATATCAGGATAAAGAGACTTGGTGTCTCTATTAAACTCTTTTTTAACTATTCTTGTATGTTCAAATTCTTTTCTTATAATTTCTACAGCTACAGAAGGATTTATTTTTCCACATGTAAAAAAATCAAAACTAATAATACCTTTTTCTGGAAAGGTATGAAAACTGATGTGGCTTTCTGCTAATAAAGCTAAAATTGTAAAACCTTGGGGTTCAAATTTATATTTAGAAATATTAAGTATAGTAACTTTAGCAGCTTTAGCTATGTCGTGAATTACTTTTTCGAAAACTGAAGGATCGTATTCTTGTGTGGTTCCAATAATGTCTAGAGTTATATGCTCTCCAACTTTAGTCATCTATTATCCCTTCTTATAATTTTTTGCCTTGGATATAACTTTTTTCATCTCTTTTAAAGAAAGAATTTTTGGCTTACCCAATTTAAGGCTGGTTATATACTGAAGGGATATATTTTCAACCTCTTCAGCCAGCTCAAAAGCTTTTGTTAAATTTTCCTCAAATGCAATCTGACCGTGATTTGCTATAAGGCAAGCTTTTCTATCTCTCAACGCTTTTAAAATATTATTTGATAGTTCTCTAGTTCCGAAGGTTGCATACTTTGCACACTTAATGTCATGTCCTCCTGCCATTGCAACCATATAATGAAATGGTGGTATTCCTCTTTTATGAGTAGCTAATGCAGTCGCATTAGTTGAATGTGCATGAACGATTGCTTTTGCATTTTTTTTGTTATTATAGATATCCTGATGAAATTTCCATTCAGATGAAGGTAATCCATTTTTTTTATCGTATTTTCCACTTAAAGATACGAAAACAATATCTCTATTTTTTAAGGACGAGTACTTTTTTCCTGACGGTGTAATTAAAAAACCATCTTTATACCTTGTAGATATATTACCAGATCTTAATGCAGACAATTTTGTTGAATTCAACATTCTTGAATATTTTATTATTTCAATTCTTAAATTTTTCATTTAAATAATTTTTGTAAACCATCATAAGAAGCTTTTGCAATTCCTTTTTCAGTAATTAAACCTGTAACATATTTTGCAGGAGTTACGTCAAAAGCTAAATTTAATGCTTTACTTTTATTGGGATATATCAAAACTTTTTTAATTTCGTTATTTTCGTCAATTCCTTCTACATGTGATAATTCGTCTAAGTTTCTTTCCTCAATAGGAATATTTTTTGAATCTTTTATATCCCAATCTATTGTTGAACTAGGTAAGGCTACGTAAAAAGGAATATTATTATCATAAGCCGCTAATGCCTTTAGATAAGTTCCAATTTTATTACAAACATCCCCATTAGATAGTGTTCTATCAGTTCCAACAATACACATATCTACTTCACCCCTTTGCATTAAAATACCACCGGTGTTATCAGCGATAATTGTATTGGGAATCTCTTCTTCGTTTAACTCATACGAAGTTAAATTCGCTCCTTGGTTTCTTGGTCTTGTTTCATCTACCCAAACATGAACAGGAATTCCTTTTTTATGAGCATGATAAATTGGTGATGTTGCTGTTCCCCAATTAATTGTCGCTAACCAGCCCGCATTACAATGAGTAAGAATATTTACGGTACTTTTTTTCTTATTATAGATTTCCTCAATTATTTTTAATCCGTTAATACCTATGTTTTCACAAAACTTTACATCTTCATCGCATATTTCTTTAGCTTCTTTTAAAGCTATGTCTAAAATTTGATCACTATTGATACCGGATAATTTTTTCATCATGCGGTCTACTGCCCATTTTAAATTAATTCCAGTAGGTCTTGATTGAATTAATTCTTCTGCACTTTTTTTAATAAATTCAAGATTATGATTTTGTTGAGCCGCGAGAGCTATTCCATAAGCGGCTGTACCACCAATTAAAGGTGCACCTCTTACTTCCATAGTTTTAATTGCATGAACTGCTTCTTTTACAGTCTTAAGTTCTTTTACAGTAAACTTATGAGGAAGTTTGGTTTGATTAATTATTTTAACAATATTATTTTCATACCAAATCGTTCTGTATTCTTTTCCGTCAATTCTCATTTGTTTAAAGCTCTTCCAGCAACAGTTTTAAGTTTTTCTATTGTCTTTTGGGTTCGTTTTTCTGGAGCAGTTATAATGGCTACATCTAAGCAATTATTTGTGGGGTCGTTTATATCTATATGATTTTCAAAATTATCTATTAAATTTTTAATCATTACTTTGGCTTTTTCAACGTTTCCTAATAAAACTTTAATTACTTGTTGAACATCAACATTTTCGTGATCTGAATGCCAACAATCAAAATCTGTAACCATAGATACCGATGCATATCGAATTTCAGCTTCTCTTGCTAACTTAGCCTCTGGCATATTTGTCATACCAATTACATCCGCTTTCCAGGATCGATATAAATTTGACTCAGCTAATGTTGAAAATTGTGGACCCTCCATTACAACATAAGTTCCATTTCTTTGATAATCTATATTCGATTTTTTTATAGCATCTTCGCATGCATTCATTAAACCATTAGAAGTTGGATAAGCCATTGAAACATGTGCTACAATTTCATCATCAAAAAAAGTTTTTACTCTTGAAAAAGTTCTATCAATAAATTGGTCCACAATAACAAATTTTCCAGGTTGTAAACCCTCTTTTAAAGATCCTACTGCTGAGACTGAAACAATGTCTGTTACACCTAACTGTTTAAGAGCGTCTATGTTAGCTCTAAAATTAATATTAGATGGAGAGACAAAATGGCCTCTTCCGTGTCTTGGTAAAAAGTAAACTTCCTTACTATTATAATAAGTTTTTAATATTTTATCAGATGGTTTTCCCCAAGGTGTATTTATGTCGATTAATTCTCTTTCTTTAAATTCTTCGACATCATATAGACCACTACCACCTATAATACCTAATTTATGTGTTGTCATAATTTAAAATTTATTTATCTATAGATTTATAATTTACTATTATGAATTTAAAAGATTATATTAGATCAATACCTGATTATCCAAAAAAAGGTATTTTATTTAGAGATATAACTACACTCATAAAAAATGAAAAAGCTTTTGAAGAAACAATTAATCAAATTGTTGAAAAATCAAAAGAATTTAATTTTACAAAAATTGCTGCAATAGAGTCTAGAGGTTTTGTTTTTGCTTCCGCAGTTTCTTATATTCTCAAAAAACCTTTTATTATGCTTAGAAAAAAAAATAAGCTACCAGCAGATGTTCATTCAGTTGATTTTAAACTAGAATATGGAACAGCAACTATAGAAGTGCATAAAGATTCTATAGAAAAAGGCGAATCTGTTTTAATTATAGATGATTTGATTGCTACTGGCGGCACTGCAAAGGCCGCAGCTAAATTGATAGAAATTTCAAATGGAAATGTTGCTGCTTTTGTATTTGTAATAAATCTGTTTGATTTAGGTGGATCAGATTATTTGATTAAAGAAAATTATAAAGTTATAAATTTAATTGATTTTCCTGGTCATTAATTGGTAGCGGGAAGTGGGATCGAACCACTGACCTCAGGCTTATGAGTCCTGCGCTCTAACCAACTGAGCTACCCCGCCATGATAGAAATTTGATTTATACAACTTTAGTTTAATTGTGCAAGTGTATAGAAAATAAAATTAAATATTTATTTTGAATGTTCTTATTTCTTTTGCATCTGTAATTTTTAAAATTTTAAACTTTGAAGTTTTTTCTAATTTCTGTCCTTTATTTGTTATAAAAGATTTCATTTTTTTAACCTCCGCTTCAGGCATTTTTCTTGTATATTTTAATGTATGTTTTTTTGATCCTATCTCAAATATTGTTTTCATATGTTAATCTAACAAAATTTTTTTTAAAAGTATCTGTTTCAAAAAAATTTATTTTTTATTTAAATAATTATATAATTAGATAAGTAGTAAATAGACTTATCAAAGCTATAATAATAATCGAATTTATTAACCTTTTTATAAAAGTTTTTTTTTTATCTAATCTAACTCTGTTTAATAAAATATTTACATTTGTTGTTTTGGTTTGTTGGTTTAAATACATATTTTTTGACTTATTTTCTTTTTCATTTTCAAATTGATTTTCAAAATTTTTTTTCATAATTTCATTTAAGCAAATATAAATCTAGAACACAAATAAATTAATAAAAAAAATTTAAATATTTTTATAATTATTTATTTTTAAGGGTTTTGTAATTAATTCAGCTTTATATTTTTGCTTCTCTACCTCAATATAAATTTCATTTTTACTTAGCACTTCATCTGTATAATCATTATTTATGTAACCGAATGCTAAATTTTTTTTAAAATTAAAAGAATAATTAGCTGAAGTTGTTCTTCCTATTATTTTATCTTTAAAATAAATTGGTTCATCATGCAGTAATAACGGTGAGCCAGGTTTATTGTTTTTAAGCGCAAGCATAATAAATTTTTTATCAATTTTTTTGCTCTTAATTCTCTGAAGAGCCTCTTTTCCAATGAAATCAGTTTTCTTTTTGTTACTTATGGTAAATGCAAGACCTGATTGATATTGATTTTCTTCTGGAGAAATATCATGTCCCCAATGCAAAAAACCACTTTCCATTCTCATAGTATCTAAAGCATGCACTCCACAATTAGAAAGATTAAATTTCTTTCCTTTTTCAATAATTAGTTCGTAAATTTTTTTAGCTTCAGTTATTTTTATATATAATTCATAACCAAGTTCTCCAACGTAGGATAATCGTTGAGCCCAAATTTTTATATTATCGATTTTAATATATTTCGCATAACCAAATTTAAAATTTTCATTAGTAAAATCCTCTTCACTTAACTCTTGCATTAAAGATCTGCTTTTTGGACCAAAAATACCAAATACACAATAATCATCAGTTATATCTTTAAGATTAATTCCATCTGACAAATGTTTTTTAATATGAAATTTATCTCTTTCTCTTGTTGCTGCTGAACTAATAATTCTGAAATGATTGTGATCAATACAGACTACTGTCAAATCAGTTTCAACGCCACCATCTTCATTTAACATTTGAGTATAAGTGCACTTTCCAACTTCATTTTTAATATTTGCTGTACAAATTTTTTGTAAATTTTCATGAGCTTTATCTGACTTGATCTCGAATTTTGAAAATGGGGTTAAATCAAATAAACCTACATTATTTAAAGTATTACTTGTTTCATATTCAACAGCTGGATACCAATTTTGATAGTTGTAACTATATTCATATTCTGTTTTCTCACCATCAAGTGCGAACCACATAGGTCGCTCATATCCAGCTGATACTCCAAAGCAGGCACCAAAACTTTTTAATAAATCATGATGTGGTAAAATTTTTATATTTCTCGATGTTTTATGTTGTTTGAAAGGCCAATGCATTCCGTATAAGTCCCCTAAAGACTCTGTAATCCTGTCTTTAATAAAACTTATCTCTGAATTAAATTTTTGAAATCTTTTAATATCATAATTAAAAATATCCTCATTTATATGTCCATTCATTAACCATTCAGCAGTTACTTTACCAACTCCACCTCCACTTCCAATTCCAATACTATTTAAACCACAACTAACAAATAAATTTTTTACTTCTGGTACTTCACCTAGTAAAGAGTTGGTATCAGGAGTAAAAGACTCTGGACCTGAAAAAAATTTTCTAATACCTATTTTTTTTAATACAGGAAATCTTTTCATAGATTTTTCTAAATAAGGTTCAAAGTGCTCAAAGTTTTCAGGAAACTCTCCAAAAGAAAAATCTTCTGGTACTTGATTAGTTTTATTAAAGGCAGGAATTGATTTACCTTCAAATATTCCTATTAATAATTTTCCAGCATCCTCTTTAAAATAAACACTGCTATCAAAATCTCTTACTACAGGTAGAGTTGGTGAAAGCTTTTCTATTGGTTCAGTAATTACATAAAAATGTTCTGCGGGATAAAGAGGAATACTAACTCCAATCTTTTCACCAATTTGTCTTGACCACATTCCAGTTGCTAAAACTACATAATTACACTCTATATCTTGACCTTTAACTCTAACACCATGAACTCTTCCGTTTTTAGTCAATATAGTTTCAACAGGGGATTGTTCATATATTTTTGCCCCTCCTTTTCTTGCTCCTTTTGCAAGCATATGAGTTACCCCACTTGGGTCAGCTGAACCATCTCCAGGCATTAAAACTCCACCTTTTAAGTCTTCTGTGCTCATCATTGGGTATTTTTTTTTAATTTCTTCTTTATCAAGTATCATTAGATCAACATCATAAAGTTGAGCGGTAGTTGCTTGTCTTTTAAGTTCCTGCCAACGGCTATCAGTTTGTGCAATTGAAAGTGCACCGTTAAGTCTTAGTCCTGCTGAGTGATCAACTTCTTTTTCAAGATTTTTATATAAATCTAAAGTGTATTTTCTAATTTTAGTTACCACAGCTGATGGACCTAACTGACTTACTAATCCTGCTGCATGCCATGTTGTTCCCGATGTTAGTTGGTCTCTTTCTAATAAAACTACATCTTTCCAACCAAACTTTGTTAAGTGATATGCAACAGAACATCCAATCACTCCACCACCTATTACAACAACTTTTGTGCTTGAGGGATACTTTTTATCCATCACTAAATTTTAATAGCTTCTCCAGGTTCTACAAAACTATGACCAAATACATCAGCAACAGCTTTATAGGTCACGTGACCTTTATGAACATTTAGTCCTGCTAAAAAATGTTTGTCTTCTCCTAAAGCTTTTTGATAACCTTTATTTGCAAGTTTTACTAAAAATGGAAGTGTGGCATTATTTAAGGCTAATGTTGATGTTCTTGGTACACCACCTGGCATATTTGCTACACAATAATGCACAACATCATCAACTATATAAGTTGGATCTCCATGAGTAGTTGGTTTACTTGTTTCAACACATCCACCTTGATCTATAGCAACATCAACAATTACAGATCCACGTTTCATAAATTTTAACATTTCTTTAGTAACTAATTTTGGTGCCTCAGCCCCTGGAATTAAAACACCTCCAACTAACAGATCAGCTTCTGTTAACAATTTAGTTAAATCAATTTTATCACTTTGTTCTGGAATAATTTTATCACCAAACATTTCAGTAAGTTGTTTTAATCTTTCTTCAGATTTGTCAACAATGTGAACTTTAGCCTGCATTCCAGTTGCAATAACTGCTGCATTTTCTCCAACCACACCACCACCTAAAATAACAACATTTGCTCCTGTTACACCGGGTGCTCCTCCTAATAAAAGACCTCTTCCATTTTGATTTTTTTCAAGACAATGAGCTCCAGCTTGTACTGACATTCGACCAGCAACTGCACTCATAGGAGCAAGCAAAGGTAATCTGCCATTATTATCAGTAACCGTTTCATATGCAATATTTATACTTTTTGATTTAATCAACCCTTTAGTTAATTCTTTAGCTGCCGCTAGATGTAAATAAGTATAAACAATTTGATTTTCTTTAATCATTTCTACTTCTGATTTTTGAGGCTCTTTAACTTTAACAATTATTTCAGCATCATCAAAAATATCCTCTGCAGTGTTAGCAATTTTTGCGCCAGCTTTTATGTATTGCTCATTTTCAAAGCCAGCTTCATAACCTCCATTATTTTCAATAATGATTTCGTGTCCCTCGGAAACTAAAGTTTTAACACTTTCAGGAGTTAGACCAATCCTATTCTCTTGAGGTTTTATCTCTTTAGGTACGCCAATCTTCATGGACTTTTTTTATAAGTTAAAATTAACTAATTTTTTTGGTTTTTTTGATAATTAGTTATACCAGTTCTAAGTTTGTCTATAATTTCATCTATGTGTTTTTCTTCACAAATAAACTGTGGAGCTATAATTAAACAGTCACCTGTAGCTTTAAAATTTACTCCTGCTTCATAACAAGCTTTGAAAGTTTCGTACCCTGCTTTACCAGGTTTGGTGTTTAATTTCATATCAATTCCACCCATCATTCCATATCCTCTTATATTTTCCACAGTCTCTAAATCTTGAAGTGAAAATAATCCTTTTTGGAAATAAGGAGCTAAATTTTTTGCCCTTTCAAATATATCTTCTTTTTCGAAAATGTCTTGAACTGCTAAAGCTGCAGCTACTGCAACTGGTATTCCTGAATATGTATAACCGTGAAATAATTCTACTGATCCCATCGGAGAGGCATCCATCACTGCATCGTAAATTTCATCTTTGCAAGCAACAACACCCATAGGAACAACACCATTTGTTGTTGCTTTCGCCATCGTCATAATATCTGGTGTTACACCAAACTCGTGACTTGCAAATGCAGAGCCCGTTCGGCCCCATCCTGTAATTACTTCATCAAAAATTAAAAGTATTCCATGTTTATCACATGTCTCTCTCAATTTTTGTAAGTAACCTTTTGGTGGTACTAAAGTTCCAGTTGATCCTGCTATTGGTTCAACAATACATGCCGCAATGTTTTCAGGACCAAAGTTTGTAGCTATTCTTTCTAAGTCATCTGCTAAATCAGCACCAGTCTCTGGTTGACCACTTACAAATTTATGTTCAGGTAAATGTGTATGTCTCATATGTTGAACACCTGGCATTAAAATACTTGCGAAAGTTTTAACATTGTTAATCATTCCTCCAACAGATACGCATCCAATATTCATACCATGGTATCCACGCTCACGACCTACAAATCTAAATCTATGAGCATTACCTTTTGCTCTGTGATAGGCTACTGCAATTTTTATTGCTGTCTCTACAGCTGTTGATCCACAAATTGTGTAAAACATTTTATTTAAATCACCTGGAGTGTGTTTCGAAATTTTTGTGGCTAACTCAAAAGATCCGCCAAAACCTTGTTGAAAAGGTTGAGCATAATCTAAAGTTTCTAATTGTTTGGTTACAGCTTCAGTAATTTCTTTTCTTCCGTGACCTAATGGATTACAAAATAATCCAGAACTTGCATCAATTTGGGTTTTACCATGATGGGTTTTTAAATAAACTCCTTTAGCTTCAGTGATTAATCTTGGATTAGCCTTAAAATCTTTATTGGATGTAAATGGCATCCAATGTTCGTTTAAAGAATTTGGTACCGAAGTTCTGTTTTCTGAGCTCA